>NZ_BCBX01000037.1:0-31248 GCF_001417795.1 Sphaerimonospora mesophila | reverse complement strand
AGGCGATGTCCGCCACCCGGGCACTGCTCGAAGACAACGGCGTGCACGTCGAGGACGTCGTCGTCCCCGACGATCCGCTGCTGCCCGAGGCCGTTCTCGCCAGGATCGTCGCCGAGGCGGGCGCCTTCCACCGGGCGGCCTTCGAACGGGACCCCGAGTCGTTCGGGTCCGACATCGCCGAGCTGATGCGGATGGCGCCGCTCGACGCCGAGCAGGTCGAGCGGAACGAGGCCGCGATCCGGCGGCGGACGGCCGCGCTGCACGAGGCGCTGGAGACGTACGACGTGCTGGCCTGCGCCACCATGCCGGTCACGGCGCCCCCCATCGGGGCGATGGTGCTCGACGTGGACGGCCGGGAGTGGCCCGTCGAACTCGTGCTGACCCGGCTCACGTCGGCGTACAACGCGGCCGGGCTGCCCGCGATCTCCGTACCCGTGGCGCTCGCCGACGGTCTGCCGGTCGGGCTGCAGCTCGCCGGGGCCGCCATGCGCGACGGCGTCGTGCTCGAAGCGGCCCGCCTCGTCGAGCGTCTGTGCCCGCCGCTGCCGCGGCCGGCCGTACCCGCCCCCGCCGATCTCGACGGGGAGGAGCGCGGAGACGGCGACCGCCGCGGCGACGTGCTCGAACCCGTGCTGCGCATGAACCACTGAGGACAACAGGAAAGGACGCCCGCTGTGGGACTTCTCGACGGCATCGACTGGCAGGGGAACATCTTCAAGAACGGCGAGTGGACCGCCGGACGCGGGGGCGACTACGCGGTCATCGAGCCGGCCACCGGAAACGAGCTCGGCCGGATGGGACAGGCGACGCCGGAGGACGTCGCCGAGGCCGCTTCGACCGCGGTGAAGGCGCAGAGGGAGTGGGCGGCGCTGCCGCACACCGAGCGCGCAGCCGTGCTCCGCCGAGCCGGCGACCTGTGGCAGCGGCACGCCGAGGAGATCGGCGGGTGGAACGTCCGCGAGGTCGGCGCGGTCCCCGGGATGGCCGGCTTCGCGCTGCACGTCGCAGCCGAGGAGTGCTATGAGGCGGCCTCGCTGCCCGGCCGGGCCATCGGCGAGATCCTCCCGTCGGGAGAGCCCCGGCTGTCCCTGGCGCGGCGGATGCCGGCCGGCGTGGTCGGCGTGATCGCGCCGTTCAACGTGCCGATCATCCTGGGCATCCGGTCGGTCGCCCCGGCGCTCGCGCTCGGCAACGCGGTCATGCTCAAGCCCGATCCCCGCACCGCGGTGACCGGCGGCACGTTGATGGCCCGGGTGTTCGAGGAGGCCGGCCTGCCGCCGGGGGTGCTGCAGATGCTGCCCGGCGGCGCCGAGGTCGGCGAGGCGCTGATCACCGATCCGAACGTCCGGGTCATCTCGTTCACCGGCTCGACCGCGGTGGGCCGCCGGATCGGCGAGCTCGCGGGCAGGCACCTCAAGCGCGCGCACCTCGAGCTCGGCGGCAACTCCGCGCTGCTCGTGCTGGACGATGCCGACGTCGACGCCGCGGTCAACCTGGCCGCGTGGGGGTCGTTCTTCCACCAGGGCCAGATCTGCATGACCACCGGCCGTCACCTGGTCGCCGACCGCCTGTACGACGATTTCGTGGCACGGCTCGCCGAGAAGGCGGACGCGCTCTCTGTCGGCGACCCGGCGACCGGCGAGGTCGCGCTCGGACCGGTCATCGACGCGGGACAGCGTGACAAGATCCACACCATGGTCACGGCCAGCGCCGACCAGGGCGCGAGGATCGCCGCGGGCGGGTCCTACGAGAGCCTCTTCTACCGGCCCACCGTGCTGGCGGACATCCCCGTCACGGCGCCGGCCTTCGCCGAGGAGGTGTTCGGCCCCGTCGCGCCGGTCACCCGGGTGTCGTCGGTGGCGGAGGCCGTGGAGCTGGCCGGGGCCAGTGAGTACGGACTCTCGCTCGGCATCGTGACCCGTGACGTCATGCACGGGCTCGCCGTCGCCGAGCAGATCCCCACCGGGATCGTGCACATCAACGACCAGACCGTGAACGACGAGGCCAACGCGCCCTTCGGGGGCGTACGGGCCTCCGGCACCGGGTCTCGCTTCGGCGGCGCGACCGCCAACATCAAGGCCTTCACCGAGACCCGCTGGATCACCATGCGCGGCGAGCCCGCCCGATACCCGTTCTGACCTGCCCCTTTCTTATCAGCTTGCCGTGGCGCGGCCAGGTCCCGATCTGGCCGGCCGCGCAATTGATCTGTTGATCAGAATAGCCGCGCCGACGACCAAGGCCGACGTTCCCGAAAGCCAGGCCAACCACACCATGGCTGCTTCGCCATCCGGATCACCGACCCCCGCTCGGTGTCCAAGGAAGACGGGACCGGGGGAAAACGACGCTTCCTGTATTTTTTGGATGACGAAAAATCCAAATGAATTGTTCGGTTGACCTGCCTGTCACGTATATCCCGACAGAGTTCGGCGACGAGCCGTGAGTCCATTCGTCGCGGGAACGAGAAGTTGCTTGGTGACAGTGAAGCCAGTCCTTCGTAAGGCTGGCGCGAACTCGTTTTACGTACCCCGCTAACGCTTCCCTAACCGAAATCATTCACTCTTCCGCAATTCCTTCTCCCACCTGCCAAAGCGCTCCCTGATAGCCTCTGCCTCGACTGCATCAACGGCGTACACAATGAACTCCTCATCGGTACGACGACGTACATACGCCAGCATCTCCGCGAACACCTTGCGATCGAACCCGGCATCCCGGCGAGCGGCCAGCTCCAGAAGTTGATCCCGCGTGTACCGGCCAGATTCCACGAGCGCATCCACATCAATGAAGTCACGGGCGAGCGCACGGTTGAACAATGCCTCAGTCTTTCCAGCCGCAACGTCATCAGGATGGAGCACCGGCCCCATCCCCATCCGCACCGGTGGCCGAAACCGCACGTCCGCGACGACCTCGACCTTGCATCCCCGATCCGAATCAGGCTCAGAGATCCACATTCGGACATACCGCTCGGTACTCTGCAAGATCTCGGCCTGGTACCCAGCCGCACGATACGCCTCGGCCACATGATCCGCCGCCGCCGGGCAGTCCATGTCCAGCGCGCCGAACAGATCGACGTCCTCGCTTGGCCGCTCCACGATCCCGTACGCCTGGACGGCATAACCACCGGCCAGCGCGAAGCCGTACTGATCGGCGGCGCTGAGACCAATCTCGATCAGTCGCCGATGGAAGGGGTCCATCACGCGGCCCTATCCTGCAGCCAGGTGAACCGTGACTCCCACAGTAGTCGGACCCGCATCGGCAAGATCAGCTCAGGCCAGACGCGCACCAGCAGATCGGCGTTCAGATACGCCTTGAGATCCTGCTCCCGGCCTTCTTGGATGACCTGCTCATACATCACCCGTAGCGCCGCCGGATCGGACAGGTCGTATGAGCGCCGCGGGCTCCAATCCAGCCAGCCGGGCAGCGTGACGATCCCACCTGCGGGCCCTGCCAACTCCTCCAGAGCACGGGGAACCGCGTATGGGCGGATGTTCGCGTAGTTCAATGCCCTGTCCATGCCTCCAGTGTGACATTTCCTCCAGAGCCGCGCCCCTTCGACGGTGAGATCTCAGGTCGCGCCGGACGGGACATGGATGAGGCGGCCGAACGTCTGCGACCGCGCCACAATCCCAGTTCATCGGTGATGCATATGGGAGGTGAGAGACGGGGACGTCAGCGGACGGGTGACGTGCCGTCCGGGGCAGGCAGATGGTGGACGGCGCCCGCCTCGCACCAGCGGGCGAGGAGATCGGTGTCGTGGGTCACGGCCAGCACACCCGCGCCCGTCTCCTGCCGGTAGCTCTCCAGGCGGGCGACGAGGTGGGCCTGCGTGGAGGCGTCGAGCATGGTGGTCATCTCGTCGCAGATCACGTAGCGGGGCCGCAGCGCCAGCGCCCGCGCCACGCAGGCGCGCTGCAGCTGTCCGTCGGAGACCTCGTGCGGACGGCGGGTGAGCAGGTCGGCGGTCAGGCCCATCTCGTCGGCGAGCCGCTCACCATGGGCGATCGCATCGGCGGCCGGGCGGCCCGCGGCGAGCAGCGGTTCGACGATGACGTCGAGCAGGGTGAAACGGGGATCGACGGCGAGCCTGGGCTGCTGGAAGATCAACGCGACCCTGGTGCGGAGGTCGGCGCGGTGGCGCCAGCGGCGTACCTCCGTCCCGTCGACGGTGAGACGGCCGGCCGCCGGGCGCAGGAGCATCGCGAGCACTCTGGCGAGCGTGGACTTGCCGCATCCGCTGGGACCGGCGAGCCCGGTCACGATCCCCGGGCGCACGGTCAGCGACGTTCCGTCCAGGACTCGGCGGCGGTCGTAGGCGACCGTGATGCCGTCGGCGCACAGCCCTTCGGCAGGCGACCCCTCAGCGAACAACATGGTGCTCCAGTGGGTGATGGCAGGCGACCTCGTCCGGTTCGGGCAGCCGTTCGCAGGCCGCGGTGGCCCGGTGACAGCGTGGCCGGAACGCGCACCCGGCCGGGAGCATGGTGAG
Source organism: Sphaerimonospora mesophila (assembly GCF_001417795.1). Taxonomy (NCBI): domain Bacteria; kingdom Bacillati; phylum Actinomycetota; class Actinomycetes; order Streptosporangiales; family Streptosporangiaceae; genus Sphaerimonospora; species Sphaerimonospora mesophila. The sequence continues at coordinate 26,765 of NZ_BCBX01000037.1, read as the reverse complement.
CTCGGGCGGATGGCCGGGGATGGGGGTGAAGCGGCGCGAGGGCAGCGCGTCCAGCAGTCCGGCGGCGTACGGATGGCGAGGCCGGGCGAAGAACTCGGCCGCCGAGGTGAGCGAGACGATGCGGCCGGCGTACATCACGGCGACCCGGTCGGCGACCTGCTCGGCGGCGCGCAGGTCATGGGTGATGAGCAGGACGGCACGTCCCTCGTCGGTGAGCCGCCGCAGCTCGGACACGATGGTCTGGACGAGGGGCCGGTCGAGGCCGGTGGTGGGCTCGTCCGCGACGATCAGCCAGGGGTCTCCGGCCAGCGCCAGGGCGTTCGCCACCCGTTGCGCCATTCCTCCGGAGAGCTGATGGGGATAGAGGTCGAGATCGGCCGGCCGGAGCCCGACCCGCCTGGCCAGGGCGGCCAGGTCGTCCGATCCGGCCGGCCTCCCGAGCTCTCTGAGTGCCTCGGCGAGCTGGGCGCGAGCCGTACGAACCGGGGTGAGATGCGCGGCCGGGCTCTGCGGGACGAGGCCGATCATGCGGCCGCGCACCCGGCGGGCCAGTACGGCCTCCGGCGCCCCGACCAGGTCGACGGGCTCGGCTCCATCGGTCTCCAGCCGGGCCGCGCCGGTGACCTCGGCGTTGGCGGGCAGCAGCCCGAGAAGGGCGTGCGCCATCACCGACTTGCCGCAGCCCGACTCCCCGACGAGGGCCAGGCACTCGCCCTGCCGTACCTCGAATCGGGCGTCGGTCACCGCGTGGACCGTCGCCCGATCCGGGGCGACCCCGGAGATCTGGAAGCGGACCGACAGACCGTCGACGCGCAGCCGGGAGCCGATGCCAACGGTTTGAGAACTCGTGGAGGTGCGGATACTCGTGAAGGTGTGACTCACAGCTGAAGCTCCGATCGCCAGCGCGGGCTGGTCCGGTCCCGCCAGTACTGAGTCAGGGCCGAGATGGCCAGGGTGGGCAGCAGGATGAACAGTCCGGGGAAGATCGAGGCCCACCAGTTGCCCGCGAGAAGCGACCTGGCCCCATCGTTGATCATGTTGCCGAGCGACGCGAGGTGGGGCGGCAGCCCGAGGCCGAGGAAGCTGAGCGCGGTCTCGTGCCAGATCGCGTGCGGCATCATGAGCACCGCCGCGAGCGCGACGTGGGGCGCCAGATGCGGCAGGAAGTGGCGGCGGACGATGCGCAGCCTGCTCGAGCCGCCGGAGATCGCCGCGTCGATGAACGGCCGGGAGCGCAGGGCGAGCACCTCCGAACGGATGATCCGGGCGGTGGTGGTCCAGTGGGTGAGCGCCACCGAGACGATGACGGCGCCCACGCTGGGTTTGATCATCGCGACGATGAAGATGCCGAGCAGCAGATGGGGAATGGAGTTGACGCCGTCGACGACCCGCATGATGAACCGGTCGGCGATCCCGCCGAGCGCTCCGGAGACGAGACCCACCAGGGTTCCGATGGTCACCGACACCAGCGCGGCCACGAGCCCGACGAGCAGGGAGACCCGCAGGCCGTACACGGCGCGCAGCAGTACGTCCCGCCCCATCTCGTCGGTGCCGAACGGATGCGCCGGCCGTGGAGGCAGGGAGGCGGCGCCCAGATCGACCAGTTGCTGGTCGAGCCGGGCGACGACCGGCACCACGAGCACGGCCAGACCGAGCACGATCAGCGTGCCCACCGCGAGCCGCGGCGACCCGCGGCGTCTCCCCGGGGCTCGCCGGAACGCCGGATCCCTGCGGAAGAGGCCGCCCGATCTCCCCGATCTGCCCGGTCCGCCCGGCCGGGTCCCGGAATCGAAGGTCTGGGTCATCAGCTCACCCCCAGCACGCGGACCCGCGGATCGGCGATCACGTACGCCGCGTCGGCGAGCAGGTTTCCGACGACCACCGCGAGCGTGGCGAGCAGGGTGAGCGCCGCGAGCAGCGGGAAGTCGGCGGCGAGCGCGGCCTGCACGGACGTGCCGGCCACGCCCGGCCAGGAGAAGATCGTCTCGACCAGGATCGCCCCGGTGACCAGCTCCGGGATGCGCGCGCCGAGCAGGGTGATGAACGGCAGCAGCGCCGATCTGAGCGCGTGCCTGACCAGGACCGTCCGCTCACGCAGACCGCGGGCGCGCGCACCGGTCACGAAATCCTCACGCAACGTGTTGATCAGCGACTCGCGGACGAACAGCAGCAGCCAGGAGGACTGGGAGAAGGCCAGCACCGCCACGGGAAGGATCATGTGGCGCAGCACGTCGCCCGGCCGCACCGTGGTCGCGGCCGCGTCGGTGAGCCCTCCGGAGGGCAGCCAGCGCAGCTGCACCGCGAAGATCCAGATCGCGATGAGGCCGGTCCAGAAGACCGGGGCGGCCTCGTTGGCATAGGCCGTCCCGGTGATGAAGCGGTCGAGCCAGGAGTCCCGCCGCCAGGCGGCCGGCAACCCGACGGCCAGGCTGACGATCAGCATGACCACGATGGCGCCGCCGACGACGAGCAGCGACCAGCCCAGCCGTTCGCCGATCACGTCGGTGACCGGCCGGTGCAGGCTCCGCGACTCGCCGAGATCGCCCCGGAGCAGGCTCCCGAGCCAGTCGAGGTACTGCTCGATGAGCGGCCGGTCCAGGCCCCAGTTCTCCCTGATCCGCGCGGTGACCTCGGGACTCGTCGTCTGCGCCCGGTCCCCCAGGTACTGCCTGATCGGGTCGAACGGCGATGCCTTGGCCAGGGCGAACATGCCCGCCGTGACCGCGAAGAGCAGTGGTACGGCGAACGCCACCCGCCAGACCGCCATCCGAGCCAGCGTCCTGCTCATGCCGCGACCTCAGCGGGAAGGTCGGGCCGCAAGACGGTCGGCGCGGCCGTACGGAACCGCGGGCGGCGGCGGGTCCCGGCGATCACGACGCGGGCTTCCACTCGGCGATGTCGCGGAACAGCCCGCCGGTGGCGTGCTCGTGCGGCTCGACGGAGGGGGTGATCCCCGTCCACTCGCCGCGTACGACATAGACGTGCTGGAGGTAGACGAGATAGACCCAGGGCTCCTCGTCCCTGATCCGCTGCTGGAACGCGTCGTACGCCTGCTTGCGCTCCGCGGGGTCCGCCGTACGCCGGCCCCGCTCCAGCAGCGCGTCGACCTCGGAGTCCCGGTAACGGGCGGGGTTGAACGGCTCCTGGCCGACGAAGTCGGAGTGGAACAGCTCATAGTTGGTGTGATCGGGGTCGAACGGCGTCCCGTACCCCATGATCAGGGCGTCCTTGGCCATGCGCGGATAGATCGCGTCCCAGTCCAGCCCGGCCAGTTCGATCTCGATGCCGACGCGCTTGGCGTCGGAGGCGACCGCCAGTGCGAGCTCCTTGCGCAGCGAGTCGCCCGCCGGATACATGAGGGCGAATCGCGCCGGGGTGCCGTCCTTGACCCGGATGCCGTCCGGCCCGGCCTGCCATCCCGCCTGCTCCAGGACCTGTACGGCCTGCGCCTGGTCGGCGGTGTCGGAGCCCCGCACGGCGGCGTCGTGCCAGGAGGTGCCGGGGGCGACCGGGCCGAACGCGGCACTGCCCGCCCCGGCGAGGATCGTCTTCACCATCGCCGACCGGTCCAGCGCCAGGCTGATCGCCTTCCTGATCGCCTTGTCCCCGGTGACGGGAGCCTCCATCGGGAACATCACGCCGCGGTAGTCAGCGCTCGGCACCCGGTAGACGGTCATGCCCGCCGTCCCGTCGAAACGCGCGGCGGCCTTGGGCGCCAGCACCGCGGCGTCGAACTCGCCGGCCGCCATCCGGGTCGCCCTGACGTTGTCGTCCGCCGCGTAGGCCAGGACCAGGTTCTTGATGGCGGGAGCGCCGTTCCAATAGGACGGATCGGCCTCCAGCACGATCTTGTCGCCCGGGGTCCAGGACACGAAGCGGTACGGGCCGGTGCCGACCGGCCTGGTGTTGAAGTCCGGCCGGTCCAGGCTCCGCTCGGGCACGATCCCCAGCGTGGCGCGCTGGAGGAAGGCCGCGTAGGGGTACTTGAGGTGGAACACCACGGTTTCCGGGTCCGGCGCCTCCACCGACTTGATCGCGGCGTAGTCGCTGCGCAGGCTGGAGTTGTTCTTCTCGTCGAGCAGCGCCTGATATGTGTACGCGACGTCGGCGCTGGTCAGCGGAGTGCCGTCGTGGAAGCGAACGTCGGTGCGCAGCCTGAAGGTGACGGTCGTGCCCGCGTCATCGGTCTTCGGGAGCTCTGCCGCGAGCGCGGGCTTGAGCTCCAGGTCCGCGGTTCGGGACACCAGACCGTCGAAGATGAGCGATCCCCCGTCCGGGGCGTAGCCGAGCACCGGGTTGAGGTTGTCGGGCTCGGAGCTGAGGCCGAGCACGAAGCCGTCACCGGCCGCGGCCTGCCGGGCGTTCCCCCCGGGCTCATCGGAGGTCGACGGTGCCGAGCATGCGGCGGACAGTCCGAGAAGCGTAGTCACGGCAACAAGCGCGGCAAAGCGGACCAAGGCGGACGTCATGCGCCGAAGGTAGAACGCCTTGGACCCTTATTGCAAATCCTTTGCAACTACGTCGTATTATCAACAGCGTCAGAGGCGTCCCACATCGGTACGGAGTACCTCCCCCGGGCGGGTGAGTCACAGGCCGAGCATGAGTGTGGCGACGGTGAAGTACACGAGCAGACCGGTGGCATCGCAGAACGTGGAGATGAAAGGGGTGGAGAAGACGGCCGGGTCCACCCGGCAGGCCTTGGCGACCAGTGGCATGACCCCGCCGACGGTCGCGGCGAGCGGGCAGACCGTCAGCAGTGTGACGGCGATGACGGCGCCGAACTCCGTGCCGTAGAACGGTGAAGCGAGCAGCAGCCCGAGCAGGCCGAGATTACCGCCGAGGAGCAGCCCGGTCCTGGCCTCCTTGGAGGCCACCCTGACGACATCCCGCGCCCGGATGTCGCCCATGGCGAGTGCGCGGGTCACGGTGGTGGCCGCCTGCGAGCCGGTGTTTCCGCCGATCCCGGTGAGCAGGGGGATGAACAGCGCGAGGGCGACCCGCTGTTCGAGCGTGGCCTCGAACAGCTCCAGCACGTTGACCGTGAGGATCGCCGAGATGGCGAGCACGAGCAGCCAGACGATCCGAGACCTGGTGACGCTGCGCACCGAGGTACGCAGATAGGGCCGGCGCAGCGGTTCCGAGGCTCCGGCGCGTGCCTGGTCCTCCACCGCCGCGGCCTGGCTGATCCTCGCGGCGTCGTCGATGGTCAGCAGCCCGACGAGCCGGTTCTCGTCGTCGGTGATCGGCATGGCCAGGATGCCGTGGCCGAGGCATCTGCGTGCCACCTCCTCGGCGTCCTCGGTGGCGCGGGCGCCGATCGCCGGAGACATCAACTCCGCGACTTCCCGATCGCCTTCGGCGGCGAGCAGTTCCCGGAGGCTGACCACCCCGAGCAGCGCCCGGTCATGGCTGATCACCGGAATGGTGTAGATCGTTTCGGAGACCGCGGCCAGGACGGTGGCTCTGTCGATCACCGTCGCCGCGGTCTCGGCGGGCCGCGCGTGCACGTACTCGGGGGACATGCGCCGCCCCACCGAGCCCTGTGGATAGCCGAGCACGACCATGGCCGCCTGCAGGTCCTCGCCGTGCAGGGAGCGCAGCAGCTCCTTGGCGACCCTGGCCGGCAGTTCGTCGAGCAGCCCGACCTGGTCGTCGGGGTCGAGCTCGGCGAAAATGTCGGCGACGCGTCCGTGACCGAGCTCGGCGACGAGGTCGGCCTGCGTCGCGGTCCGCAGCTGGTCGAACGTCGCGACGGCGGTCTGCTTGGGCAGCACCCGGAACGCCACGGCGGCCTCCCGCGGCGGGAGGTCCTCGAGCAGATCGACGATCTCGACGGTCGGCAGTTCCTTGAGCGTCCGCGCGATTCCGGCGAGATCGCCGGCACTCATCCGCGCACGGATCTGGCGGGGTTCTTCGGTGATCGTCATGCCGGTTCCCATCACGACAAGCGGAACCCCCGTTCCGCACATGCCTGGGGCACGGGGGGCGGAAAAGTCGCGCCTCGGTCGCCTGTTCCAGGGAAAGCGCGGCGCGTCAGCGATCCATGGAGACGTTACGAGATCGACTCACGGAGTCACACACCGCAACCACCTCCACTCGCGACGGCCGGACCCCTACCCGGCCCTACCGGGAAAGCACCTCGCCCAAGGCTACCCGGGCAATCACGGACGAAATCGCTGTGACGTGGCCGAGAAAGACATGATGTGGGCGAGAACGACATACAGGACGCTCAGGACGGGAACGGGTACGGCGGGACGCCTGCGCGGGAGGTGACCGGTATGAACCGTCGGAACGGGACGGCCGCCGAGGACGACCGTGTCCTGAAGGCCAGGCATCGCGCGATGTGGGCGCTCGGCGACTATCCCGCCCTGGCCCGCGAGATCATCCCGACGCTCGGCGCCACCCTCGTCCGATCGTGCGAGGTCGAAGCCGGAGACCGGGTGCTCGACGTCGCCACCGGATCCGGCAACGCGGCCGTCCCGGCGGCGTTGGCCGGGGGCGAGGTGGTGGCCTGCGACCTGACGCCGGAGCTGCTTGACGCCGGACGCGAGCAGGCCGCCCGGCACAACGTGAAGATCGAGTGGCGCGTGGCCGACGCCGAGGCGCTGCCGTTCGCCGACGGCGAGTTCGACGTCGTCATGTCGTGCGTCGGCGTGATGTTCGCCCCGCACCATCGCGCCGCCGCCGACGAGCTGGTACGGGTATGCCGGCCGGGCGGCACGATCGGGCTGTTGAACTGGACGCCCGAGGGTTTCGTCGGGCAGATGTTCGCGGCGATGCAGCCGTACCTCGCCCCACCTCCACCGGGCGTACGGCCGCCGCCGCTGTGGGGGGACGAGGAGCATGTCCGCTCCCTGCTGGGCGGACTCGTCCAGGATCTTACGATGCGCCGCGACATCGCACGGGTGGACCTGTTCGACACGCCGGAGGCCTTCCGCGACTACTTCAAGTCTCACTACGGGCCGACCATCGCCGCCTATCGAGGGATCGCCGACCAGCCGGAGCGCGTCGCCGCGCTGGACCGCGATCTCGCCGAACTCGCCCGCCGGCACGACAGGGACGGCGTATGGGAGTGGGAGTACCTCCTGGTCACCGCCCGCCGGTGATCAGAAAAGGGTCGGCGGCTCGGCCGGCATCAGGTCGGGCAGCGGTTCGAGCTCGGGCAGGACGGTCCGTACGTCATCGTGAAAGCGACGGGCCAGCATCAGCGCGTCGGCGTTGTCGGGGGTGTGGATGAAGACCGTCGGTGAGCGGCCTTCGCGCAGCCATTCCGTGACCGTGCCGATCCAGGGCCGCCAGCCCTCGATCGTACGATCCGGGTCGTCCCGCCCGAGGTAGCGGACGATCGGGTGGCCGGTGAGCGCCGAGGACCGGCGGGGCACCCGGGGTTTCTTCGTCCACGCGTCCCGTTCGGCATCACTGGTCGGCGGACTCCGGAAGAAGGCGACGGTGTCGAACGGGACCCACTCGGCCGCCGCCTCGCTCAGGACCCGTTCGAGAAGCCGTACGGATCGGGGATCGTCGAAGAACGCGCGATGACGGACCTCGACCGCATAGCCGTACGTTCTGGGGAGCCGGCCGAGAAAGTGGGCCAGGGCTCCGACATCGGTGGGGCCGAACGACCCCGGCAGCTGGATCCAGAGGGCGTGGATCCGCGGCCCGAGCGGCTCCATCGTGTCCAGGAACGAGCGGAGCTCCTCGTCGGCGCCGTGGAGGCGGCGCTCATGCGTGATCGGCTTGGGCAGCTTGACCACGAGGCGGAAGTCGGGCCCGGTCTGCCGCGCCCACGACTCCACCGTCTCCTTCGTCGGCGTCGCGTAGAACGTCGTGTTGCCCTCCACCGCGTTGCACCAGGTCGCGTACGCGCGCAGCCGCTCTCCCTGGGCGAGCTGCTGCGGTAGGAAGCGCCCCTGCCATCGCGCATGGGTCCACATCGCACATCCCACATGAAGCCGCATGGGCCAAGACGCTAGCCGAGAGTAGCCCGGGCACGTACCCGGCCGATCAGGAGGCTCGCGCCAAGCCTCGAACAACTCGGCCTGCCCACGGTAGGCGTCCGCCGTACGGACATCTGCCGTCACTCGGCCCGTTCACGTCCACGGAGAGGCGGATCGCCGACCTGACCGGCATCCCCCGGTGTCACGACGTCTCCTCCCGGAAATTCGGTTGCCGAAGGCGTACTCGAAACGCTTTCGTGAGATCGACGACCGGGAAGGACGGACCTTGGTGAACCATGCCGGAGCATAAGCGCGCCAGACCATCCAACACCCGCCAGTCCGGAGATCGCCTCAAGCTTCATCGGCACCACCTCCGGGCCGCCGGCCGAGACTGCACACTGATCACGCTTCGGCCCGGCACCCGGGCCCGGTTCTCCACGAACTTCCATCACGACACCTGGCATGTCCTCTCCGATCCGCACGGCGCCCGGCTGCTCAGCCGCCTGCTGTGGGGACTGTCCTTTCAGCGCCGGCCCGACACCCTGGTGATCATTGATCGGCGATTCATCGATCCCAACCCTTTCGACGCCGAGCAAGGCGACCCCATCGTTCTCGTCCCCGCCGACCTGACGCACCTTCCGGCGCGTGCCGTTCAGCACCTCGGCCGGCGCTTCCCCCGGCCAGGGACCAGGTCCGGAACCGTCCGATGGCATACCTGGGGCCTCGACGTGGCAGTCGACGAGTGGCGCACCCAGCAGGCCGACGGCACCTGGTGGCAGCGGTGGCGCCCCACGGCGGACGGCCGGGCCGCCCAGGTGGCACGGATCAATGGGCTGCTCACGATACGGGCGCGGCCTTCATTGCTCCGTGTCTGGGCCGTCTATGTGGCCACGATGCACGACTATGAGCACAAGGGCATGTCGTACACCGAGCTGGACGGCCCGCAGTGGGATCCCTGTCGCAGTGACGGCGAGGTGCAGACCTTCCGCGACTACCATCGGCGGGTATCCGTCGCCGGAATATCCCGCGGAGAGGTGCTCGCCGCCGAAGACGCACCCGGGACACCAGCGGAACTCCGGCCCCTGATCTGGCGTCATAACGACACCGTCCGTCAGCGTAGAACGGCGATCTCCAGATCTCCAATGGACGACGGGTGACGGTGGCCAGGCATCGGAACGAGGCCAGGCGACAGATTCCCGAGTGAAATTTTCACGGTTCGGCGAGACATTCGTACAGTTCGCCTGCTCGCCGCCCGCCTCATGCTTGACCCGTACCGAGGGCGGAACCACACTCCGGTGAAGTGTCACCCCTCCGCGCGGCCATCTCAGCGGTCCGCATCCCGTCGCGCTCGCGTGCTGGTCAGTACGAGGCAATGTCAACGTCGGTGATTTCGGGAGCCGATCAGGAACAGGGTGTTAGCGCTAACACAGTCGAGGTCCATCCCAGTGGCGACGCCGGAGGCCGGCGCCGACCGGGCCGACGGGACCGAGAAGGCGCGTACCGGTACCAACAGCCGAGAGGAAGAGCCATGACGCAAGATCAGAACGAGTCCGTGAGCCGCGAGCGAAGACTGGTGAGCCGGAGAAACGTCCTGACGACGATGGGGGCCCTGCCGGTCATCACGGCCGCGACGTCCATCATGGGGGCCTCGGAGGCCGCGGCGGCCACCGCCTTCATCAACCCGTCGGTGCGGCGGCAGACGATCCGCGGCTTCGGCGGCATGGCACACGCGGCCTGGATCGGCGACCTCACAGCCGCCCAGCGGAACACGGCGTTCGGCACCGGCGAGGGTCAACTGGGGTTCTCCGTACTGCGGATCCCCGTCCCGGAGAACCAGGCGGACTTCGGCCGCGACCTGGCGACGGCGAAGCGCGCGGCCGAGCTCGGGGTGATTGTCTTCGCATCGCCGTGGAATCCCCCCGCCAACATGATCGAGACCTTCGTTCGCGGCAGTCAGACCAACGCGAAACGCCTCAGGTACGACATGTACGGCGCCTACGCGCAGCACCTGAACGCCTTCAACACGTACATGCGGAACAACGGGGTGAACCTGTACGGCATATCGGTGCAGAACGAGCCCGATTACGCGCACGAATGGACGTGGTGGACGCCCACCGAAATGGTGCGGTTCCTGCGGGAGAACGCCGGCTCCATCAACACCAGGGTCATCGCGCCGGAATCCTTCCAGTACCTGAAGAACATGTCCGACCCGATCCTCAACGACCCCGTGGCGCTCGCCAACGTCGACATCATCGGGGCCCACCTCTACGGCACGCCGTACTCGAGCTTCCCCTACCCCCTGTTCAAGCAGAAGGGCGCGGGCAAAGAACTCTGGATGACCGAGGTCTACTACCCCAACAGCAGCGACTCGGCCGACCTCTGGCCCCAGGCGCTCGACGTGGGGGAGCACATCCACCACGCCATGGTGGACGCCGAGTTCCAGACATACGTCTGGTGGTACATCCGGCGCAGCTACGGCCCCATGCGGGAGGACGGCCAGATCAGCAAACGCGGCGCCATGATGGCGCACTTCGCCAGGTTCGTCCGCCCCGGATACGTACGGATCGAGGCCACGGCGAACCCGGCGTCCAACGTGTACGTCTCGGCGTACCAGGGCAGTGACTCCAGGGTCGTCATCGTCGCCCTGAACAAGGGGACCTCGGCGGTGAGCCAGCAGTTCAGCCTGGCGAACAGCACCGCGACCAGTGTCTCGTCCTGGCTGACCGACGCGAGCAGAAACGTCGCGCCTCAGGGAACGACCAGCATGTCGAACGGCTCCCTCACCATCACGCTTCCCCCTCGAAGCATGATGACCTTCGTGACCGGCGTCGGCGGCAACCCGTCGCCGACCCCGACACCCATCCCGTCCCCCAGTCCGACGCCCAGCCCGTCGCCGAGTGGCGACCCCGGGACGGGGTGCCGGGTCAGCTACACGATGAACACCTGGAACAACGGGTTCACCACCAGCATCAGCATCACCAACACCGGAAGCTCGGCGATCAACGGTTGGACCCTGGTCTTCACCCTGCCCTCCGGCCAGTCCATCACCGGTGGCTGGAACGCCACCTACACGCCCTCGAGCGGCCAGGTGAGCGCACGCAACGTGAGCTACAACGGCACGATCGCCCCCGGGGCCACCATCGACATCGGCTTCCAGGCCACCCACACCGGCAACACCGCCAAGCCGACCTCCTTCACCCTCAACGGCGTCCCCTGCACGGTGGTCTGACCTCGAAACTCCCGAAGCCCGACCGGTGAAGGGACAGGTGCGGCCCGTCCGACGCGGGAGGGGCCGCACCCGGAGGCGATATCACCGGTAGGGATCCAGGTGGTCGGTGGGTCCGATCAGAGCGGGTTCGGCGTAACGCATGGAAGACAGGTGGACACCCGTGGCCCGTTCGGCAAGGGCGAGAGCTCGGGAGACGCGATCCTCAGGGCATCCAACCCGATCACCGTCGACGTTCATGCCGAGGTCCTCGACATCGGTCCGGAGCCGGTCAGGATCAGCTCCTTCCCGAAGGGAATAGGAGTACAGGCTGAACGTGGTCACCAACCGACCATCAAGGCAGTGGGCGAAGTCTTCGTTCTTCGTGGTCGCGGAGACCGCGGCTGTCGACGTGCCCACAGACAGCGGGCCCGCCATGTCGTAAATGATCCCCGCCCAGCCGCATTCGATCAGGACGGTGCCGCCTTCGGCCGCGCACGCCGCGATGCCGAATCCCGACTCACCCAGTGGACCAGGGGTGACGCCGATCCGCCGCAGGGCTTCTTGCGGGGACAGATTCCGTACGAAGGTCGCGAAGAGCCACGTCTCATGGGCGTCATCGGTGAACTCGCGATAGAGCCACTCGTAGGTTTCCGCCGTCGCGCCGCTCATCCACATGCCTCCCGTCGGGGCGTACTGCGGGCTCATGGCAGAGAGCACCGACAACTTCGCTTATGGTTCAAGCGCTGTCAGCCCCTGGAGCCTCCACCCGACCCGGAGCGCTTCATGCGGCACCCCACACAGGAGAAATCCGTTATCGCGCCTCGCGTAGCTTGAGGATGTATGTCGCGGTAAGCGCAACGGCACGGTCTTCGTCATGTGTCAGACCTGCGAGGGTACGTGACACCTCGATCCCCGGGATATCCGCGAGCGCCTGGGTCAGCCGTAGACGTGCGGACGATTCAATGGTGCCGCAGGCGAGTCGGTCGACGAGCCGGGTGCCGATCTGCTCCGCCAACGCCGGATCGCTCGCCAGCACGCTCAGTGCATCGGCCGCATCGGTGTCGTTCGCCCCCTCGACGATCATGTCGATGAGCGTCGGGACCGCGTCGGCCACTCCACGTGCCCCGAGCGCCAGGGCCGCACACCTGCGGACCACGATGTCGGAGTTCGCGAGGGCCTCCTGCAGCAGTGCGGTCGCCGTACCGTCAGGAATCTCGGCGATGGACTGGACGGCACGTTTCCGCACCTCGGCCGCTGGTGAGCCGAGCCCCTCCGCCAGCAGTGCCAATCCGGCATCGCCCGATTGCGCCAGAGCCCATCGAAGGGCTCCGGCGACGTTGGGGTCCGCCTCGCTCAACGCCGCCTCGACCAGAGCCTCCACCGGCACCGGAACCTCTTCGACCGAGGACAAGGCCGCGCGCTGGCGCTTCGCAGCGCTCTCCGACCCCAAGGCATGAAGGAGTGACACGATCCTGAGGACGTCCTCCCAGTCGGCGGGCTCCGCGGCACCGATCCGACGGAGTCGCGTGAGCAGCTCCATCTCACCCACGATGCGTTCTCGCGTCTGGCGGATGAGGTCGGCAACGAGCTCCGAAGGCCTGAATCCGGGGTCGTCCAGCGCGCGCCCCACTTCACGCAGCGACAGCCCCAATGACCGCAGGCTCTCGATGTGGAAGATTCGCCGGATGTCCTCGCTTGAGTACTCCCGATAGCCGGCCTCGGTACGACCCGTTGGCCGCACCAGGCCGAGCGAGTCGTAATGCCTGAGCATGCGGGCGCTGACCCCGGACCGTCTTGCCACATCACCGATCAACACTGCCCATCACTCCTCCTTGCCGGTGGTGCCGAGGGCCATGATGCGCTTCGCCTCCTCGATCGCGAACTCGAATCCCGCATCCGGGTCGCGCAACAGCCGTTCCGTGGCGATCGCGTGCTGACGCACGCGAGGGTCGGGATCCGTCATCGCGGCGCGGAGGGTCGGCATGATCACCTCACCGAGCGCGATCAGCGCCCTGCTGAGGCTCAACTGCGTCTCACGCTTGCCGCGCCCGAGCTGTGTCGCCAACACCCCGGCCAACCCGGCTTCTTCACCTTCGGGCACGAGTACGACCGCTGCTCGCCAGGCGCTCCGCGCCACCTCGTCGTCGGCGTCGGTCAGTAGCGCCCGTGTGATCGCCGGCCACGCTTGCCGATCCCCGATCTTGGACAGCGTGTGCAGAGCCTGGCTTCGTGCCTGCGCACGCTCGGAGCGGAGCTCATCGATGAGCCGTGGGACCGACATCGACGACGGGTGGCGGGTGAGTGCCCACGTAAGCATGTCGCGCACGTAAAAATCGGGCTCGATCGCGCATCGTTCGATCAGCTTTTCGATGAACCGCGAATCCGGGGTCGTGCCGACCGCCAGCGCTGTCTGCAGCCGCACCGACGAGCTGCTGTTCTCCAGTCCCCGGAGAGCTCGCATCGTGTTCGTGTCCTCTGTCGGCATGGTAATCGGGACCACCTCCTTGGCACAGTCAAGGCCTTGTCACTGTGTCAAGGTCAAGCAGGCCACGACGCGAGATGCCCGGGCGCCCTCTCCGGTGCTTGTCATGTGCAGCGCCGGGCAACCGTCGTCCATGTCCTGGGACAGAAACGTCAGCCATCTCCTGGGACCAGATAGACCGCAGGCAGTACCGACAGATCACATAGCGCGGGTAGAAATGCGCTCATGGATCCGGCGAAGCTGCAACAGGCTCTGGATGAGGTCTTCGACCAAGCCCTGCTCCACCACGGCTTCGTGGACTACATGCGCGACTACCAACTCGTGATCCACGCGGCCTCCGACCCCCGAACCGGAATCGCACCGGCGACGCTGCGCTACCTGTTCCGCTACTGCGTGCGGGCCGACTGCACCACAATCATGCCGGCCGGCATCTGGCGAGAGTCTCTTGATGACCGGCTCATCACCTACGAAACCGGCATCGACCTCGCCGGATTCGTCTGGGGAGTCAAATGGCAGCTGCTCTACCCCGGGGCCACGCTCATCGCCGACTCACCAACCGCCCGGGACTGGGCTGCAGCAATCGGCATCGACTTCCACGAAGTACGGATCCAAACCAACGTTCACGACCTGACCCTGGTCTTCTCCGACCTGCAGATCGAAGAACTCCCGTCGTGAAAGGCCGCTCCTGCCCAGAGTGTCCTTCCGCGGGCGATGAGATCGTCCTTTCCAGCTCGTAGGGGCGGCTTGGTACTGGTCAGGTCGTGTCGGGGCCGCCTGCAGCCCACGATCGCGGTCACACGCCGCTCGCCCCAGGGCCGACGCCGGCCATGCAGTCGTAGCCGGCGGCCGCCACGGACCAGTCGAGCGGCGACCGCGAACAGGCGCAGCCGCAGGCGTTTGGGTTCCTAGCGGCGAGCGGGATCGCCGTGCAGGGCGAGCATCTGCACCCACGCCGGTAACTCGCAGGCAAGCGTGATGCCTGGTTCTGCGAGCGGGGTGTCGATGACGAAGCAGGTGAAGCGGTGCCCGTCGATGTCGGTGAAGCGCGACTGCGCGCCCGGGTCTGGCCGCTCCTCGCACACGATGACCCGCATCCCCTTGGGCCAGGAGGAAAGGTCGAGCAGGCCGGTCAGCTCGACGACCCAGGTGAGCGTGTCGCCATCACGCCACGCGAGAGTCCAGCGTGAACGCGACCTCCTGAGCACCACCACCCCAGCAAGCGAGACAAAACGCTTTGATGGCGGCAAGTCCGGTTTGCGAAGATCCAGCCATGGACCTGCAGATCACCACGTTAGCGGAGCGTCCCGAACTCGAGCAGCAGATGTGGAGCATGCCCGACAGCTGGCCGACCTTCATGAAGCAGGACCCGGCAGCCAACCTGTTCTATCCCGTCGTGGGCACCCAGTACGCAGAGTTCGTGCTGGTAGCCGTGGACCGCGGTCCTGGCGCCGTCGTGGCGCGCGCCTTCTCTGTGCCCTTCGTCCTCGGAGGCGACGAGCTGCCCGACGACGGCTGGGACGGCGTGCTCTGGCGCGCCGCCGCGGCACGACGACGCGGTAGCTCCCCCGACACAGTCTCGGCACTGGAGATCACGATCAGGTCCGACCTGCAGGGTAAGGGCCTGTCCGCTGTCATGCTGGACGCCTTGCGCGCCCAAGCCGCCCGGCTCGGCTTCAGCGAACTACTCGCCCCCGTGCGTCCCAACAGAAAGCACCTCCAGCCCCGCACCCCGATGACCGACTACGCCGCGCTTCGCCGGAAGGACGGCCTGCCGGTCGATCCCTGGCTGCGCGTGCACGCACGCGCAGGTGGGGTGATCGACAAGATCGCCCCGCGATCCATGGTGGTGGCAGGCACACTGGCGGAGTGGCGAGGCTGGACCGGCCTCCCGTTCGACAAGACGGGCGACGTAGAGGTCCCTGGGGCGCTGGTGCCCGTCCATTGCGACGCCGTCCACGGCCATGCGGTGTACGTCGAACCCAACGTCTGGGTGCGGCACTCGCTCCACTAGCCCCGCAGAGACCCGTGCGCGCGGCCCCGCCGAGCCGATCCGCCGCGTCCGCGACGCCGAGCCCACCGACCCCGAGAGCGAACGCCGGCCCCGCGTTAAGTCGTACGACGACGCGACCGCAGCCTACTGCTCACACCTGTAAGACCCCTTTTCCGCCATATTCGGCAGGCACCACCAGAAGGGGCGACTGTCTCGGTGCTCCTTCACATGATCGTAAATCGCACGCAGCCACGGCTGACGAACTTCTGGCAGCCGTGCCAGCGTGCTGAGGAACACTTCCCAGTCAGGCCGGAACGGACCGAACGGTAGCAGCGGTGGGGGATCATCGCGGTAGACGTCGTCGGGTAGTCCGCCCGAAGCGGGAAGGAGTCGCCGATTGTCGTTGAAGGCCAGATACATCCATACATCGGCCGCCAGCGGCACCGCTGCCCCCGCACCGTACGGCCATGCCTCCCCGGTCTGCGGATGCCGCGGGACCAAGGCGATGTCCGCGACCGTGGCGGACAGGCTCGGCCCGGCCAGGGCCAGACTCTTTACCGGCGGCTCCGACGGGAGCAGAGCATCAAGCGTCGGACGGAACGCGTCGGCGACAGAGCCATCAGGGACGACGACCCGCGCGCCGTCCGACACCGCCAGCAGGTGGGCTAACGCCTCCGCGACCGCCGCCTCCCACACGGGGCTCCACGCGCCGATCGGCTCAACCGGCGGCGTTCCCGGCTGCTCCTCTCGCAGCGCCTCCCAGCTGAGCACTCGACACGCCGGTTCATCGGCGCTGATAAGGCGCACCGCGCGCGGGTCCAGCCACACCACCTGCCAATACGAGCAGTCGTCGATGCGGGTGGCCACAGCGCATCCGCACTGCGCGCACGCCAGGTTCGGGCCGTCCCTGCCGTCCAGACCTAGACAGTAGCCATCGCATCGCTCTGGAATCAGGACGGTTCCGTGGACGTCGCCCGGCGCGACCGCGACCGCTCCCGGCGGGCCGTACGACAGGGCATGCACCGGCGCGTACACGCCGCAGGCCTCGGCTTCCTCCACGCCGACTTCCTCCCACGGCCGCCACGGCGGCCCGGAAGGATCCGGATCCACCGCGTACGTCCCAGGCTCCAGGAGCGCGGGAAGTAGCTCATGGCCGTACTTCTGATGGGCGTGGACGGGGAGCGCGACCTGCGAAACCGCCGAGGTAATCACGGCACCACAGCCCGCACATGCGAACACAGGCATTTACCCCTCTTGCGACACAGTGCTCGGGTGATCCTGGCCAGATTCAATCTTGGAGGGAATCAGGCCACCACGCACAGACAACAGCAAGGGGACACAGATCACTGAATCATTTACCCCTGTCAGTGCAACCTGTGGTCGCCGACAACGGAGAAGCACATTGAGTACCCTCCTAGACAGCCGCATGGAGTCCGGGCTATCGCCTTCGCGGCCAGCACGGGCGCGTCTCTCCGCAAGCTGACGGACCGCATGGGCCACTCCAGCACACGGGCCGCGATCACCTACCAGCACGCCACCGACGAGCGGCGGCACCATGTGGCCAAGCAGTTCGACGGCCTCGCGCGGGGACAGCTCAAGAACGGATCGGGCACGCAACGGACACGGAAGCGCGAGAAAGACGAACAGTGATCACGACCCAGGTCGGGGAAATACCTTCTGGCCTGGGCTTTTGAGTGGGTGAAGCCCACGGGATTCGAACCCCTGACTTCCTGCTTGCAAAGACGCATGCCGATCATGCTCCATCAGGGCACACACAGCTCAGCGCACTGATCACATTGAGCCATTTTCATCCTGATCTTGCTGGTCAGGACGAGTGTGGGAGGCAGAGGGACTCGGAAGTTGAGGGAGAAGTGAGGCTCCCGGTAAGACAGCAGTCGACCAAGATCCGATGCCCCAACCAGGAGCCTCGTTGCTGTCTTACCCTGCCGCGATCCCCCTGTCGAACCACACCCTGATCCGCCTGGCCGACCTCATCCGCGCTCACCGCGCCGAACGCCGCAGCCGATGGCGCCGTCTGATGCCCGGGCGGCAGGCGTTACTGGTGCTGGCCCATCTGCGCAACGGAGACACCTACGCCCGCCTGGCCAGCGGTTTCTCCATCAGCATTACGACCGCTTGGCGCTATGTCCGCGAGTCGACCGATCTGCTCGCCGCCCTCGCCGACGACGTCCAGGCCGCTGCGGTACGGGCCGCACGGCTGGCCTACGCCATCCTCGACGGCACGTTGATCCCGATCGACCGCCTCGCCGACCAGAAGCCGTACTACTCGGGTAAGCACAAACGCCACGGCGTGAACGTCCAAGTGGTCGCCGACCCCGCAGGGCGGCCGGTGTGGGCCTCACCCGTCTTGCCCGGAGCGGTGCACGACCTGACCGCCGCCCGGACGGTCGGCCTCATCGACGCGTTGACCAGCAACAACGTGATGACCTTCGCCGACAAGGGCTACCAAGGCGCAGGCGGAACCATCCGCACTCCGTTCAAACGCCATCGGCACCGCCCACGGCTGTCCCGCCACCAGAAGGCCGCCAACCGCGCCCATGCCCGCATCCGCGCCCGCGGCGAACGCGCCATCGCGACCCTGAAAGCGTGGAAGCTACTGTCGAAGCTCCGCTACTGCCCCCACCGCGCCACCGCGATCCTGCAGGCCATCCTCGTCCTGCAAGCGGTCGAAGATGACCGCTACTCACGATGAAAAAGGCTCATTAGCCGTGACTCCCTGCTGTTCCCCCTTGTTTCCCACCCCATCGGGCACGCAACGGGCACGGCTGGCAGGCGCATCACAAGGACATCCAGCAGTAGAGATGCTGATCATGTTCTCTCGCTCGACGTGCCAGACCGACAAGATCCTTGGTGAGCGACAGCATGTACCCGTCCTCATCAGCGGTGAAGTGGGAGAACTCCTCGATGGCTGCCCACTGCTCCGCCAGCATCGGCAGGCGGGCGTCGTCCACACCGGCGAGCATGTCACGAGCCTCCGCCGACAGTTCCATAATGCTGGGCCCTTCCAGGTACGGGGAGTCTTCGGGTAGGGCATCCCACTCCTCGTCGCTTCGTGGCGCACTCTCCGGGGGTGGATACAGCCCCACCATCTCGACCAGCCCCAGGGAATAGTCGACTTGGCTGGCGAACGCGACGAGTTGACCCAGGACCACTTCGGGGTCGATCCATTTGGTCACCACTACATCGAACTCCGGAATTCCACGCGAGGCATCGGCGATCTCGCGGGAATGCTCAGGTTGGACGGTCGCCGCAGCACGGTCCGCGGCGCGGTAGTACTCATAGAAGACTCCCACGTAAACACTCCTGTCCGGGGTCCATGGCGACATGGCCCGCCCCGCCTTGTGGCAGGTAGGCACGCGAGGGCATGCGACTGACATTACGAGTAGGCACGACTCGCTTGAGGCAAACGCACCTTCTGTAGCCCGTGGCGGGCATCGACTGAGCCCTCGGTCTACTGGACTGAGCCCTCGGTCTACTGGTGGGAGGAAGTTATTCCGAGCGTGCACTATTCCTCGGTCTGGAGGGTCGCTTGTGCAACGTCCGTGAGCAGTGCGGCAGCCCAGAGCAATACTTTGGAGTCACCGAGACCTGATTCGGTAAGCCATTGAGCGGCCCGGCGCGCGTCCTGCTCGTCCTGGATTAGCCCCCAGGACCCCGGCTGGACGCCGGTGGCTCTGTAGACATCGGCGACGAGGCCTCCGAGGCAAGTCCAGGTGTGCCAGCACCCGCTGTCGAAGCCGACCAGTTCGAACCCCAACCGCCGGCCGCTGCGGTAGGGAAACCTCTCGCGCCGGGCCAGCCGTTCCGGGAGGCTCCCGGCCGATGTGTCCCAGCCTCCATCGGCGATATCGGCCAGCAGCCCGGGAACGTCGGCAGTGGCGAATCCGACCCCGAGCACGTGCAAGCCCGGCTTGCCAGCGTGCTCGCACGCAATTTCGGCCTCCTGAGGGTCGGCGAACCAGTCGTCCCAGCCACTGGGATCTACCGACACCAGGTCCACCACGCAGTCGCTGAGCGACACCAGACCAGCACCTGGAAGGCCCACGTCCTGCCAATCGTGCCGATCCGCGCGTGTAGCGACCCGATAGCCAGCGAGGACGTAGTCGGGTTCCACCGCGCTATCTCCTTCCGCGGTCAGTGTCGTAATTTTCCAGGCAGTCGGCCTCGGCCTACGTTGCGCGACTCGTGGTGCAGGAGTGGTGCAGGAGCTGTTCGATGAGCCTTCCTCCTACAGGAATCGGTCTCACCGCCTCTGAAGCCGTGATCATTGCACGTATATTGCACAGTTGCCGGCGTCCCGAAAATCCACTTTCATGATCTCCGACACACGGGAAACACCCTGGCGGCCAGCACGGGCGCATCTCTCCGAGTGCTGATGAACCGCATGGGCCACTCCAGCACGCGGGCCGCGATCACCTACCAGCACGCCACCGACGAACGACGGCACCAGGTGGCCAAGCAGCCCGACAGCCTCGCACGCGGACAGCTCAGCACGCAACGGGCACGGAAACCCAAGAAATCTGAATAGCGATCATGGCCCGGGTCGGGGAAATGCCTTCTGGCCTGGGCCTTCGAGTGGGTGGAGCCTAGGGGATTCGAACCCCTGACTTCCTGCTTGCAAATCGGCCTGATCACCAGGGCCAACGGCCGCGACCTGGGCGAGAAGCCGTCCGCGGATGACCGTGACTGACCCCTGTTGACCCCCCTTAATGGCCCGCTAATGGCCCAACGGTCGGTCTCAGCGATCTCCAACGCACCACGCTGTTGGTCGCCCATCCAGCAGCAGAGCAAACGATCGCGGTCTGTCGCGGAGCCAGCCCGACAAGGTTCTCGAGCCACGGCGTCGATCGGGCTGAAGTGCGAGGGCTTATCGATCTCTGCCCAGCACTCCACCAGATCTTCATGGTGTCATACCCGACCGCCCTCCGGTGTCGCGCAACGCGTCAACTGACCTTCAGTTGCTCATCGCCGAAATCGGCGACAAGTTTGAGCGTGCCGCCGAGCGCGGCAACGTAACGGTCTAGGACCTCGCGAGTGGACACATCGCCGTTCTCGATCTGTGACACGCGGGCCACAGATATGCCCATGCGCTCGGCGACTTGAGTCTGGGTAAGCCCACGGCGCTTGCGCATCTCCGCGAGCCGCCACCCCTGCGCCTCCTGGCGCAGGTGATGAACCTCGTCTTCGAATGCCTCTACGCCGCCGGCGGTTTCAATCGCGCGCTCCAAGTGACCGCTCTCGCGCCACTTGCGATAGCTGCTCACTGGTTCATCTCCTTGTACCGCTCTGTCAGGTAGATCTCATACAGGTGTTCGGCTCGTGGAATCGCCTGCCGATACCAGCGTTCCCAGTTACCCGCCTTGTCTCCCGCGACAAGCAAGATCGCTGCTCGCCAGGGGTCGAAGACGAACAAGATACGGATCTCGCTGCGACCAGTCGAACCGGGCCGCAACTCCTTCATATTAGGAATCTTGGATCCGGTTACGGTGTCCACCAGTGGCCTGCCCTCGGCGGGACCGTTACGTTCCAGAACCAAGATCGCCTGATTGACCAGCTTGTGCGAGTCACGATCGGTCTCGTAGAGCGAGTCAAGGAACTCTCCCACCTCATCGGTGAAGAAGATCTCCCACTCGTCCACTGCAACCCCCTCGTTGCCGACCGTTCGAATTCAAGGATATCCTAAACTTCGACGAGGTCATCGAGAGGCCGATTCGCCACAACCATCATGAGCGGGTGCCCAGCAGGGGGGGAGGGCCGGGACAAGTAATACTGTGCACCGTCTCATCTGCATCCCATCTACCAAGAGATCAGATAAGCAACGGGCACGGAAGCCTCTTGTGCGGCCCTGTTGCCGTGCTCCGCTACCGCCGACAGAGCAAAGCGAGCGACTGATTGGAGCTAAGACTGGCGGCGCGCGAAAAGAAGCGCCCCTGGAACGTCCTCGTCGGGGTCGAGCAGCATTTGGGCCTCGACCGCGAAGCCGGCATCGCGCAGCCAGTTCGCCAGGTGGCCAGGCTGACGGCGGTGAACATGCACCTTCATCGGGTAGCCACCGTAACCCTGTGTCTTCAGCCGCGACTCGTCGCCAACGTGAAAACCGAGCAGCAGCGGTCCGCCGGGACGCAGCACCCGTCGGAAGTGTCCGAAAACCGTGCACACCGCATCGTCGGGGACGTGAATCAACGACCAAAAGGCGAGCAGGCCGACAACCGCGGCATCGGCAAGGTCCAGGTCCGTCATCGAGCCCACTTCGAACCGCAGGCCGGGGTGATCATGCCGAGCCAGATCGATCATCGCAGGTGAAAGGTCGATACCGAAAGCGTCAACACCCAGCTCATGCAAGTAGGCGGTGACATGTCCTGGTCCGCAGCCCACGTCCGCCACCGGCCCACCGCCGGCCGTGTGGACCAGATCGGCGAACAACGCCAGAGCCGCTCGTAGGTACGGTTCCCCTGCCAGAGCGTCGCGCACTTGGCTGGCGTAGCTCACCGCAACTGTGTCGTAGGAGACCCGAGTGTCTGCCAACCAGCCGCCTGCGTTCATATTGCGGCACGGTAGCCGAGTGATCAGGATCTCGTGCACAGGCCGCGTCCGTTTTACATGATCACGATGGAGGCTGAGCGGCGCGACAGCGGTTGCTGTATTTCGCTGCTGTACACGATCGACAAGGCCCGTCCTGATAACGAGAGGTGGCCTTTGACGTGGGGTGGAGCCTAGGGGATTCGAACCCCTGACTTCCTGCTTGCAAATCGGCATGATCACCAGTGATAACGGCCACGACCTGGGCGAAAGGCCGCCCGCGAGTGACCGTGGGTGACCCCTGTTGACCGCCCTTAATGGCACGCTAATGGCACGACGATCACACCCACGACCCGCGGCGGCGTGCCATGCGCGGCCCGTCTCCTGGACCGCCCCCATCCTCCTCGTAGCTGCCGACCCCCAGGACGGGACCGCCGTGTCAAGGGTCAACGAAGTTGATCGCGCAGCGACGCCGCAGGCGCCCTTGACTCGGCGGGCACGGCCGGGACACTCGACCAGCGAGGAGGACGAAGGGCCATCGGAGTAGAAGTGGAAAGCCGCTTCTTGGCCAGACGGTTCTCTGACGTGTGGGTGATGCATGTGACCTTCTTCAGGGCTGGGGTGACGTTCCGCGAATGTTCCGGATCTTGCACTCGGTTCATCTGGTCAGAGAGGTCTCGTCCGACCGTCACTCGGTACTCGGTGGGTCGGGGCTGAGACATCGAAGTCCCGGACCGTCAATCGCCCCCAACCTCGTGCGATGGCCGTCACCGCATGGCGATCGTCATGCTGTACCTGTGCGGCGGCGGGTGCATCTTGATACAGCGGGCGCTGCGTATGGTGGGCGGCCCGTGTTCCCGCCGCTATTTGGGACCGGCTCACGCCGCAGGTCATGCCGGTGCCTGCTCGGCCGCCATGGGCCTCCATAGGGCTTGTCGTCGATAAGACGAATCGACGATGATCAGTTGGTTCCTAATGCAGATGCTGACCATGCTTGGTGCGTCTAGGATCACCGTTATGTTCGACGATGAGCGTCTGGCATGGCGTGACCGCCTTGGCTCGCCCAAGCCGTTGCCCGAGATCCTGGTGTTGCCCGGCGCCGAAAATGCCGACGAAGCAGGCATTGAAGGTGCCGACGATCTGCGACAAGAACACCCCGCCGCGGGGATGTGCGACGGGGTGTTCATCGGCGAGGTGTTGTCGTTCGTCGGCATGGTGCCGGTCGGTCAGTCGACCACCTCGCTCACCGCGGAGCGGGCCGCGGCCTCGTCGACGAGGTTCTTGCCCGAGGCGAACGCGGCCACCAGGGCTTGCAGCGACAGGTTGTTGATCGCGCGGGGATAGCCGCGCGCGGTGGTGTGGATCAGGGTCAGCGCGTCCTCGGTGAACAGCTGGTCGGGGCGTCCGACCAGGTTCAGGTGGTGCTTGACGTAGCTGGTGGTCTCCGCCGAGGTCATCCCCGGCATGGTGTAACGCAGGGCAGTACGTTGTTCGAGCGCGGCCAGGACCGCGAGCTTCATGGTCCGGCGCAGGGTGGGCTGGCCAACCAGCAGGCAGGCCAGCGGCGAGTCCTGATCCATGCCCTGGTTGGTGAGCATGCGGACGGTCTCCAACTGCTCGTAGGTGAGCAGGTGGGCCTCGTCCAGGACCAGGACGGGCGTGCGTCCGCGTTCCTCGCGTTCGGCCATCAGCACCTTGCCGACCTGGACAGCCAGGCGGGAGCCGAGGTGAGCGGGGCGCTGGCCGAAGGTGTTGACGATCTCCTCGTGGATGCCCCGGACGCCGATCATTGGGTTCGGCAAGTAAATGACGGTGTGCTTGGAGGGGTCCAGGCTGGCCAGGGCGGTGCGGACGGAGACGGTTTTGCCGGCGCCGACCTCGCCGGTGACCACGCCGATGGAGCGTTCGCTGATGCACCAGGAGATGCGCGCGACGGCCTCGTTGTGCGAGGAGTGGCGGTGTAGCATGCCGGGCGCCAGGTCGCGGCCGAAGGGCATGCGGGAAAAGCCGTAGTGGGCCTGCAGTTTCTCAATCACGCGAGAGCTCCTGAAGAGGGCTGGGACGGACGGTCATGGGCCGGCCGGGCCGGTGGGGGGCTCGACGGCGTCGGGGTCGGGGTCGGGGGCGAAGGCTGCATAGTTGACCTTGTTGGCCAGCTCGGCGCTGTGCGCCGCGTCGATCAGCCCGAGGTAGTCGATGCCGGTCGTGGGCCGGGGTTCTTCGGCGGGGACCTCGGGGCGGGCCTTGGGGTGGCTGTTGCGGCTGATCTGGAACGGCAGCGCGGTGCCCGCATCCTGGCTGTCGCAGCGCACCCGCAGAAACGTGAGGTCGAACGGGTCGAAGACCAGCTCGACGCGGCGGCCGGACAGGCTGGGATCGACCTGGTAGCGGTTGCCGTGCAGGGAGACCAGCGCGGTCTTGGACACGGTGCGCCATTCCGACCAGCGGAAGGCTTCGGCCAGGTCGGCCGGGGCCGGGACGGCATAAGGAGCGCCGGTCATCCACCGCGCGAGTGGAGCCATCGCGGTCTCGGTATGGGTGCGGCGGTGATAGACGCCCTCGACCCAGGCGGTGAACAGCCGGTTCATCTCCGCCAAGGTGGCGACCTTGCGGCCGACCTCGCCATCTCCGCTGGCGATCTCGACGACGAACTCGCCGTTCACGGTGCGGAAGAAGCGCTCGATCTTGCCCCGGCCTTGCGGCCGGCCCGGGGTGGAGTGCACCAGCTTGATGCCGAGCTTGGCGCAGGCCCGCATCAGCCAGGAGTCCACGAACGCCGAGCCGTTGTCGACATAGACGTACTCGGGGACGCCGCGCGCGGCCAAAGCGGGGCGCAGCGCGGCGGCCAGGCGGACGGTGTCCTCGGCGAACCCCCACCGGTGCCCGACGATCGCCCGGGAATGGTCGTCGATGAAGGCGAATAGGTAGGTCTTGCGGCCGTTGATGCGCGGTCCGTGCAGGGCGTCGCCGGTCCAGATCTCGTTGGGGCGCTCGGCCTCGAACCGGCCGAAGACGGCGGGCTCGACGGGGGCGCGCAGCGCGGTCAGGCCGGTGCGCACGAACATCCGCTGCAAGGTGCGTTCATCGGGCGCCCAGCCGTGCTGGACCACCAGGATGCGGCGGATCTGCGCCGCGGTGCGCGTGGGGTTCTCCTTCTTCAACGCGGTGGCCAGCTCGAACACTTCCGGCGGGGTGCGCGGCTGGGACTGGCGCGGCGAGGGCACCAGGGCGTCGAAACCTCCCTTGCGCCAGTCGGAGATCCACCGATCCAGTGTCCAGCGGGTGATCCAGATGGTGCGCCCGTCGGGGTCGGTATGCGGGACGCCGGCGATCGCGCGCACCAGAGCACCGCGCTGGCGCGAGGTCAGCGACGGATCGGCCGCCTCCCGAATCAGCATGTAGCGGAACAGGCCGATCTGGCGGGCCCGCTCCAGGCGTGTGGCCTGGTCATCGTCCTTCTTCGTCAACGCTGCCTTCCTGGGGGTGTCAAGTGACAAGACCCGCGCAGGCTCGCAGACACCCACCACCCGGCATCAGGGGCGGCTCGTGTTGATCGACGATCACGGCCACGAGGGAGCCAGCAGGCGTCCCCGGCTCACCGCACACGCCAGCCGCCACGGCGACACCTCGCCGACATCCGGCCAGCGCGAGGCCGCCGCCACCGCCGCGCCGACCACCGCCGCGACCGCGTCCGCGAACGGAGTGGCAGCCGGAGCAGGCGGCACCGGATCGACACCGGTATCAACCAGCAGCACTGTGAAGGCGACCCGCACGTCCTCGGCCCGGCCGGCGAACCGTCGCAGCCAGCCACGGACCGTCTCCACCGGCCGGCCCAGCCCAACCGCGATCGCCCGAGCTCCGGCTCCGGCCGCCTTCGCTGCCAGGGCAGCCCCGATCACCTCCGCCAGATCCGCCCGCCTGACCAGCGCGAACACCGGGAGAAGGACATGCGAGACGCCACAGCCCACGCACCGCGCCCGCCGGGGACGCACCACCACCGGCACAGATCCGCCCCGCAGCACCCTCACCCGGGCCCATCCCCACGGGCCCAGCGCATCACCGCAATCCGGGCAGGCCAGCTCTCCGCTGGACAACTGGCTCTCGACCTTCGCCGCGTTCGCCCCTACCGTGAGCACAGCGCCTCCATGCGCTACACGGCCCTTCCGGGAGCACTCGGCCAAGAGATACCGGGAGGGCCTTCGCATGCCCTTCGTCGGCAAGGTGCCGCCGCCGATGAACGCACAGGTCCCAGGGACATGCCTCCGATTTTGTGGGCAGACAGGATGCCCCAAAATCGCCGCTTTCGTAGGCATCTTCAGTGACGTTCAACAATCCTGGTCCGCTCGCTAGACGAGGTGGAACGTTGCTTTAACGGTCGCGCATACCGCATGGCACTGGTCGCGGTCGGACACGCTCTGGAGGCCGTGGGTAAGAATAAAGGCTTCACCAGCGGCACTCTAGAAAAGAAGATGGAGCGATTGCGTGACGCTGGGATCATCGATAATCGGCTATTCGATTGGGCCACCCACCTCCGCAACGTTCGTAACGAAGGTGCACATGATCACGACTTCGATCCGGACCTGGATGAAGCCGAAGATGCCCGCGCCC
>NZ_BCBX01000036.1:394283-411505 GCF_001417795.1 Sphaerimonospora mesophila | reverse complement strand
CCCGGCCCGACCCCGCCACGCAAACCGCAGCGAATCCAAGATCCGAAAGAAAGAGGAGGCACCGAGACCATACCCGGGCGAACCACACCCCGTCGAAACGACCGGGAGAGGGATCCGCCGGATCACCCGGCTCGACAAGATTACCAGAGCTGGACACCAACCGCGCACACGACACGGCCACCAACCCCGGCCGAGCTGAGGGCTGGAGGCCGGCCTCGCCCCCCACTCGCCAACCGGATCGCCCGTCCGGAGGCGGTTTCATCTGGATGTACATCAAACCGTGCCCGATCTTTCGGAAAAATGTGCGATGTCCAGGGACAACCAGATCCGCCTCTCAAGCATCTACATAAGCGCCGCGGCGATCACGCAGGCGAGGCTCGGAGGAACGAGGGGTGACGGAGATGCGAGTCGACGATCTCGCGACGAGGGGGTTCCCGGTCGCCGGCGGTCTCCCTCCGTGGATCCGTCTCCCAGCGCAACCCGATGTCAAGCCGACCGCAATCGCCCCGCGTTACGAACAGCATGTGAGAGTCTCCGCTCGGCGCCAACCCGGCCGCCCGGACTCTCGCCGGTGGAGGTGGCCATCATGACGCGGTCTGAGTTCGACGATATTCGTGCGCACATCGCGGCCGAGGGCAGGCGCCCGGGCGGTGACCTGCTTCAACTCGCCGGTGAGCTGCTCGACGACCTCGAGCAGGTCCGCACGCGGGAGGCCATGCTGCGCTCCTACTACCTTCGGCTGCTGACCGCCGCCCGAGCCACCGTGGCAGCGGAGGCCGCCGGGGATCCCGCGCCGCTGACGTTCCTGATGCACGAGCTCGCCAAGCACGGCCAGCTGCCGACGGAAGAGCAGGTCGAGCACGTCCTCGCCGACGCCGGCAGGACACAGGCACTGATGCCGTCGCTGGACGAACCCGCCAGGCGTGGCCCCCGGCAGGCGGCGGGCCGCTACTGCACGGGCATGAGCCGCAAGCTCAGAGGTTGACCGATCTCTTTCACGACCGGGCGTCCTCTTTCACGACCGGGTGTCGTCACGCGCTCGGAATGAGCTGGTGCACGAAGACGACGTTGGGGTAGGCCGGGTTGTCGGTGTAGCCGCTGACGTTGCCGAGGTAGGCCCGCTGGTAGTTCGTCACCCACGGCGCGGCGACGACGGCATGCTTGTCGATCAGATCCGTCTGCAGTTTGGCGTACTCCTTCTGCGCGGCCTCCCGGTCGGTGGCCAGCAGTGATGGAAGCCTGTCGATTCGCTGGTCGATGTCCTTGTTCTTCAGGTACGTCAGGTTGAAGGACACCGGGTCGGCGCTGTGGAACACGTTGAGGAACCACGAGTAGGCGTCGGCGTAGTCGGGCCACCAGTACATGACCAGGATGTCCTGACGCTTGGCCGGGTCGGCCGACTTGGCCTGGTCCCACTGCGCGTTCCACTGCATCGCCTTGGCCTCGACCCTGACGTTGAGCTCGCTCAGGGTGTTGGTGAGCAGCGTGACGAGCAGCTGCTCGTCGTCGTCGCCCTGGGCGTACGTGAGCGTGAGCCGCAACTCCTGGCCGCCCGGGCCGTACCCGGCCTCCTGCAGAAGCGCCTTCGCACCTTCCAGGTCCTGGCGCGGGCGCAGGCCGGGAACGTGACCGAGCAGACCTTCGGGGACCAGGCCGGCCGCGGGGGCGCCCGCTCCCTTCAGCGCCGCGATCACTCCGTCGTAGTCGATGGCCTTCTGTACGGCCTTGCGCAGCCGTACGTCGACGAGCGGACCGGAGGCGGTGTTGAAGAGCACGAGCATGTTCTGGAACGACGGCACCTGCAGCGTGCGGACGCCCGCCGTGGTCTTGGCCCGCTGGAACAGCGAGGGGTTGAGCCGCTGCACGAAGCTGACCTCGCCGCGCAGGAGGAGCTGCCAGGCGGTGTTCTGGTTGGCGACGGCGCGGTACTCGACGTTCTTGTAGTGCGGGCCGTCCCAGCCGCCCCAGTAGTCGTCGAAGGCGCGCAGGACGAGTTCCTTCTCCCTGCCCTTGTGCCAGCTCGCCACCGTGTACGGCCCGGAGCCGGCGTCCCGCCCCTGCTGGAACCACTTCTTGAGGTCGCCGGAACCCGCCGCCTCGGTGTCGTAGATGTACGCGGCGTAATCGGAGGAGGCGATGAGGTCGAGCGGCGCCGGGTACTTGAGCTTGAACTCCACGGTGAGCGGGTCGATGACGGTGATCTTCTGTACGGGGTCCCAGATGTACGCGGCGCCCTCGGCCATGCTCTTCGTCCGCTCGATGGAGGCCTTCACGGCTTCCGCGTCAACAGGACGGCCGGTGTGGAAGACGGCCCCGCTCCGCAGCATGAACGTCCACGTCTTGCCGTCCGGCGACGCCTTCCACTCCTCGGCCAGACGTGCACTCGCCCGCCTGGTCAGGGGGTTGTAGACGGTCAGTGAGTCGTAGATGTTCTGCATCGCGATGATCTCGTTCGAGTACGAGCTCGCCGGATCCCAGTCGGTGACGACGTCGAGGTTGTACAGGTAGACGAATGTCGCACCCTTCGTGGAAGGCATCCCTGTGGAAGATCCGCCGGAGGAACCGCTGGACGTACCGCCGCGGACCTCGCCACCGCCGCAGCCGGCGAGGGCCAGCGCGGCCACGACTCCCAGAACGAGGAAACGGCGCATGCGATGCGACTTTCTCTGTGACATGAGTTACCATGATCGAAGCTACTGCAAGATCACGATTAGGTTTGATATTTCGTGACATACGGCGCAGGACTCTCATTTGAACCACCGCGCTGATAATGTCTCTGGCTGTCCCAAGAGCTTCCCGGAGCTCACGTCACCGCATCGGGACGAGGTGCCATGCGTCCTCGTAGGCGAGATCGGCCTATCAGGGTCAGGCTCATCGGCCTGCTCCTGGTGCCGCTTTTCTCACTGATCGCCCTGTGGATGGTCACGGCGGGTGTGACCATCGGCGACAGCCTCCGCCTGCGTACCTATGACACCCTTTGGACCACTCTGCGGCAGCCTGCGGACAAGCTGATCGTCGAACTGCAGCACGAGCGCCTCGTGACCGCCCGTTACCTCGGCAGGCCCGTCGACTCCGGGCGCGCCGACATGAACACCCAGCGGGTGCGCACCAACGAGGCACGAGACGACGTCCGGCGGCTGGCCCTGTCCGATTCGTCCCGAGAGGCGACCACCCCGGCCATGCGCGCGCAGGTGGACGAGATGCTGGAGGGGCTGGACCGCCTGGACGAGATCCGCGGAGAGATCGACGAGGGCCTGTCCAACCGTCTGCGGGCGATCGAGACCTACAACCTGGTCAGCGACAGCATCTATCAGATGCACTACGGCCTGGCGATCATCGACGACATCCCCATCTACCAGCAGTCTCGGGTGGTGATCTCGCTCGGGTACGCCAAGGAGTTGCTGACCAGGGAGCAGGCCATCCAGGCGGCCGCGGCCTCCTCGGGCCGGATGACCGATGAGGAGCGCAAGCTCTTCACCCAGCTCGTCGGCAACCGCCGCTTCCTCATCAACCAGGCCCTGCCCGAGCTCGACGCGGACCTCCGGCAGATGCACGTCGACCTGATCACCACACCGCTCTATCAGCGGCTGCGGCTGCAGGAAGAAAAGATCATCGCCGGAGATCGGATCACCTCCCGGACCCAGCAGGTCTGGCAGGCCACCTCCGACGACCTGGCCGAGTCGTTCCAGAAGGCGCAGACGGAGGCCGGCAAACGCCTCGCCGAACGCGCCGAGCCCATCGCCGACTCAATCCTGACGCGCGCCGGGATCGTCGGCGGCTGCGGCCTTCTCGCGGTGCTCGCCTCGATCCTCATCTCGTTGCGCTTCGGCTCACGTCTCTCCCGGGAACTGGCGGGTCTGCGGCAGGCGGCCCTGGACCTGGCCAACGTACGGCTGCCGCGCGTGCTGACCAAGCTCAAGAAGGGGGAGGACGTCGACGTCGACGTCGAGGCGCCCCCGATCACGACGATCGGCCGCACCAGCGAGATCCAGGACGTGGGCCGGGCGTTCTCCACGGTGCAGCAGACCGCCGTCGAGGCCGCGGTCGGGCAGGCCCGGCTCCAGCGAGGCGTGAGTCAGGTCTTCCTCAACCTCGCCCGGCGGAGCCAGACCCTGCTGCACCGGCAGCGGACCCAGTTGCACAGCATGCAGCGCCACACCACCGAGCCGGAGACGCTCGAGGAGCTGTTCCGGCTCGACCACCTGACCACCCGCATGCGCCGCCACGCGGAAGGCCTGATCATCCTGTCCGGTGCCACACCCGGCCGGGCCTGGCGCAAGCCGGTTCCGATGTACGACGTGGTGCGCGGCGCCGCCGCCGAGGTGGAGGACTACGCCCGGGTGAACGTGTTCCCGATGGAGGATCACGCGCTCGACGGCAGCGCGGTGGCCGACATCATCCACCTCATCGCCGAACTGATCGAGAACGCGACCGTCTACTCACCGCCGCACACGTCCGTGACCGTACGCGGTGAGCTGGTCGGTACCGGCTTCGCCGTGGAGATCGAGGACCGGGGTCTGGGCATGGCGCCGGACCGGTTGGCCGAGCTCAACGAGCGTCTGGCCGACCCACCGGAGTTCGACCTCGCGGACACCGACCGAATGGGGCTGTTCGTCGTCGCCAGGCTCGCCGCCCGCAGGGAGGCCCGGGTGACGCTCCGGCCCTCGCCGTACGGAGGAACGACCGCAATCGTGCTCATTCCAGCCACACTCATCGTCGTCCCCAAGGACCCCGACCTCAAGCGCCTGGCTGAGGAGGAGGTCACGCCCGAGGACATCATCCTCGCCTCTCTCCGGCAGGGAGAGCAGCAGACCGACAAGCCGGGCGAGGAGGGACCGTGACGGACCGCATGCAGGACCAGTGGCTCGACGAGGACGCGGGGCCGGTCGTCCCGGCCTACGCCCTGACACGCGGCCGGGTCCAGCCGTCCAACAAGGCCATCGACCTCGTGGCGATCGTGACGGCGACCGGCGGGCCGACCCCGGTCAGTCTCGGCCCCGAGCAGTGGATGATCCTCAGCATGTGCGCCCGCCCCAGATCGGTGGTGGACATCGCGGCGGCGATAGATCTGCCGCTCGGCGTGGTCCGGGTGCTCGTGGGCGACCTTCACGAGCAGGGACTGGTGCAGGTGCGCCCACCGGCGAACGTGGCCCGGCTGCCCAACGCCGGGATTCTGAGCGAGGTCATCAGCGGGCTGCGCGCGCTGTGACCCCAAGCGTGCCCGGACCCCAAGCGTGCCCTGGACCCCCGGCGCGCTCCGGACCCCGGCGCCCCCGGCTCGCTCTCACAGGGCGTGCGGATAGTGCCGGCGGGCGTGATCTTCGGTGATGTAGCCCTCCCGCAGGTCGGCGAGCACGGCCTGCGGGTCGCGCTCGTCCGGTGGGCCGTACCCTCCGCCCGACCCGGTGCGCAGGTGCACGACCGCGCCCTTGGGCAGGAAGATCCGCGTCTTGAGCGAGAAGTCCTCGGACCGGCCGTCGGGATACTCCACGGTGAGCCGGTTCGGTCGGCCGGGCAGTCCCCCGGCCAGCCCCCACGGTTCGAGCGCCGTCCTGGCCAGGCCCGCCGTCAGATACTGGTCCTCCAGCACCCGGAAGGAGAGATCCAGCCCGAGGCCGCCGCGGTGCCGTCCCGGGCCACCCGAGTCGTCGGCCAGGGCCAGCCGCTCGATCCGCCACGGGTTCCTGGCCTCCCAGACCTCCGCCGGGGTGAACCGGGTCGCCGACTCGGAGATGTACATGAGCGCACTCGCGCCGTCTCCGGAGGGCGAGGCGCCCTGCCCGACGGGATGCGGCGCGCCGTCCGCCCAGGGTTCGCCGGTCGCCTCCCGGTTTCCCCACCACACGAGCGCGTTGATGTCGCCGCCGCTCGCCGCCGGCACCGAGTCGGGTACGGCCTCCGCCAGCGCCCGGATGATCAGTTCGATCGCGTGGTCCGACGGGATGCCGTACATGAAGCACGGGGCGGGCCGCACCGGATGGAAGAGCGAGCCGGTCCGGGTGACCAGCTCAAGTGGGCGGAAGTGGCCCTCATTGGGCTGCTCGCCCGCGCCGGCGAGGAAGGCCACCGCGATCCGGACGGCCGCGACGGTGGACGGCAGCGGGCAGTTCACCGGGCCGCCGACCTGGTCGGGGCAGTCGGTCAGGTCGACGGTCACCGATGAGCCGCTGACGGCGACCTCGACGCCGAACGGGATCGGCTCGCCGTTCACCCCGTCGGAGTCGATCACGCTGGAGGCCCGGTAGACGCCGTCGGGCAGCCGCTCGAACCAGCCGCGTACCAGCGCCTCGCCGTGTGCGTACATCCGGGCGACGGACCGGCGGAACGTGCCGAGGCCGTGCCTGCGTACCAGCGCGGTCAGCGCCTCAGCGCCCGTACGCGCCCCGGCCACCATCGCGTTGATGTCGCCGATGACCATCTCCGGCATCCGGCTGTTGGCCAGGATCATCCGGTAGATGTCGCTCACCAGGCGGCCGGCGTCGTAGAGCTTGACCCCCGGGAAGATCGTGCCCTCCTGGTGGACGTCGATCGTGTCCGTGCAGTAGGGGTCCTTGCCGCCGATGTCGAGCCAGTGCGCCTTGATGGCCGAGTAGCCGACCAGCACGTCGTCGTGGAAGATCGGCACGATCATCGCCGCGTCCTGCGGGTGGGAGCCGGTGCCGTACGGATCGTTGTAGAGGATCACGTCGCCCGGGCCCAGCGCCCCCGGCCCGCCGACTCCGTCGACGGCCGCGCGTACGCAGAAGCCGAGTGTCCCCATGAACGCGGGCAGCGTCGGGGCCTGCGCGAGCATGCACATGTCGGCGTCGTAGAAGGCGACGGCGAAGTCCAGCGCCTCGTAGATGATCGGGGAGAAGGCGGTGCGGATCAGCGACTGCTTCATCTGGTCGGCCGCGGCGTTCAGCCCCTGCCTGATGATCTCCGTGGTGACCGGGTCGGCGCCCTCCGCCAGCCCCGGGTTCGCCTCGACGTAGCGGGTGCGTACGAGTTCGCTCATCGACGGTCCTTCCGTTTGATCATCAGGCAGCCGCTCGGGTGCGCCTCGGCGGTGAAGCCCGCGTCGAGGTAGGTGGTCGCGGTGGGCTCCAGCACGAGTGCGGGCCCCTCGATCGGACCGTCCACCGCGGCTCGCCGCAGCACGGGAGCCTCGGTCCAGGCCCGCCGCCGGAAGGACCAGAGGCGGGTGGTGCCGCGCGCCGCGTCACCCGTCGCCGGGGCGGGCACCGGCGGCCGGTCGGCGTCGAGCACCACCCTGGTGGTGGCCCGCACGGTGACCACCTCGAGCGGGTCGGGGAGCCGGTGGCCGAACGTCCGGTGATAGGCGTCGGAGAACCTGGCGGTGATGTCGGCGACGTCGTCACGCCCCGGACGCATCGGGATGGTCAGTGTGTGCTCCTGCCCCCGGTGGCGCAGGTCCAGGTCGACCTCGCGGACGGCGTCATCGGCGGCCATCCGCTCGAAGAGTGCCTCCGCCAGCCGCTCGATCATCGGCAGGGTCTCGCCGTCCAGGGGCCGCACCAGCGTGCGGGCCGCCGAGCGGACGATGTCGGCCTGGACCAGCCCGACCGCCGAGAAGTTGCCGGCGTTGGGCGGGACGATCACCGTGTCCACGTCGAGCTCGTCGGCCAGCAGGCAGCCGAACAGCGGCCCGGCGCCGCCGAAGGCGACGATGGCGGCCCCGCGCGGGTCCACCCCCCGCTCGACCGTGACCCCGCGCACGGCCTGCGCCATGTGGGCGGAGGCGATCCTGATGACGCCTTCCGCCGCCGCGTCGACGCCCTCGATCCCGGCCGTCCCGGCCGGCGGTGTGAGCGGTTCGGCCAACGGCGCGAGCGCCAGCGCCGCCGTCTCGGCCGACAGCGATATCCCGCCGGAGATGTGACCCGCGGGGATCATGCCGAGGTGCAGCGCGGCGTCCGTCACGGTCGGCTCGGTCCCGCCGCGCAGGTAGCAGGTGGGCCCGGGGTCGGCGCCCGCGCTGCGCGGACCGACCCTGAGCAGGCCGCCGGAGTCGACATAGGCGATCGATCCGCCGCCCGCGCCCACCGACCGCACGTCCACCCAGGGGCTCTGCAGCGGCAGGCCGACGACCTCGCCCTGGAACAGCAGCGGCAGCCGGCCGTCCTCGATCAGGGCGGTGTCGAAGCTCGTGCCGCCCACGTCGGCGGCGATGGCCGTACCGACCCCGAGGGCCGCCGACAGCCTCGCCGTGGCCACGGCGCCGGCGACCGGTCCGGACAGGATCGTCTCGAACGGCCTGGCCACCGCCTCGTCCAGCGTCAGCGCGCCGCCCCCGGACCGGGTGACGAGCAGCCTCCCGGTGAAGCCGCGCGCCCGCAGCTCACGGTCGAGGTTGTGCAGGTAAGGACCCATCCGATGACGGACGAGGGCGTCCACGACCGTGGTGCAGGTCCGCTCGTACTCCCGGTACTCCCCCGAGATCTCGTGCGACAGCGAGATCGGCCCGGTGAACCCCGCGCCGCGGAGCGTCCGCGCGACCAGCAGCTCGTGCCGGGGATCGGCGTAGGAGTTGATCAGTACGACCGCGACGGCGTCGACCCCCTCGGCCTGGAACAGCCGTGCGGCCCGCCGTACGTCCGCCGGATCGAGTTCGCGTACGACGCCGCCGTCCGCCGCCACCCGCTCGGCGACCTCGACCCGCAGCCGCCGGGGGACGATGGGCGGCGGCGGGGTCCAGAACAGGTCATAGGGGTCGTCGCGATCGCCCCGCCGGATCTCCAGCACGTCGCGGAAGCCCGCCGTCGTGATCAGGCCGACGACCGCGCCGCATCTGCGCGGTCCGGTGGATTCGAGCAGCGCGTTGAGCCCGACCGTGGTGCCGTGCACGAAATGGGCGCAGCGGGCGAGCAGCTCCGCCGGGGCGGCGGCGTCCACGGCGGCGAGCACCCCCAGCTCGGGCGCGCGCGGCGTGGTCGGCCGCTTGGCGACCCTGATGTCGCCGGTCGCCGCGTCGTGCAGAACGAGATCGGTGAAGGTGCCGCCGACGTCCACTCCGATGACCGTTGTCATGCCTGGCAAAGTAGAACCCGGCGCGGGCCGCGTCGATGTGCCCTCACGACGACGCCGACGGGCCCGTTGTCCCGGGAAGACACTCGTGCTCGAGCACGACATGGCAGGCGACCTGCAGGGCGAAGCGGGTCTGCGGGTCCGACAGGTCGGCCTTCAGCACCTCGGATATCCGGCGGATCCGGTGCGCCACCGCGTTGGGGTGCAGGTTGAGCAGCTCGGCCGCCCGGACCCTGGACCCCCAGCTGTCCAGGTACGCCTTGAGCGTGGGGACCGCGTACGGGCTGAGCGAGCCGAGGCCGCCGAGCGGGGCCAGCATGTCGCGGGCCGTCATCACGGCGCTCTCGCTGCCGCTGAGTTCGGCGAGGATCGCGTTGGCGCCCAGGCGGTCGAACCTGACCACCTCTCCTGCGCGAGCCCTGCCGGCCGCCGCCCGGGCCTGCGACGCCGTACGGCGCAGCCCGTCGGCGCCCGGGCGGCAGGTCCCGACCCCGATGCCGCCCACACCCGCCGCACCCGGCCGGGCGGCGTCGGACAGCGCGTCGGTGAACGGTCCGCCCTCGTCCCAGGTCGACGGCTCGTCGGTCGTGAGGATCACGAGCAGGCCGTCCTGCCAGCGGGTGACGATCGGCGGCGCGCTCAGCTCCGCGGCGTCGGACACTCCGGAGATCGTGCGGCGGACCCGGCGTGCGGCGTCGTCCCCGCGTGCGCGCTGCGCGGTTTCGTCGAGCTGACGGTCGGACCGCCGGGCCCGGACGTCGGCCGGGGCCTCGCCGCCCGCCTCGCCGTCGCGGAGGAAGACGGCGACGTGCCGGCCGTCGACCGGCACTCCCTCGTGCCTGGCGCGGCGGGCGGCGGCCCGCACCTCCTTGGTCCCCGCGCGCAGGAGGGCCAGCAGCGCCAGCTCACGGGCCCGTTCAGCGGCGCGCGCGGCGGCGCGCACCCGGCCGAGCGTGGTGGCGACCACCCTGGCGACGATGGCCGCGGCAGGGTCCTCGCCGTCCCAGCACACGTAGCCGTCCGGCCGTCCGTCCACGCGGATCACGGCGGTGTTCGCGGCGGGCTCGGCGATGTCCGCCACGCCGTACTCGACGCCGATCGAAGCGGAGGCCGTACGCAGGATGTCCCGTTCCGCCGCGCCCTCCATCGCGCCCAGCCCGTCGATCGCGTCGCGGGTGCGGCGCAGGAGCAGGTCGGGATCGGCACGCAGGGTCG
This sequence comes from Sphaerimonospora mesophila, assembly GCF_001417795.1. Classification (NCBI taxonomy): domain Bacteria; kingdom Bacillati; phylum Actinomycetota; class Actinomycetes; order Streptosporangiales; family Streptosporangiaceae; genus Sphaerimonospora; species Sphaerimonospora mesophila. The sequence goes on along the minus strand of NZ_BCBX01000036.1, from coordinate 401,263 downwards.
CGCTGAGTCCGAGGACGGTGTCCGACAGCGGCTGGTCGGAGGCGCCGGTCAGCAGGGCCACCCCCACCCGCCGCGCCAGCTCCACGATGTCCGGGGAGGTGCCGGACGGGCCGGGCAGCACGATCGCGGCGAGGCGTCCCTGCCCGGCCACGCGCAGCGCCGCCGGCACGTCGCAGCCTCGCATGGCGTTGCGTGACAGGATCGCGAGCGCACCGGGCGGGGCCGACTCCAGATCGCGTGTCTCGTCCACCAGCACGACGCTTTCGACCGGCCGGGCGTCCCAGGGGCCGGCCACCAGCGTCAGGCGGCGGCCCGCCGACGTCCTGAGCAGGTCACTGACGTTGCGCATGGCCCGCTCGCTCCAGCACGTCCTCGGCCCGGTGGCAGGCGACCCGGCGGCCCGCCACCTCGCGGTCCTCCGGAGCCTCCTCGCGGCACCGGTCCGCAGCCAGCGGGCAGCGCAGCCGGAACGGGCAGCCGGTCTCGGCGGGCGCGGCCTCGGTCCGTCCGCTCGCGCGCGGCGGCTCGCCGCCGAGCCGGGGTACGGCGTCGCGCAGTGCCAGCGTGTACGGGTGGGCCGGCCGGACCAGCAGGTCGCGGGTCGGCCCCGACTCGACCACCCGCCCGGCGAACAGCACGTGCGACGTACGGCACAGCCGGTCGACGACGCCGAGGTTGTGCGTGATCAGCAGGTGACCGAGGCCCCGTTCAGCGGCCAGCCTCTCCAGCAGGTCGAGGATCCTGGCCTGCACGGTCACGTCGAGCGCGCTGGTCGGCTCGTCGAGGACCAGCAGCCGGGGTTCGACGGCGAGGGCCCTGGCGATGGCGACGCGCTGCCGCTGGCCGCCGGACATCTGGTGGGGCCGGCGGTCGGCGAGCGCCGGGTCGAGGCCGACGTCGTCGAGCAGTTCGGCCACCCGCGCCCGCCGACGGTCGCGGCCGATCCGGTGGTGGGTGGTCAGCGCCTCCCCGATCGAGGCGGCCGCCGTCATGCGTGGATCGAGGGCCTCGCTGCCGTCCTGGAAGACCGGCTGCACGGCGCGGCGGAACTCGGCGCGTCCGGTCCGGTCGAGTGCGGCCAGGTCGCGCGAGCCGTACCTGATCGTGCCCGAGCGCGGGCGCAGCAGGCCGAGCAGGGCCCGGGCGAGCGTGGTCTTGCCCGAGCCGCTCTCCCCGATCAGCCCGACACCGCCCGCGTCGACGGTCAGGCTCACCTCGTGGACGACCGCCGTCGCGCCGTACGCGAGCGTCACCCGGTCCGCCCCGAGCACGGCGGATCCGGTCTCCCGGCCGGTCATAGCTCCTCCTTTGCACGCGCGGTCTCCCCGACTTCGGAAGCGTGGAATTCCGGGAGCGCCGGCACCGCGGCGACCAGCTCGCGCGTGTAGGCGTCGCGCGGCCGGTCGAACACCTCGGCGGCCGGCCCGCTCTCCACCACGGCGCCGTCCCGCATCACGAGCACCCGGTCGGCGATCGTGGAGACCAGGGCGAGGTCGTGGGAGACGAGCAGTACGGCCAGGCCACGCTCGTCGCGCAGCCGCCGCAGCACGGCGACCACCTCGGCCTGCACGGTGACGTCGAGCGCGCTGGTCGGCTCGTCGGCCAGCACGATCTCGGCCCCGAGGGCGAGCGCGATCGCGATCGCGAACCGCTGGGCCTGCCCGCCGGACACCTGGTGGGGGTAGCGCCGCATGATCTCGGGGTCGAGCAGCACGGCCTTGACGGCCTCCGCCGCCCGGGATCGCCCGGCCACGCCCTTGACGCCGTGGCGGGCGAGCGCGCGGCGCATCAGCGTGCCCAGGCGCATGGTCGGGTTGAGCGCCGCCTGCGGGCTCTGCATGACGAGAGCGGCCCGCGAACCGCGGATGCGACGTAGCTCACCGGGTCCGGCCGTCATCACGTCGACCCCACAAACAGCGATTTCCCCGGAAATATCGACATCGCGTGCGCCGGTCTCCCGATCGTCGCCGACGAGACCGAGCACGGAGAGCAGCGTCGTCGTCTTGCCCGAGCCGCTCTCCCCGACGATCGCCACGCACTCGCCGGCGCCGACGTCCAGCTCGGGCACGGAGGCGATCACCCGGTCGCCGATCCGGACCACGAGATCCCTGACCCTGATCAACTCGCCGTCCATCGCCGGACCGCTCCTCCACTCATCGCGCCAGCCTCGCTCTCAGCCCCTCGCCCAGCACGTTGAACGCGAACGCGGTGACCAGGATGGCGAGCCCGGGGAACGTCACCACCCACCAGTTCGTGGTGAACAGCGACTGTCCCTGCTGCACCATGAGACCCCACTCCGAGGTCGGCTCGTGCGCGCCCAGCCCCAGGTACGACAGGGCGGCAGCGGTGAGGATCACCCCGCCGCCGTCGAGGGAGAGCTGGACCAGCACCGGCGTGAGCGAGTTCGGCAGCACGTGCCGGAAGACGATCAGCGGGGCCGGCACGCCCAGGCAGCGGGCCGAGTCGACGAACCCCCGGGTCGCGACCGAGGCGGCGACCGACGCCGTGAGCCTGGCGTACCAGGGCCACCAGGTGACCGCGATGGCGACGATCACCGTCGTCACGCTCGGCTGGAGGACCACGGCCAGCGCGAGCGAGAGCAGCAGCGCGGGGAACGCGAGGAACACGTCGGTCACCCGCATGATCACGTCACGGACCCAGCCCCCCGCGTAACCCGCGACCACCCCGAGCGCCACGCCCACGCCACCCGAGATCACCAGCACCGCGACGGCGATCAGCAGCGAGGTGCGGGCGCCGTACAGGACCCGGCTGAGCACATCGCGTCCGACCTGGTCGGTGCCGAACCAGTGCTCGGCGCTCGGCGGCAGCAGCGCCTCCAGCGGATGGGTGGCCGAGCCGCCGTCCTCGGGATAGGGGGCGATCCACGGGGCGAGCAGCGCGGCGAGCACGATGAGCGCCAGGAGCACGGCCCCGGCCACCGCGAGCCGGTCCACCCCCGCCAGCCGCCTCAGCGGCGTACGGCGCAGCGCGGGCGGGGCCGCACCGGCCCCCGGGACGACCGGCGCGGTCATCGGGCCCTCACTCTCGGGTCGATCACGCCCTGCAGCAGGTCGACGGCGAGGTTGGCGACGACGTAGAGGGCGGCCACGAGCAGCGTGACCCCGGCGATCGCCGGGGTGTCGAGGGTGCGGATCGAGTCGGCGGCGTACCGTCCGAGCCCCGGCCAGTTGAACACGGCCTCCACGAGGAATCCGTTCACGATCGAGTAGGCGAAGACGAGCGCGATCAGCGAGAGCACCGGGTTCAGCGCCGGGCGCAGGGCGAACCGGGTCAGCACCGCGGTCTCCCCGAAGCCGAGCGCGCGTTCCATCCGGGCGTGGTCGCGGGCCGACTCCTCGATGAGCGCGGCCCGGGTCATCTGGGCGATCACGCCCGCCGGGTAGGCCGCGAGGACCAGCGCGGGCAGCACGAGATGATGCAGGGTGCTGGCCAGGATCGGCCAGTTGCCGGTGAACAGGGCGTCCACGGCGGTGATGTTCGTGTAGACGCGCAGGGGGCTGGTCTGGTCGAGGCTCGTGTCGTACTCCCCGGCGATGGGGAACCAGCCCAGACCACTCGCGAAGATCGTCTGCAGGGCCAGGGCCATCCAGAACACCGGCACCGAGACGGCCAGCATCGACGAGAGCCGGATCGACAGGTCGGGCAGCCGTCCCCGGTAGCGGGCGGCCGCGACGCCCAGGGGGATCCCGGCCGCCACCGCGATGATCAGAGCGGCGGCCACCAGTTCGAACGAGGCGGGGAAGGCCAGGAACAGGTCGTCGCGCACCGGCTGCTTGGTGTGCAGGCTGGTGCCCCAGTCGCCGGCGATCAGGTCGCGGACGTAGTTCCACAGCTGCACCGGCAGCGGGTCGTCCAGCCCGAACCGCTGCCGCGCCGCGGCCAGTTCGGCCGGCGACGCCCTCGGTCCCGCGTAGGCGACGGCGGGGTCGCCGGGGACCAGGCGCATGATGACGAAGGTGAGGGTGACCACGCCGGCCACGACCAGGGCGGCCTGGCCGAGCCGGCGGATCAGGTACCGCGACATGACTCAGGCGCCGGGCTTGAGGTCGTGGACGAACACGACGTTCGGGTAGGCGGGGTTGTCCACATATCCCTGCACCGACTTGGCGAAGGCGCGCTGGTAGTTCTGCACGTACGGCACGGCCACCGCGGCCTGCTCATCGATGATCTTGTTCTGGAGCTCGGCGTAGGCCTTCTCAGCGGCCTCCCTGTCGGTCGCCGTCAGCTGGGGCAGCTCGTCGATCTGCTCGTCGATCGCGTCGTCCTTCAGGTAGGAGAGGTTGAACGACACCTGCTCCTCACTGCGGAAGACGTTGACGAACCACGAGAAGGCGTCGGCGTAGTCCGGGTACCAGTACATGACGAAGATGTCCTGCCGCTTGGCCGGGTCCTTCGCCTTGCCCTGGTCCCACTGGGTGGTCCACTGCAGCGGCTTGGCCGACAGCTTCACGTTCAGCTTGTCGAGGGCGGAGGACAGCAGCGTGACCAGCACCTCCTGGTCGCTGTCGCCCTGGGCGTAGGTGAGGGTCAGGTCGAGCTTCTTGCCGCCCGGGCCGTACCCCGCCTCCTTGAGCAGCGCCTCGGCACCGGCGAGGTCCTGCTTCGGCGTCCGGTCGGCGGCGAAGCCGAGCAGGCCCTCGGGCACCAGGCCGCCGCCCGGCACCGCCGCGCCCTTGAGCGCCGCCACCAGGCCGTCGTAGTCGATCGCCTTCTGCACGGCCCGGCGCAGCCGGACGTCCTTCAGCGGGCCGCTCTGCGTGTTGAACAGCGTCAGCAGGTTCTGGAACGACGGCGTCTGGGCGGCCTGCACCGTGGGCGTGCTGCTCGCCTGGGCGAACAGCTGCGGGTTGAGCCGCTGCACGAACGACACCTCACCGCGCTGCAGGAGCTGCCAGGCGGTGGTGAGCTCGGGCGTGACCCGATAGGTGATCTTCTTGTAGTGCGGCCCGTCCCAGCCGCCCCAGTAGTCGTCGAACGCCTTCAGCGTGAGCTCGTTCTCCTTGCCCTTCTCCCAGGTGTCGATCGTGTACGGCCCGGAGCCGGCGTCGCGGCCCTCGCCGAACCACGTCTTGAGGTCTCCCGAGTCGGACGCGGTCGTGTCGTAGACGTACGAGGCGTAGCCGGCCGAGGCCACCAGGTCGAGCGCGGTGGGGTACTTGAGCGTGAACTCCAGCGTCGCGGGGTCCTTCGCCTCGATCTTCTTGACCGCGTCCCAGATGTAGGCCGCGCCCTCCCCGATCTCCATCGTGCGTTCGATGGCGGCCTTGGCCGCCGCGGCGTCCACGGGTTTGCCGGTGTGGAACTTCGCCCCCTGGCGCAGCGTGAACGTCCAGGTCTTGCCGTCGGCCGAGGAGGTCCACGACGTCGCCAGCCGCGGCTCGGCCTGCTTCGTCTGCGGGTTGTAACGCGTCAGCGACTCGTAGATGTTCTGCATCGCGACGATCTCGTTCGAGTACGAGCTCGCCGGGTCCCAGTCGGTGACGACGTCGAGGTTGGGGACGTAGACGAACGTGGCGTCCGCCGCGTTCTGGGTGTTCTGCCCGTTCTGGGACGTGCTCGGCTGCGCGGAGCCGTCGGAGCCGCGGACCTTGCCCCCGCCGCACGCCGAGGCGGTGAGGGTCAGGGCGGCCACGGCTCCCGCGGCGAGCAGACGCTTGTGCCAGCGCATGTGAGGGGGGTTCCTTTCTCTCACCGGCCCGCCGGCCCTCATCGGGCCAGCGGCCCGGCGGCCTTTACTTGTAGGCGCACAGCGGGCTCAGACAGGTAGCTGAGCGGGATCTCGCTGAGCTCGACGATCTGAACCAGGGCGGAGTCTGCCCCGGCGGCGACGGCCCGGGCGGCCGCCTCCTCCTTGGCCTTTTCGATCAATCTAGCCCTGGTGTTTCCCTCTCCCCCGGTGGGGATGATCGTTTCGATGCGCCCGCTGGCGAGCGCGATCGCGGCGCCGACCGCGTTGGCCACCTCCGCGTGCTCCGGTCTGATCACCTCGCTGGCTCCGGGGACCTCCGCCGCCAGCAGGAACGCGCCGCCGCCGACGGCGACGAGCGGACGGTCCCCCCTGTCCGAATTCGAACGGCCCGAACCTGAACGGCCCAGTGAGACCCGGTCCACCGCGTCCGCGACCAGTTCGTCCGCCGCGCGTACGGCTCCGGCCAGGTGGCCGAGCCACTCCTCGGGAACCGGGTGGGTCCCGACCTCGCCCCGGCCGGCCGCCACCGCCGCGTCGGTCATCGTCGCGGTCCTGCCGCCGAAGACCAGGGCCTCGGCGCCGATCCGATAACCGACCGACCTCCCGGAGAAGGGGACGGATCCCCGGCCGACGATCGTGCCGCCGCCCAGCGCGATCGACAGGATGTCGGGCATTCGGAAGTTCGTGGTGATCCCGCCGATCTCGACGGCCGCCGCCGACTCGCGCGGGAACCCGGCCGCGAGCACGCCGATGTCCGTCGAGGTGCCGCCCACGTCGGCGACGATCGCGTCCCGCACGCCGGATAGGTACGCGGCACCGCGCAGCGAGTTGGCCGGCCCGGAACCGATCGTGAGCACGGGATAGCGGGCCGCGTAGTCGACCGACATCAGGGTGCCGTCGTTCTGGGCGAAGAACGTCTCGACCACCAGGCCCCGCACGCTGAGCGCGTCCTGGAGCGCGATGGTGACGTCGCGGGCCACGCCGTACAACGCGGCGTTGAGGATGGTGGCGTTCTCCCGCTCCAGCAGGCCGAGTGAGCCGATCTCGTGGCTGAGGCTCACCGGCACGTCGCCGAGCTCGCTCCTGACGACCTCGGCGACCCGGTTCTCGTGATCGGCGTCGGCCGGGCTGAACACCCCGGTGATCGCGACCGCGTCCGCCCGCACCTCCTCGTTGAGGAACCGCTTGACCGCGTCCAGGTCGAGCGGGGCGATCTCGCGGCCGTCGACGAAGTGCCCGCCCCGGATCACCGCCGTGCCCGCCGCGACGG
>NZ_BCBX01000036.1:371570-393965 GCF_001417795.1 Sphaerimonospora mesophila | reverse complement strand
GATCATCCGGCCACTCGCTGAGCGGCGGAACCGATGTGGTCGCCGGGGCGCCGAGCCGCAACACGGCGACCCGGCCGAGGGCACGACGTTCCAGGATGGCGTTGGTGGCGTGGGTCGTGCCGAGCATCACCCGTGCGACCAGGCGGGGATCGGGCAGCTCGGCGAGGACGGCGTCGAGCGCGGCGCGCAGCCCCTCCGTCACGTCCGGGCTCGTGGGCCGCTTGGCCTTGGCCACGACCCGGTCGGCCTCGTCGATCGCCACGGCATCGGTGTTCGTGCCGCCGACGTCGATGCCGATCCGCAGACTCCGCTCGTTCATGAGTTGATCTTTTCCACGGGGAGATAGTCGAGATCGTAGCCGAACGCCCGCGGCCCGGCCGTCTCCAATCCTCTGGGCGTACGCCACAGCGGATCGCACGGCCAGGCCAGCACGGTCACCCGCTGGCCGTAACGCAGGCCCTCGGTCTGGATCGCCGTGGCCGACTGGGTGTCCACCACCGTGATCAGGTCGGGCACCATGGCGAGCACCCGGCCGTCCTCCACGGCGACGAGGTTCTCGTTCTGGATCTCCAGGGTCAGGGTCCTGCCTCGGTCGTCGCCGGTGCCCTCGATCGTCGCGGTGCCCCGGGCGAACCCACCGGTCGTGCGCCGATCCAGGTCGGTCAGCTTGCCGCCGATCAGCCGGGTCGCGCCGAGTTCCGCGCACAGCGCGGCGAGCGGGTCCGCCGCGCCTTCCGTGGCCCGGCCGATCGCGATCGCCCGGCTCACCGTGCCCTCGATCACGGCGCCCGCGCACTCGCCGGCGGTGAGGATGTAGTCCGCCATCAGCGCGCTCGACCCCGAGGCCACGCAGACGGCGCGGGCGAGCCGCTCCGACCACAGGCCGTCGACCGGGCGTATCGTCACGACGTTGCCGACGACGTCGGACATGATGACGAGGTTGGCCGGGATTCCCGCCACGTACATCGACACCATCTGGACCTCGGGGAAAGCGCGGCCCATCGCGTCGGCGTCGAGCAGCGGCAGACCGAGCCTGGCCGCCCAGGCCACCGGTGCGACCCCGTTGGCCCCGCCGATCTCCGAGGACATCACGGCGGCCGGAGACCTGCCGAAGATCCGTTCGATCTCCTCCCGGATCCGGACCGGTTCGTCCTCCGCGTGGATCATCTCGTGGCTCACGGTCGGGGCGCCGATTCCCGACAGCGGCAGCACGAGGGCGTCGTCGGGCAGGTCGCGGAGTGCGACCAGCGGCACCTCGCCGTGCTCCCGGATCGCCCGGCGCGCGGCGATCGCCCCGGCGCGTACGTCACCGCCGCCGCCCGTTCCGAGCACGGCACAGCCCCGGGCCAGGGCGGCGACGTCGTCCAGTGAGATGCGGGCCTGCATGCGGGGAGCCTTCACCACTCTGCTGCACCGGCTCAATGTCACCTTCCGACATAGATCGTCTTTTCGTTGTCGTACCACGACAACGGCCGGTCGCCGCGCCGGAGGAAACCGCGGTCTTCGCGAACCCCGCCCGCTGGGCCCTCGCTGCGGTCCTCGCTCCCTGGACTCCGCTGACCCGGGGTCACGTTGAAATGACGCGGGGGCGGCCGGACAGCGGGCGTAAACAGAAAGACCCGGAGGCGAGCCTCCGGGTCTTTCACTTGGTAGCGGGGACAGGATTTGAACCTGCGACCTCTGGGTTATGAGCCCAGCGAGCTACCGAACTGCTCCACCCCGCGTCGTTTTCTTGTACTTCTACAATACCGCTATCGCGCCCGGACGCCAAATCGGTTTCCCCGGAGATAGCGAAGGCCCCGGTTCCTCCAGGTCACCGGAGGTCGGGGCCTTCAAAAGTAGCGGGGACAGGATTTGAACCTGCGACCTCTGGGTTATGAGCCCAGCGAGCTACCGAACTGCTCCACCCCGCGTCGGCTTCTTCAGCCTAACCGGGATGTGGGCGAGAGGCAAACAGGCCCCGGAAGGCGGGAACCCCGCGCCGTTCCGGCGCGGGGTTCCGCTCCGCTCCTCTCCCCGTCATCCGCCGGGCGGGCTCGGGCTTGGCGTCGGCGCGGGACTCTCGCTCGGGCTCGCGCTCGGCGACGCGGTCGCGGCGGGCGTGGGAGCCGGCGAGGCCGCGGCCCTGCTGCTCTCCAGCCGGTTCAGCTCGTCCAGCGCCTCCTTCAGCGCCTGCTGGGCCTTGCCGTACTCTCCCCAGTTCGGCGGGGTGTCGGACAGGGCCTTCTGCGCGTCGGTGTAGGCCTGCTGCGCCTTCTGCAGCGTGCTCGTCAACGTCTTGTCGGTCTCTGCGGGAGTCGTCTGTTTCTCGGGCTCGGCCGGCTGGTTCGGTTGCTGCGGTTGCTCCGGCGGGGTGGCCTCTCCGCCGAACACCTGCCGCAGCGCGTCACCCAGTGTGTCGGCGAAGCCGACCTTCTCGCCGTACACGACGAGCACCTTGCGGAGCGTGGGGTACTTCCCGGAGGTCTCCGCCCGGGGTTGGACGTACACCGGCTCGATGTACAGCAGGCCCCCGCCGAAGGGCAGCGTGAGCAGGTTGCCGTAGAGCACCTCGGTCGCGCCCGAGTCGCCTCTCAGCAGGTTCAGCGCCTGGGAGACGGTCGTGTTGGAGTCGAACAGGTTCTGCGCCTGTGCCGGGCCCAGGATGGTCGTGGCACTCGGCAGTTGCAGGATCTCCAGAGGCGGCCTGGTCTCCTGCGCGGTGGCGTCGACGGCCATGAACGCGGCCATGTTCTGCCGCCCGTTCGGGACGAAGGTGGTGGTGAGCGAGAACTTCTCGCGGCCCCCGGGCATCTTCATCGTCACGTAGTACGGCGGCTGCTTGCTCTTGCCGCTCGCGGGGTCCTCGGGCACCTTCCAGAAGTCCTGGGCGCCGAAGTAGGCGTCGGCGTTGGTGACGTGGTAGGTGGTGAGGATCTCCCGCTGCGCCTTGAACAGGTCGGCCGGGTAGCGCAGGTGGTTGCGAAGGTCAGGCGTGATCTCCGAGACCGGCTTGACGATCCCGGGGAAGACCTTCTCCCAGGTCTTGAGCACCGGGTCGGAGTCGTCCCAGGCGTAGAGGGTCACCGTGCCGTCGTAGGCGTCGACCGTCGCCTTCACGGCGTTGCGGATGTAGTTGATCTCGTCCCGCGGCACCTGGGGGATGCCCAGCCGGCTGGTCGAGATGTCGGTGGTCAGCGACTCCAGGCTCCGACGCTGGGAGTAGGGGTAGGAGTTGGAGGTGGTATAGGCGTCGACGATCCAGACGATCCTGCCGTTCACGATGGACGGGTAGGGATCGCGGTCGAGGGTGAGGAACGGCGCGACCCGCTGGATGCGCTCGATCGGCTTGCGCTGATAGAGGATCCGCGAATCCGGGTTGATGTTGGAGTTGAGCAGCAGGTTCGCCTCACCGTACTTCAAGGCGTAGAGCATGCGCCGGAAGTAGTTGCCGACGGGGACGCCGCCCTTGCCGTCGTAGGTGTTGTTCTGCTGGCCGATGCCGCTCGAACCCTGCTGGGGGTAGTCGAGCTCGATCTTCGGTCCGTCCTTGGGCCCGCCGACGATGGAGTATTCCGGCGAGTTCTCTCCGAAGTAGATGCGCGGCTCATACTCGCCGAGGTCTCCCACCGGCGGAATGTCCTTCTCGTTGAACTCCGGGAGCCCGGTGCCGTCCACCCGGTTGCCCGGCGCTGCGACGAATCCGAAGCCGTGGGTGTAGACCAGGTGGCTGTTGATCCAGTTGCGCTCCCCCTCGGGCGGCAGCCCGATGTCGCGGACCGCCACGACCGTGTCCCTGATCTCGCCGTCGACCGGGTAGCGATCGATGTCGAGCTGCTCGGGGAACTGGTAGTAACCGCGGATCTGCTGCTTCTGCTGGAAGGTGGACGACAGCAGGCTCGGGTCGAGCAGGCGCATCCCCGGAATGGACCGCGACTCGGCCTGCAGGACCGAGGGGTCCGCCTCCGTCTTGGCGCTGTACTGGGTGACCTTCGTGTCGTCGACGCCGTACGCTCTCCGGGTGGCGTCGATGTTGCGCTGGATGTAGGCGCGCTCCTTGGCCTGCTCGTTGGGCTTGACCTGGAACTGCTGGACGAGCGCCGGATAGACCCCGCCGATCAGCACCGCCGACAGGACCAGCATGCCGAGGGCCACGCCGGGGAACATGCCGCCGGGCCGGACCACGCCGGCGAAGAAGATCACCGCACAGATCAGGGAGATGACCGCGAGGATGCCCTTGGCAGGCAGCACCGCGTTCACATCGGTGAAGGACGCTCCGAACGCCTTGCCGCGTTCAGAGAAGACGAGATCGTACCGGTCGAGCCAGTAGGCGACGGCCTTGAGCAGCACGAACACGCCGAGCAGCACCGACAGGTGGCTGCGCGCCGCCCGGGTCGCGTGCACCCCGCCGGGGGACTGGATCCGGAAGCCGCCGTAGAGGTAGTGCACGATCGCCGCGGCGATGATCGACAGGATGACGGCCAGGAACAGGAAGTTCAGCACCATCCGCAGGAACGGAAGGACGAACATGAAGAACGACACGTCGAGATGGAACTCGGGGTCCTTCTGGCCGAACTGCGTCCTGTTAACGAACTCCAGCCAGGTCTTCCACTGCCCGGCCACCGACGACCCGGTGAACAGCGCCAGGATCCCCATGCCGATCAGGAAGACCAGCCGTCGATGGGGGTCGAGCGACATGCGGTAGCGATCGGCCCCCTGCGGGGTGCCGAACATCCCCGGCCCGAACATCGGCCGGGTGCGGTGCGCCAGCACCATGTTGCCGCCGACGATGCCCACCATCAGCACGGCGCCCACGATGAACAGCACGATCTGCGTCAGGAGCAGCGTGGAGAACACCGACGAGAAGTCCACCGAGTCGTACCAGAGGTAGTCGGTGTAGATGGAAGCGAAGATCAGCAGTAATACCACGATCGCCGCGACGGCGATCGTGACGGGAACGAGAAGTCGCGGCCGACGGGGCAAGCGCATCGCCCGTCCGGCTCCGGGGCTCCGGAAGCTCAACGCCCACCCCTTGTCTCAGAGCAAACGGTCCGTGTCTGGAAAACCTACACTGCGATACGGCCGGTCGCGCTTCGCACGTCCCGGACCTGTGGAAAACTACCGCCCGCCCACGACCGGTCACGCCGGGCAGGCGGGCAGATCCTGCCTGCCGGCGCGCAGGGCGTCCATCGCGTCGATCGCGTCCTGGAGCGTCTCGACCTTGACCAGGCGAAGGCCGGTGGGCACGGCCCGAACGGCGTCGGCGCAGTTCCCCGCCGGCGTGAGGAACACCGTGGCGCCCGCCTTCTTCGCACCCACCATCTTCTGCTCGACCCCGCCGATGGCCCCCACCTTGCCGTCGATGTCGATCGTTCCGGTGCCGGCGACCGACTTCCCTCCGGTGAGCGCGCCGGGAGTCAGCTTGTCGTAGATGCCCAGCGAGAACATCAGCCCGGCGCTGGGCCCGCCGACCTGTCCCACGCTGATGTCGACCTTGAAGGGGACCTTGAAGTCGGCCTTCATGCGAACGCCGACCACGGCCCTGCCCTCCTTGTCCTCGACCGTGGGCACGGACACGTCGGTCGTGGTCTCCCCGCGCCTGATCGTGAACTCGACCTGCTCGCCGGGCTTGTGCCGCCGCACCGCCTCAGCCACGGATTCGAGACCGGCCGTCGCGACGCCGTCGACGGCAGTGATCTGGTCGCCGGCCTTCAGCCTGCCCTCGGCCGGCGCCCCCTTGTCGGTGTCGACCACCACGACGGTCTTCTCCACCGGGATCTTGAGGGCCTTCAGCGCGGCGACCGTGGCCGTCTGCTGGGAGTCGGTCATCTCCTGGGTGTTCTGCTCCTCGACCTGCTCGGCCGTGGAGCTCCTCGGGAACAGCGTCTCCTCCGGCACCACGGCCACGGTCGGGTCGAGCCAGCCGCGCAGCGCGGTCACCAGGTCGAGCCGGTTGCCCGGACCCCCCTGATAGGCGACGGTGACGAGGCTCAGCTTGCCCTCGGTCGGGTACGTCTGACGGCCCGAGATGCTGATGACCGGCTTGCCCTTGACGTCCCCGATGGTGTTCTCCGTGGGACCCGGGCTCAGCGCGACGTACGGCACCGGCAGCATGGCGCCGATCACCGCTAGCAGGAGGGTGAGGAAGCCCGCAACCATCAGAGTCAGGGCGCGTCGGGACATGGACGAACTCTATGCGTTTCGAGACCTGTCAATCGCAGGCGCCCACCCATTCGGCTTCCCCGTCGGCGAACACCTGGTGCTTCCAGATGGGCACCTCGTGCTTCAGGTCGTCGATCAACCGCCGGCACGCCTCGAACGCCTCCGCCCGATGGGGGCAGGCCGCGGCCACCACCACCGCGATGTCGCCCAGCCGCAGGTCGCCCACGCGGTGCACGGCCGCCAGGGCGGTCACCGGGAAGTCCGCGGCGACCTTCTCCGCGACCCGGCGGAGCTCCTGCTCGGCGGAGGGATGGGCGGAGTAGGACAGCAGCGTCACGGGCCTGCCCTGGTCCTGCTCCCGCACGGTGCCCACGAACACGCCGGTGCCGCCCGCCGCGTGGTCCCCCACCGCGCTCAGGACCTCGTCCACGGACAGCGCGGTGTCACGGATCCCCAGCAATCGGATAACGCCCATCCCACGAGACTAGTACGGCTTCGTCCGCGTGGCCCAGCCGATCAGGACCGCCGCTTGCGGCGGGCGACGCGGACGATGGCGGCGGTGCCGATCACGGCGACGGTCGCGCCGGCCGCGGTGATCGTGGCCTCCTTGCCCGACAGGCGGCGGCCCACCACCGCGTGCCTGCCCTCGGACAGCTCCAGCAACTCGCACAGTGCCGCCTCGTTGCTCCAGGCCGGCTTCCACCCGGCCGCGCGCAGCGCGGCGCAGTCCACCACCCAGGGATAGACCACGTAATGCAGGTCGGCGGCGGGAGCCGGCGTGATGCCGAGCCGGTGCAGCCGCTGGGCGGTCCCGAAGGTCAGCCCGGCGGGCAGTTCGAACCGGCGCAGGCCGGAGATCTCCTCCACCTGGTCCATCTCCAGCCAGCCGTCCGAGCCGACCGCGACCGCGCCGGAGACCCTGCCGAGCGCGGCCGCTTCCAGCGCGGACACCAGATCGTCGACGTGGCAGAACTGCCAGCGCGGCAGGCAGCCCTTCACGACGAGCAGCCTCGGCGCCTCGAAATGGCGGGTGACGACCGTGTCGATGCCCGGCCCGACCAGGGCGGCGGGCCGCAGCACGGTCACCTCGAGGCCGGGGTGCGAGCGCAGCGATCGGCGCACCAGCGCCTCGATCTCGAGGTGATCTCCGATCACCCCGGTGTCCGACTCGGCCGTCACCGGGGCGTCCTCCTCCAGCGGCACCGGGTTGTCCGGGGCGGCGCCGTACACCATGGCGCTCGTGACCAGCACGACCCGCCGGACCCGCGCTGCCGCGCAGGCGGTGAGCACGGTCTGCGCGGCCCTGAGGTTGTAGCGGCGGCGCTCGGCGGGGTCGGTGTCCATCGACTCGTCGGTGCCCAGATGGACCAGGACGTCCACATCGGATATCCGGTTCGCCAAGAGCGGATCACGGATGTCGAGGACCCGCCAGGTGACGTCGGTAACGTCGCCGCGCTGATCGTCGATGGCCACGACGCGGCGGAAATCCGCAGACGAGGCCACTCTCGCCAGGAACGCCCTGCCGATTCCGGACGCGGCGCCGGTGACGGCGACGACAGGCTGACGAAGGCGTTTTGAGGTAGGCACGAGGTCCTCACTTTGCACTGATCCGCCTCTCGGCGGATAACGTGGCGGTTGTGGACTCCTCCATCCTGCACGAGGTGGCGCGGTGACTGACCTGCCAGGTCGCGAAAACGACCCAAACGACAATCCGTTCGCCATGTTCGGCAGCCCGGAGCAGATGGCCGCGGCCATGCGGCAGTTCGCGGACATGCTGTCCGCGTCGGCATCGCCGGAAGCCGGACCCGTCAACTGGGAAATGGCGAAGAACATCGCACGACACGCGGTGGTCGCCGAGGGCGATCCGAGTGTCATGGAGGGCGAGCGGCGCGAGATCGTCGAGGCCCTCAATCTGGCGGACCTGTGGCTGAACGAGGTGACCGCGCTGCCGAGCGGTGTGACCACCCCCCAGGCCTGGAGCCGTTCTGAGTGGATCGAGAAGACCGTCCCGGTCTGGAAACAGCTGTGCGATCCGATCGCCGCACAGATGGTGCAGACCATGGGCGGAACGCTCGGCGCGGCCGGGCTGCCGCCC
The DNA here is from genome assembly GCF_001417795.1 of Sphaerimonospora mesophila. Lineage (NCBI taxonomy): Bacteria > Bacillati > Actinomycetota > Actinomycetes > Streptosporangiales > Streptosporangiaceae > Sphaerimonospora > Sphaerimonospora mesophila. The sequence continues at coordinate 385,729 of NZ_BCBX01000036.1, read as the reverse complement.
GAGGCGGAGGCGATGGCCGGCCCGCTGATCGGCATGCTGCGGCAGATGGGCGGCATGATGGTCGGCCAGCAGATCGGCCAGGCCCTGGGCACGCTCGCCCGCGAGGTGGTCGGATCGACCGACATCGGCCTGCCGCTGTCCGACACGGCCGCGCTGCTGCCCGGCGGGATCGCCGCGTTCGGCCAGGGCCTGGAGACCCCCTCCGACGAGATCAGGCTCTACCTGGCCCTGCGCGAGGCGGCCTACCACCGGCTGTTCCAGCACGTGCCGTGGCTGCGTGCGCACCTGCTCGGCGCCGTCGAGGAGTACGCCAGGGGCATCACCGTCGACGTCTCCGCACTGGAGGAGAAGCTGCAGGGGCTGGACATCAGCGACCCGGCGCGCATCCAGGAGGTGCTGGGCGGCGGCGAACTGCTCAAGCCCGAGGAGACCGAGCGGCAGAAGGCCGCGCTCGCCCGCCTCGAGACCGCGCTCGCGCTGGTCGAAGGCTGGGTGTCGACCGTGGTCGACGCGGCGGCCGCGGGCAAGCTGCCGTCGGCCGTCGCGCTCGGCGAGGCCGTACGGCGCCGCCGCGCGACCGGCGGGCCCGCCGAGCGGACCTTCGCCACGCTGGTCGGCCTGGAGCTGCGTCCGCGGCGGCTGCGCGAGGCGGCCGCGCTGTGGAAGGCCCTCGGTGACCACCGCGGGATCGACGGCAGGGACGCGGTGTGGAACCACCCCGACCTGATGCCGACCGCCGACGATCTCAACGATCCGGAGTCGTTCGTCAAGGGCGAGAACGCCTTCGATCTGTCCTCGCTCGACGAGCCCGGCCAGGGCACGGACGACCAGACCGGTCAGCCCGGCGAGTAGCGGGCCGGCCGGTAGGCTGTCGCGGTGAGTACGCACCGTGACAGCCTGCGACGTGACGGCCTTCACCACGACGCGCGAGCCGTGCTGGCCGGATGGACGGCCCCGACTCCCGAGGAGGAGCGGCTCCGCCGGGAGTTCCTGGCCCATCTGGACGCCCACGACGACGCGATGTGGCGGGAGTGCGCGCCCGGCCATCTGACCGCGACCACCGCCGTGCTGTCCCACGACGGCGGCGAGGTGCTGCTCACCCTGCATCCCAAGGCCGGCATGTGGCTGCCCATGGGCGGGCATTGTGAGGCCACCGACGCATCGCTGGCGCTGGCCGCGCTGCGCGAGGCCACCGAGGAGTCCGGCATCGCCGGTCTCACCCTGCTGGACGGCCCGCTCGCACTCGACAGGCACCGGGTCTGGTGTCATCCGCCGCACAGCTGGCACCTCGACGTCGAGTACGGCGCGGTCGCCCCGCCCGGCGCCGAGGCCATGATCAGCGACGAGTCGCTGGACCTCCGCTGGTTCCCGGTGGACGAGATCCCCGAGCTGAGCGACGAGGCCACCCGGCGGCTGGCCCGCCGGGCCCGTGATCTGCTGGTCGCACGCGCGGGCCGGGGCACGGGCACCGGTACGGCCTGAGCCGGGCCGGGCGCGGCGATGCCGCGGAGGGCTCGACAGCGGATTCGACGTGATCGCTTCCGCACGAAATCCGCACGGCGGCCTCACACATTCCCGCACGTCCAATCGTTAGGGTCGGCGTCATGACCAAGGTGGACGTCGGCGGTGAGATCAGGGCTGTTCGGCGACGGCGGCCGAGGCTGCGGATGCCGGTGCCGCTCGCGTGGATCGCCGTCGCGCCGTTCGCCTGCTGGGCCATCGTCCGGCTGGGCGGCTTCGAGGGCGGCACGCCGATGATCCAGCTCATCACCGCGACGCCGTACGCCGCCGCGGGGTCGCTGATCGCGCTCCTGGTCGCGGCGGCCTCCCGCAACCGGGCGGTGGTGAGCACGGCCGTGGTCACCTGCGTCATCATGGCGATCCTGGTGCTGCCGCGCGCGATGCCCTCGACGCCCACCGCCACGGGTCCGACGCTGCGGATCCTCACGGCCAACCTCCTGTACGGACGCGGCGACGCGGCAACGGTGGTCGATCTCGTACGGCGGCTGCGGCCCGATGCGCTGAGCACCCAGGAGCTCACCCCCGACGCGGTGCTGGCGCTCGACTCGGCCGGGCTGGGCGAGCTCCTTCCGTACCGTCACCTGGAGGAGGCGTTCGGCGCCTCCGGCAGCGGCATCTACTCGCGCCACCCGCTCAGGAAACTGCCCGACTTCGCGCCGGCGGGCGGGCACAACATGCCGAGGGCCACGCTCACGCTGCCCGGCCGCCGGACCGTCGAGATCGTCGACGTCCACACGCTCGCCCCCCTGCGTCCCGACACCCCGGGCTGGCTGGCGGACCTCGCGGCGCTGCCGTCGGCCGCCTCGTCCTCGGCCACGATCCGGATCCTGGCCGGGGACTTCAACGCGAGTCTCGACCACTCCGCGCTGCGCGAGGTCATCGGCCGCGGCTATGCCGACGCGGCCGACGCGACGGGGAAGGGCCTGCACACGACCTGGCCGGCCAACCGGCGGTTTCCGCCGCTGATCACGATCGACCACGTGCTGTTCGACGAGCGGGCGTCGGCCGTGAGCACGAGCGTGCACGAGGTGCCGCGGAGCGATCACCGCGCGCTCTTCGCCGAACTGCGCCTGCCTTGAGCCGGGCTTGGACGCCCACCTTGGGCCGGACCCGACCCCTGCCTTGGGCCGATGCCCACCTTGGGCCGGACCCGGCCCCTGCCTTGGGCCGATGCCCACCTTGGGCCGGACCCGGCCCCTGCCTTGAGTCGAGCCCGTCCCCTTCCTTGAGCCGGACCCGACGCCTACCTTGAGGCGGACCTCGGCGCGGAGAGCAGGGCTCGGGTGCTGTCCCAGCCTTCCAGCCCGGGATCGAGTCTGGCGACGTCGGCGGGCCTCCTGAGCCGGTGCCAGCCGGGGCCGGTGGCGACCATGCGGGGTCCGGGAGCCCTGCGGCGCAGCCGTACGACGAGGTCGGGCTCATCGAAGTCCACACCGGCCCACTCGGGCAGCGGCAGCCGGGCGGCCACGGCTGCCGCTCCCCCGCCCTCGGCCGGGCACACGGCGAGCCGCGCACGGCCCAGCTCGCGAAACAGCTTGCCCACGAGCAGCGGTGGCAGGTCCGGCGCATCACCGCTGATCACCACGGCTTCGGTGCCGTACGGCAGCGCCGCGAACGCCTCGGCGGGAGAGCCGATCGAGATCACCGGTGTGCCGGGCCAGGCGATCTCCTCCAGGCCGGGAACCCCGGCGGACAGGATCACGGGCCGGACGAGTTCGAGCCCGGCGACCATCTCGTAGGTGTCCTCGGCCATGGCCAGGAGGAACTCGGCGGGGTCGACTCCGGGCGGGGCGGCGTCCGCCATCGCGGCAGCGACCAGCACGGCGGCGACCCTCGTCGGTGGCTGTGTCAACACTCCTCCGGAGAGCCGTTGGACGCCATGGAGAAGCCCTCCAGGAATCCCCTGGCGCGTTCCGCCCGAGGATAGCGTTCGACGAGTGCCCAGAACCGGGGGCCGTGACTGGGCACGAGCAGATGGACCAGCTCATGCATGATCACGTAATCCACGACCCACGCGGGCATGCCGCGAAGCCGCACCGAGATCCGGATTGTGCCATGATCTGGAGTGCAGGACCCCCACCGGTGCTGCTGGTTCTCGACCCAGCGCACGCTCGAGGGAAGCGCCTTGCCGTCCAGGTAGCGCGCCGACAGTTCCAGCGCGCGGTCGAGCAGGTCGTCGTCGCTCGGCCGTCTCCGCTGTTCCTTGGCGGCGAGCCGGTCGAGCATGCGGCGCACCCACTGCTCTTCGTCAGTCGTGCTCAGGCCAGCCGGAAGCAGCACGATGGTTTTGTCGCCATCGCGGTACGCGGAAACGGTTCGCCGCCGTCGCGTGCTCCGACGAACCTCGACTGTCTCGGGGGGCACATATGAAAGGTAGCCGACATGCGGGGATTTCCACAGGGGGTACGTCACGTTTTCCCTGGTCAATCGGGCGAACGTGACCTTGTGGGCGTGCCCGTTCCGCCTCGTCGGACCCCGGAGCCCCGGTGATTATCCACAGCCCCGCCGGAACCGGCGCACGCCGTTCCCGCCATGTGACAAGGTCTTTCGGCTATGAGACCTCGTCTGAAGTCGGCGCTGCGCCGAATCGAGCGGGACGACCGCACCCTGCAGTTCGGCGTCCACCCGTCCCACGCGATCATTGTGGCCGAGGTGGAGCCGGCCGTCCGGCGGCTGATCTACGGCCTCGACGGCAGCCGGACGCTGGACCAGGTGCTGGCGGAGAGCGATCTGGGTGAGGAGGCCACCCGTGAGCTCGTGGATCTGTTGGCCGCCCACGGCCTGATCGAGGACGCGGCCGCCTCTCCCGGGCCGCTCGCCGGCCTGGACCGGGCCGACCGGGAACGCCTCCGCCCCGACCTGGAGCGGCTCGCCCTCACCTCCTCCGACGGTGGCCTGGTCGCGCTCACGCGCAGGCGCGCGGCCCGGGTCCGGATCTACGGCGCCGGCCGGGTCGGCGCCCAGGTGACCACCCTTCTCGCCGCGGCGGGCGTCGGCCACATCTGCGTGGTCGATCCCGGTACGGCCCGGCCCCAGGATGTGGTCCCCGGAGGGCTCGGACCGCAGGAGATCGACATGCCGCGTGAGGAGGGCGCCGTCGCGGCGGCCAGGAGGATCGCGCCGGACGTCAACGCGTGGCCCGGCCGGTCCGCGTCCCGGCCGGCCGACAGGGCGCCCCACCCCGATCTGGTGATCCTCGCCCCCGTCGGTCCCCTCGATCCGGTGCTGGTGCGCGAACTCCTGGCCGAGGGGATCCCGCACCTGCCGGCCACCGCGTTCGAAGGCCATGGATCGGTCGGCCCGCTCGTCATCCCGGGGCGTCCGCTCTGCCTCGGCTGTCTCGATCTCACCCGCAGGGACCGGGACCCCTCCTGGCCCATGGTCAGCGCCCGGATCGGCGGTCATCCCCCGGGCGAGATCGCATGCGACGCGGTGCTGTCCTCCCTGGTCGCGGCGCAGACCGCGGGGTGTGCGCTCGCCCACCTGGACGGCACGGGCATGCCGGCGGATGTGACCAATGGCACACTGCACGTTTTGCCCGACTGGCGTTGGCGTCACCGCTCCTGGGAGCCCCATCCCGAATGTGGATGTAGTCGAAACCCCATGTCATCGCTAAGAATGGTCGCGTGAGTGACCTCCCCCACCGTGCCATGACCCGCTCGGCCAAGCTCGCCACGCTCCCCCTCGGGTTCGCCGGCCGTACCGCACTGGGACTGGGCAGGCGACTCGGCGGCGCGTCGGCGGAGCGCGTGGCCCATGAAATCCAGCAGCGTACGGCCGACCAGATCTTCAAGGTTCTGGGTGAGCTCAAGGGCGGAGCGATGAAGCTCGGCCAGGCGCTGTCCATCTTCGAAGCCGCGCTGCCGCCCGAGATCGCCGGACCGTATCGGGCGACGCTGACCCGGCTGCAGGACGCCGCGCCGCCGCTGCCCGCGGCCACGGTTCACCGTGTCCTCGCAGAGCAGCTGGGCGACGACTGGCGGGAGAACTTCACGGAGTTCGACGACAGCCCGTCGGCGGCCGCGTCCATCGGACAGGTGCACCGGGCGGTCTGGCATGACGGCAGGCCGGTCGCCGTGAAGATCCAGTATCCGGGTGCAGGAAAGGCCCTGATCTCCGACTTCAACCAGCTCGCCCGCCTGGGCAAGCTCTTCTCTGCGATGCTGCCCGGACTGGACATCAAACCGGTTCTCACCGAGTTGAAGGACCGGGTCGCCGAAGAGCTCGACTACCTGCGGGAGGCCGAGGCGCAGCACGCGTTCGCCCAGGAGTTCAGGGACGACGCGGACTTCCACATCCCGGATGTGATCGCGGCCAACGAGCAGGTCCTGGTCACCGAGTGGATGACCGGTACACCACTGGCCAAGATCATCGAAAGTGGGACCAAGGCCGAGCGCGACCTGGCCGGTCTGCGCCTGGTCCGCTTTCTCTTCTGCTCGCCGTCCCGGGTGGGCATGCTGCACGCCGACCCGCACCCGGGCAACTTCCGGGTGATGGAGGACGGACGCCTGGGGGTGCTCGACTTCGGGGCGGTCAGCCGGCTGCCCGACGGCTACCCCCGCGCCTTCGGCACGCTCACCCGGATCTTCAACCAGGGCGACATGGACACCGTCGTCCAGGGACTTCGCGAGGAAGGGTTCATCCGGCCGCACATCGAGGTGGACGCCGATGCCCTGCGCGCGTTCCTCGCCCCCTACGTCGAGCCCACCCGGGTCGAGGAGTTCACCTTCAGCCGGGAGTGGCTGCGGGAGCAGGCGGCGACCGTGGCCGACCTCCGGCCGAACAACGTCGTGCGCCAGCTCAACCTGCCCCCGTCATACGTGCTGATCCATCGGGTTCATGCCGCGGGAGTGGGCGTCCTGTGCCAGCTCGGCGCCACCGCCAGATTCCGTGACGAGGTCATCCGCTGGGTTCCCGGTTTCGCCGACGAGCCCGGCGTTTCGGGCGGCGACGTCGACCTCATGGCGGTCTGATACCCCGGCCGAGGCCGGGGATGAACCGCCTGACCGCGCATCGGACCCGTACGGTCTCGCGTGGATGACCTCAGGCCGCTGCGGCGTCCTGCCGGATAGGACGGGAAGGGCCCGGACGCCGATGTGCGCCCGGGCCCTTTTCGAACTAGAGACGGGCCAGCGCGCCCCTGAGCCGCTCCGAGGCGCGCTCAGCCCGCCGGCGAGCCCGCTTGGCGCTCAGGATCCGGCTGGCCAGGCGCTCTTCCTCCGCCTCGCGGTGCAAGGTCCGTATTCGCTCGTCTACCAGTTCTTGGTAGAGATACATCGAGGCGTTCGGGGAGAGGTTCATCTGACTGTCCTTCCTTGTGTTTCCAGGTCTTACGTGTATTGGTCAGGCGGCGACGGGCGTCTTGCGCGGACGCCCCCGCGGGCGCTTCCGGGGAACGACGACCCCCCGCAGGATGAGCTCGCCACCCCAGACGCCCCACGGCTCCTCGCGCTCCAGCGCGCGGGCCAGGCAGGCCTTCTGGATCGGGCAGCCGCCGCAGAGCGCCTTGGCGAACTCCACGTCCTCGGGAGACTCGGCGAACCACAGGTCGGGGTCGGTACGACAGGGGATTTCGGCTTCGATCAGGTCCATGACCGGGGCCGCCATCTGCGTCACCTCTTTGAATGGTTTTGGTCTGGTTGTCCTCGTGGGCCTGGTTGTCCTCGTGGACGGGGTGGAATCGTGGCCGACAAAACAAGAAGGCCGCGGATCCTGGTCGGATCCGCGGCCTGAAGAGGGAGACCGGTCAAGTTATGACTGGTTCTCTCCAGGCGTACAACGGACCCGGTGCCCCACCGTCGGCGGTGCGGTTGATCTGCTCATCGCTCATCGGACGGTCCACCAGGGCGACCTGGTAGGACTCGATGCCGTGGCGCGCCACACCGAAGGCAGCCGAGCGAGGCTCGGTGACCGAACCGGTGCGGGCAGCGCCGACCTGAGCGAAGGCGGCCACGCCACGCCGCAGTTTCGTCTGCTTCGTCTGGGCGACAGCGGCGATGGCGACGTTCGGGCAGGCAGAGGCGAGCCACGGCGTGGCGAACATGATCGTGATCTCCACCTGACTCACCTCCACTCCAGTAGTACGACAGCCGGAACAGGATCGTCCGACTGGCTTGACCAAGACCCTAAATCCCAACCGGCAGGCCGAGCAACCTATTTTCTACCTGCGATTTTCACGACTTCGTGACATCATCACCAACCCGGATCAGACACTCCTGCACCACGGACACCGCCAGCTCTCCTGCGGCCGTGAACATCTGTCCGCGAGCGAGCCCGCGCGCGCCGCCCGACCACGGCGACTCCTGGGCGTACAGCACCCACTCGTCGGCTCGAAGCGGGCGGTGGAACCACATCGCGTGATCGAGCGAGGCACCGGAGAAGTCGGCCGTGCCCCAGGCCCTCCCGTGCGCGAGCAGCACGGTGTCCACCAGCGTGAAATCCGAGGCGTAGGCGGCCAGCACGACGTGCAGCAGCGGGTCGTCGGGGAGATCGGCCTCGTATCGGAACCACACGTGGTTCTCGTCGGACGCGGTGGGAGCCCCGGCGGCACCGGCGGGCGCCTCCCACGGCAGCCGGTGCACGTACCGCACGTCGACCGGACGCGGTTTCGACAGCCATTCGCGCCATGTCGGGTCGTCCCCCACCACGTCGAGCATCCGCTGCTGGAAGGTCCCCAGACTCTCCGGCTCGGGAACGGACGGCATGGCGGCCGACTGGTGCTCCAGGCCCTCCTCGGCTATGTGGAACGAGGCCGACATCGAGAAGATCGCCTTGCCGTGCTGGATGGCCGTGACCCGTCGCGTGGTGAACGAGCGGCCATCCCGCACCCGGTCGACGTTGTAGACGATCGGGACCGCGGGATCACCCGGCCGGATGAAGTACGCATGCAGGGAGTGGACCATGCGGTCGGCCGGGACCGTACGGCCGGCCGCCACGAGCGCCTGAGCCGCGACCTGACCGCCGAAAACCCGCTGAATCCGCTCCTCCGGGCTGCGTCCCCGGAAGATATCGAGCTCGATCTGCTCCAGGTCGAGCAGGTCGAGCAGCTCCTTGAGAGCCGAGTGCACGGAGCCTCCAACAAAAACGCACCGGGGGAATATTACTCATCAGTAACACTGGTGAGACTACCGCCATCGGTCGCGACGCGGCACAGCTCCAGCACGGCTTCGCCGTACCGCTCGAGCTTGACCCGGCCGATGCCGGCGATGGCCAGCAGTTCCGCCTCCGTGGTCGGCACCCGCTCGGCGATCGCCTGAAGCGTCACATCGGTGAAGACGACATAGGCAGGGACCTTGGCCTCCTTGGCCTCGGCGGTCCGCCACGACCTGAGGTTTTCGAGGAGCGCCTCGTCGTAGTCGGCCGGACAGGTCGTGCAGCGGCCCAGCTTCTGCTCTGCCGCCACCGCGAGCGTCTTGCCGCACACACGGCAGTGCAGCGGCGCCGCAGGCCGCCTCCCACCGGTCCGCTCCGAACGGCGTCCGGTCCTGGCCGCCCCGGCGGGGAGCTGATGTGAGAGCCCCTCGAGAAAGCGGGAGGGCCGCCGAGACCTGCGGCCGCCGGGCGAGCGGGCCAGCGCCCAGGACAGGTGCAGGTGCTCACGAGCGCGGGTGACGCCGACGTAGAGCAGCCGCCGCTCCTCCTCGATCTGCTCCGATGTCTCCGCGTAGATGATCGGGAGCATCCCCTCGGTGAGGCCGACGAGGAAGACCGCGTCCCACTCCAGGCCCTTGGCGGCGTGCAGCGAGGCCAGCGTCACGCCCTCGACGGGCGGCGCGTGCTGCTCCACGGCCCGCCGTTCCAGCTCGGTGACGAAACCGGCCAGGTCCGCGCCGTCGGCCGCCATGTCCTCGGCCAGGTCGGCCAGTGCCTTCAGCGACTCCCACTTCTCCCGCGCCTTGCCGCCGCCGGGGGGCTCGGCGGTGAGGCCGATCCCGGACAGGATCGCGTGGACGGCGGGGGCCAGCGGGTCGTCGCCGTCCGCCGACCGCGCCGCTCCCCGCAGCAGCACCACGGCCTGCCGTACCTCCGGCCGGTCGAAGAAGCGTTCCGCGCCGCGGAGCAGGTACGGCACGCCGGCCTCGCCGAACGCCTGCTCGTACGCCTCGGACTGGGCGTTGATCCGGAACAGCACGGCGATCTCCCTGGCCGGGACGCCGTCGGCCATGAGCTTCTTCACCGTGAGCGCGACCCCGAGCGCCTCGGCCTCCTCGTCGTCGTACTCCGTGAGAACCGGCTCGGGGCCGTCAGGACGCTGCGCGACCAGTTCGAGCCGGTGCGGCGAGCGCGCCATCACCCGGTTGGCCAGCGTGACCACCTGCGGGGTCGAGCGGTAGTCGCGCACCAGTTTGATCACGCTCGCCGAGGGGTGCTCGACGGCGAAGCCGGTCAGATATTGCGGGGTGGCCCCGGTGAAAGAGTAGATCGTCTGGTTGGGATCGCCCACCACGCACAGGTCGTCACGCCCGCCGAGCCAGGTGTCGAGCAGCAGCTTCTGCAGGGGGTTGACGTCCTGGAACTCGTCGACGACGAAGTAGCGGTACTGCTGCCGGATCTGGGCGCCCACCTCGCGATGCTCGGTCATCACCGCGGCGGTCAACTCGAGGATGGTCTCGAAGTCGATGAGGTTGCGCCGGCGGCGCAGGTTCTCGTAACCCTCGTAGAGCCGGGCCACCTCCTCCGGCGCGATCGGCGGGGTCCGCCGGGCCTTGGCGGCGGCGGCCGTGTAGTCCTCCGGCCCGATCTGGGTGACCTTGGCCCACTCGATCTCGGCGGCCACGTCTCTGAGCTCGCCCCGGTCGGCGTTCCGCCGCAGGTTGCGTGACGCCTCGATGAGCAGCGGCAGCTTGGACTCGATCACCTGGGGCGGATCGCCGCCGATCACCCGCGGCCAGAAGTAGCTGAGCTGGCGCAGCGCCGCCGCGTGGAACGTGCGGGCCTGCACGCCCGGCGCGCCCAGACGGCGCAGCCGCTGTTTGAGCTCGGCCGCCGCGCGAGTGGTGAACGTCACGGCGAGCACGCTCTGCGGCTCGATCACCCCGGTGTGCACCGCGTGCGCGATGCGATGGGTGATGGCGCGCGTCTTGCCGGTGCCCGCGCCCGCGAGCACGCACACGGGGCCGCGGACCGCCTCGGCCACCGCGCGCTGCTCGGGATCCAGCCCCTCGAGGACGTCCACGTGGCGCTCCCAACATGCGGTGCGGAGGATGTACTGGCATCATCCTTCCAGCAGCCTCCGACATCTGTCCCACCGATCCCATGGCGGGGACCGGGCCGGCGGCGGACGTCGGCTCTGCACCAAGTCGACACCGGGTGACAACGGGGAGGAACCAGGCCGTGCGGAATGCGGCGAGAGCAGGGTTGGCTCGTGTTCTCACGGCGGGCGGCGCGTTCGCGCTCACCGCCGTGCTGCTCGCTCAGGTGCCCACGAAGGCGGGTGCCGGTGCCACCCAGACGGGCGATCACACACCCGGCGCGACACCCGATCCGACGCCCACCGCCACCGCGACGCACGTGCCCTCGGCCACGCCGGCCCCTTCCCCGAGCACGACCGTCTCCCCCAGGCCGACCGCCTCCCCCGGCGCGACCGCCCGCGCCGCCCTTCCCGTCGGCGCCAAGGTGCGGACGTTCTCGTACGGCCCGCACCCGCGGCAGCGCATGGACATCTGGTGGCATTCCACCGGCCCCCGGCGGCCGGCCGTGTTCATCATCCACGGCGGCTGGTGGTCGAGCGGCGACAAGAGGTCCCTGACCTCGATCAGCAAGAGCTACGTGCGGCTCGGCTACACGGTGGTCAACCTGAACTACCGGCTGTCCGGTGACGCGCCCTGGCCGGCCCAGCGGACCGACGCCCTCGACGTGATCAAAACCGTGCGCCGGCACGCCGCGCTGTTCAACACCGACCCCGACCGCTACGTCGTGATCGGCTTCTCCGCCGGCGGTCACATCTCCACCGCGCTCGGCACGTACGGCGACGGCCTGCCCGGCCTGCGCGGGGTCGTCGGGATCTCCCCGGTCGTGTCGCCGCTCGCGTCGTTCGAGGACGGCTCGGACGCGTTCGCGGACTTCGCGCGGCGCAAGCTGCGCAGGGCCGCCCTCACGCTCGCCGGCGGGTGCACACCCGACCGGTGTCCCCAGAAGTGGTCGAGCATGGAGGTGCCGTTCCACGCCTCGCCCGGTGACGCGCCGGTGCTCACGATCCACTCCGACGAGGAGTTCGTCCCGCCGTACCAGAGCGAGATCCTCAGGGGGGAACTCCTGGCGGCCGGGGTGCCGATGACGGTCAGGACGGTGCCCGGCACCCGGCACAGTTCCGCCCTGTACCGGGAACCGGGCGTGGCCGAGACCGTCAGAACCTGGATCGCCTCCCGCCTGAACCGCTAGGGAGGTTCGCCCCGTTCCCGGGTCCGTGATCCTGCGGACGCGCTCGTACGCCGGGGCGGGAACAGCACGGGGCCCCGCCGTGTTGCCAATGACTGCTCAGAACACCCCACGGTGGTGAGGTATCGCCAGAAAGGGACGGACATGGCGCTCACGGTCTACACGACAAGCTGGTGCGGCCCCTGCAAGCGGCTCAAGAGCCAGCTCACGCGGGAGGGCATCGCGTACGACGAAGTCGACATCGAACGTCATCCGGAGGCCGCCGAGTTCGTCATGAGCGTCAACAACGGCAACCAGGTCGTCCCCACCGTCGTGACCGACTGCCACACGATGACCAACCCCTCGGTCGCCGAGGTGAAGCGTCACCTCGCCGGCGCCTGCTGACCGGACCCCTATCGGCCGTTCCTCGAGATGGGCCCGCCGTACCACGCCTCGATGAGCCTGCGTGCGATCGAGACCTGGCCCGGCAGGCCCAGCTCGCCGGACTCGACCCGCGCGGCGAGTTCCGCTCTCGACAGCCAGTGCGCCTCGGCGATCTCGTCCTGATCCGGCCGCAACTCCGTGGTGACCGCGCGCGCGGAGAAGCCGAGCATGAGGCTGCGGGGGAACGGCCAGGGCTGGCTGCCCAGGTAGCGCGGCGCGGTGACGAGCACCCCGACCTCCTCCATGACCTCGCGGATCACCGCGTGCTCCAGCGACTCCCCCGGTTCCACGAAGCCGGCCAGCACCGACACGCGGCCTTCCCCCCAGCCCTGGCCGCGCGCCAGCAGCACCCGGTCGTCGTCATCGTGGACCAGCATGATCACGGCCGGGTCCACCCTCGGGAAGTGCTGGCTGCCGTCGCGGGGGCAGACCCGCATGTGCCCGGCGGCCACGACGTCCGTGAGGGTTCCGCAACGCGGGCAGAACTCGTGGGTGGCGTGCCACGCCTCCAGGGCCACCGCGTTCACCAGCAGCCCCGCGTCGCGGTCGTCGAGCAGCCCGGCCGCCTCGCGCAGGCCCGCCACATCCCCCGGCGGAAGCGGGGAGCGCACCGCGAAGTACGCCACGCCGTCCTCGTCCACGCCGAGCAGATATCTGGCCTCCCGGTCGACCGATGGCGCCTCGTGGGGAGAGGTCAGCACCAGAGCGGCGCCGTCGGTGAACCTGCGGATCGGCGTGCTGCCCTCGTGGACGACGACGACCCGCGTCTTCTCGGCGGCCCAGGCCCGCTCCAGCCAATCCTCGTCGGTGCGCAGAAGCGCGGAACGGTCGATCGTGCCACGAGCCAGCAGCAGCGGTCCGAGGAGTCCATCCGAGAGTGCCACGGCGTCATCCTTCCATGAGTGCCAGCGAGAACAACCGAGCCCCCTGCGGCGATTCCCCACGCGAAGCGATCAGCCAACGACTACGATGACGCCGGTTAGGTTAGCCTCACCTATGATTCTTGCGGGGGTCGTGTGCGCCTGTACCTCATCACCCTCAACCCGACCGATTCCGTGATCGACGGCTTCCTCCCCGCCGCGGCCGCGTTGGGCTGGGACGTGACGATCCTGACCGATCAGCCCGGCGGATACCCGGATCACGAGGTCATCGAGACCGATGTGCGCGATCCCCGGGCCCTGATCGACGTCATCGCCGCGCATCACCCCCCTGACGTGGTGTTCTCCAACTCCGACCACCTGCAGGCCGAGACCGCCCTGGCCGCCGGATACTTCGGTCTGCCGCACAAGGACTGGCGCGCCTGCGCCACGGCCAAGAACAAGGCGCTCATGCGCCGTCGCCTCCGCCTCGCCGGTGTGGAGCCCGTCCGGTCCGTACGGCTCCCGCCCGGCTCGGCCGCCCCGCCGGAGGCGCTGCCGTACCCGGTGGTGATCAAGCCGGCCATGGGCGTCGCCAGCGAGGACGTCGTGCTGGCCGCCGACGCGGCCGAGCTGACCGCCGCGGTGCGCTCGATCAGGAAACGGCGGCCGGACGACGTGCTGGTCGCCGAGGAATACCTCGAAGGGCCGCTGCACACGCTGGAGACGCTGGGCGACGGCGAGACCACCGCGGTCATCGGGGGGTTCCGCACCACGCTCGGGCCGCTCCCGCACTTCGTCGAGGAACGCCTGGACTGGCATCCCGACCCCCCGGCGGATCACCTGCGCCACGTGACCGCCGCGCTCGCCGCGCTCGGGGTGGGCTTCGGCGCCTGTCACACCGAGTACGTCGTCACCCGGGACGGCCCGCGCGTCATCGAGGTCAACTACCGGCTGATCGGCGACAACTGCGATTTCCTG
>NZ_BCBX01000036.1:261138-371545 GCF_001417795.1 Sphaerimonospora mesophila | reverse complement strand
TGATCGGTGCGCCGCTGCACCAGGAGATCCTGCGCGTGCACGCCGGAGAGCCGCTGCCGGGCGCCGTGCCGTACGGCACGGGCCACAACAGCGAGGATCTCCATGGCGCGGTGGTCAGCATCGTCGCCGACCGGCCGGGCGTGATCATCGCGGCTCCGCCCGTCCTGGTCCCTTCACCCACCGCGGTCGTCTCCCCCGCTCCGGGCGGATCCACCCTCGTCAGGGACGACATCCGGCTGTGGCACCGGCCGCTGCGCGCGGTCGGCGAGCGGATAGAACCGGTCAACACCAATCGCGACTACCTGGGTCTCGTCCGCGTGATCGGCCCCGACCTGACCCGCGTCGACTCGGCGATCGACGCCTTCCGCACCGATCACCCGTGGGTGATCGAATGACCCGTGTCTCCGGCCGGGAACGCCACCTGGCCGCGCGGGTGCTCAACGCCCTGATCCGCGAAGACTACGGCACGATCTCGACCCGGCTCACCCGCGACAAGAACGGGGTCGCCCTGCTGCTCGCCTCCGGCGGAAAGGTGCGTCTGACCTCCGGCTCGCCGTTCCAGGACTTCGCCGTCCCCGTGCCGCCGCTCGCGGCGGACGAGAACCCCCGGGGCGGGCCGAGCCTGGCGGAGGTCCTGCGTACCCTCGAGTCCGTGGCCGACCCGGCCGACGCCGCCGGGGTCGCGGCCTTCGCGCGGGAGTGCCGCGAGACGCTGACCGCGCTGGAACTGCACCACCGCCACCGCCGCCGGGTGCACTCCCGGCTCAGCTCCGCAGGCCCCGGCCGCGGGCTGATCTTCTACGAGACGCTGGCGGCAGAGGTGGACCACCCGATCTACCCCACCTCCCGCTGCCGTCTCGGGCTGTCCCCCGAGGATCTGGTCGGCCACGCCCCGGAGTTCGCCCCCGAGTTCCGGCTGGTCTGGGCGGCCGTGCCACGCGATCACGTCACGGCCACCGTCGATCCCGGCGCTCTCCCGTGGTGGCCGGTCCCCGAGGACGTCGGGCTTCCCGGGGCGATGGCCCGGACCCACGTGCTCTTCCCCGTTCATCCGCTCACCGCGCCCGCTCTCGCCGACGCCCCCGCCGTGGACGGACCCGGTCCGATCGTCGTGGCGCCCGAGCCGTACCTGACGGTCCGGCCGACGCTGTCGACGCGGACGGTCGAGGTCGACGACCGGACCCACCTCAAGCTGCCGCTCCCGACGAGCACCCTCGGCCTGCGCAACCGCCGCTCGATCAAACCGGGCACGTTACGCGACGGCGCGCTCGCCGAGTCGCTGCTGCGGGAGGTGCTCGCCCGTGAACCGCGGATGCGGGTGTCGCTCGCGGACGAGCAGGCGTACGGCCATGCCGGGCACGAGCACCTCGGCTGGCTGGTCCGGGGCCTGCCCGAGGGTGAGATCGTGCCCGTGGCGGCCCTGCTCGCGGAGTTGCCCGGCTCCAGCGGCCACCACTCCCGGACGGTGCTGGACGATCTCGCCGTACGGTTACACGGCGGTGACGTCAGGGCGCTGCTGCGCGACTACCTGACGGCGCTGTTCGATTGGAACGTCACGCTGTTCGTGCGGTACGGCGTCGCGCTGGAGGCGCATCAGCAGAATTTGTCGCTGCTGCTGCGGGGCGGGCCGATGACGCTGCTGGTGAAGGACAACGACGGGCTGCTGGCCTCGCCCGATCTCCTGCGCGCGGCGGGGCTCGAGGTGCCGGACTTCGGCGACGATCGCATGCTGACCGATGACCCGCACGCCCTGGCCGATGTGTTCGTGACCATCACCCTCCACCTGGCCGCGATGGCCGTGGTGCACGGAGCGCTCGCGGACGTCGCGGCGGCCGGCGGTCTGGTCCGGGAGGCGCTGTCGGCCGCACTCGAACGGTTCGGCGACGCCCCGATGGCCGCGCTGCTGCGCGCCAGGACGATCGACGCCGCGCGGCTCGTCGGAAAGTCGATGCTCGTCGCCGGGACGCTCGTCGCCAAGGAGCGCACGGGTGCGCGTGACGTCAACAAGTTCTACGGCACGACCGGCCCCAACTATCTCCGCCCGAGACCGAATCCCGCCGGCGTCGGCGTCGCGCCGTCCCGCGAGGCCGACGGCCGGGCACCGGAAAGGCTTCGATGAACGGCCTTCTGCTCGACCCGCACTCCGCTCTGGCCGAGGAGATCACGCTCGGCGCCCTGCTGCGCTGCTGCATCCGTGAGCTGTGCGGCTCCCGCGTCCGGGCCGCCGGGCCGTACCTGCTGGCGAGCATCGCGGGAACCCGCGTACGCGTGCCCGCCCGGGGCGGAATGTCGCTGCGCTTCACCGGCCGGGCCGAACGACTGGCCGGCGGGGCATGGGAGCCGCTGACCTCGGACCTGCTGATCAAACTGGTCGAACGGGAGCTGGCGGGCGGCGAAGGATCCGGCGGCGGCTTCAACGGGGAGTTCGCCGCCCAGGTGACCGCCAGCCGGGAGGCCGTCGCGGCCCTCCTGGCGGCGCGCGAGCGCGCGACACCGCCGGCGGACCCGTGGCTCGCCTCCGAGCAGGCCCTGGTGGGCGGACACCCGTTTCATCCCTCGCCCAAGATGCGGACCGGCCCGGGATGGGAACGGTACGCGCCGGAGGCGCACGCCCGCTTCCCGCTCCGCCTGCTCGGCGTCCGCGCCGACCTCGTCGCGGGCCAGGGCGACGTGTCTGCGCTCGACTCGATGGGCTCCTTACCGCCGGGATATCTGCCGCTGCCCGCACACCCGTGGCAGCTCGAACTGCTCGCCCCCGACCTGCGCGCCCCGCTCGCCGACGGGCGGCTCGTCGACCTCGGGTACGGCTCACGCCCGGTCTTCCCCACCTCGTCGGTGCGGACCGTGTACGAGCCGGTCTCGGGGGTCTGCCTCAAATTCAGCCTGGACGTACGGATCACCAACTGCGTGCGGAAGAACGCGTGGTACGAACTCGCCGGCGCGGTCGAGCTCACCCGGCGGCTCGGGCCGGTCTTCGATCGGCTGGCCGAGCGGTTTCCCGGCACCCGGTGGCTGCCCGAACCCGGATATCGGTCGGCGGCCCTCGGCACCCGGCTCCTCGAAGGGCTCGGAGTGATCGTCCGGTCCGGCCCCTGGCCGGTCTGTGAGCCCGGGGTCACCCCGATCCTCGCGGCCGCCCTGGCCGCCTCGCCGTACGGCATGGCGGGCGTGCGGGACAGGGGGGTGCCCGAGGCGGCCGAGGCGCGCCGCCGGGCCGACCCGGTCACCTGGTGGCGAGCCTATGTCGAGCGGGTGGCCCTGCCGGCGCTCGAGGCCTTCGTCCGCCACGGCGTCGTGCTCGAACCGCATCTGCAGAACGTGCTCGTCGGCGTCGATGCCGACGGCCTGCCCGCCCAGGCGATATTCCGTGATCTGGAGGGGACCAAGCTGATCGAGGGCCGCCACGACCTGTCCGGCCTGCCGGAGCGGGTCGCCGAGGCGCTGACGTACGCCACCGATCGCGGCTGGAACCGGGTCGCGTACTGCCTCGTGGTCAACCACCTGGCCGAGATCGCCGCCACCGTCGCGGAGGCGGCCGACCCGGAGCGGGAGCGCCAGGTCCTGCGTGACCTCTGGGCGGCGGCCGGGGAGGTGCTGTCCGGCTACGCCGAAGACGAGGGATGGCCGGCCCCGCTCGAGGCGCTGCTCTCCGACGCGACGCTGCCCGCCAAGGCCAACCTCGGTGTGCGGTGGCGACGGCATGCCGACCGCGCCGCCGGATACGTCCCCGTCGCCAACCCGCTGACCCCGGTCGGCCCTGATCTCTGATCAACGGGATCATTCCGGCAGCCGTTCACCGAGCCGTTCACCGAGCCGGTGAAGACGCGTCCTGACCTCCTCCGAGGCGTTCACCAGTGCGACGGAGGCGTCCAGCGCCATGATCGCGGCGACGTACTGGGCGATCAGCTCAGCGGATTCGGCGCTGAGGCGGACAGCGCACGCGTGCGGTCCCTGCGGTTCGATCTCGCACGGTATGTGAGCGAAGAGCCGGGACCGCAACGTGTCGGCGCCGAGCGCGACCTCGAGCCGGGCCGTGTGGCGATACACGGCGGTGGCGAACGATCGGGTGAGATAGGTGGCCGGGTCTGGTGCGGGCAGCGGACGCGGGAGGAAGCGGCCGGTCGCGGGTCGCGGGTGCGCGATCCGATCGACGCGGAAGGTGCGCCAGTCTGCCCGGTCGGGGTCGTAGGCGATCAGGTACCACCGGCCCTTAACGGTGACCAGATGGTGCGGCTCGACGCGGCGCGCACTGCCCGCACCGGCGCGGTCGAGGTAGTCGAAGGTCAGCACCTGGCGGTCACGGCAGCACGAGGCCAGCACCGCCAGCACCACGGGGTCGATGCGGGGGGCGTCGTGCACCGGTAGGGCCACTGCGGTGCCGCCGAGAGCCGACAGAATGGGACGCAGCCGGCGCGGCAGGACCCGTTCCAGTTTCGCCAACGCCCGCATCGAGCTTTCCTTGATCCCGGCGACGCTGCCGGCCGCCGCCGTGACCAGTCCGAAGGCGACCGCGATCGCCTCCTCGTCATCCAGCAACAGCGGCGGCAGGTTCCGGCCGGACGCCAGCCGGTAGCCGCCCGCGGTGCCGGTGGTGCTCTCCACCGGGTAGTCGAGCGCGCGAAGCCGGTCGATGTCGCGACGCATGGTACGGCCGCTGACGCCGAGCCGGTCGGCGAGTTCGGCGCCCGACCATTCGCGTCTGCTCTGCAGCAGCGACAGCAGACGCAGCAGCCGTCCCGGCATGTCCTTACGCGGCGATCCGTTGCTCACGGACACAAGAATGGCCGTCGTTGTGGACAGGTTGTGTCCTCAATGGCTTCTACCGTGGGCCGCATGGACACCATGATGCAGAAGCGACTCGCCGCACGTACCCGCGGGCCGGTGTACGTTCCCGGCGTCGAGGGATACGACGAGCATCGGCTCGGCTTTCAACTCCTCGATCCGCACCGGCCCTCGGTGATCGTGGCCGCGACCGAGGCCCGCGATGTGCAGGCCGCGGTCGAGTTCGCCGCCGAGACCCGCTCACCGCTGGCGGTGCAGGCCGGCGGCCACGGCCTTGCCGCACCCGCTGAAGGCGTGCTGATCAACACGCGGCGCATGTCCGCCGTACGCGTCGACCCGCGAACCCGCGTCGCATGGGTCGAGGCGGGAGCGACCTGGCGTCAGGTGATCGAGGCGGCCGCGCCGTACGGCCTGGCACCGCTGTCGGGCAGCTTCCCCGGCGTGGGCGCGATCTCCTACACGCTGGGCGGTGGCGTGGGCCTGCTGGCCCGTCGGTACGGCTTCGCCGCCGACCACGTGCGCCGCATCGACCTGGTCACCCTCGACGCACGGCTCCGGCAGGTCACAGCGGGCTCCGACCCCGACCTGTTCTGGGCACTACGGGGCGGTGGCGGCAACTTCGGCGTGGTCACCGGCATGGAGATCGACCTGGTCCCGGTCGCCCGCATCTATGGCGGCAGCCTGTTCTTCGCCGTCGAGCAGGCCCCCGACGTGCTGGACGCCTGGCGCCACTGGACCGCCACCGTGCCCGAGGAGATGACCTCGGCGGTCACGACCCTGCCGTACCCGGACCTGCCGATGCTGCCCGAGCCCCTGCGCGGACGCCAGGTCGCCCAGATCCAGATCTCCTATGCCGGCCCGCTCAAGGACGGGCGCGACCTGGTGGAACCGCTGCGCTCACTCGGGCCCATCCTGCGGGACACGCTCCGCGAACTCCCCTACGCCGAATCCGGCGCGGTCTTCGACGAACCCGACGAACCGCACGCCTACCGATCGCGGAACCTCCTGGTGAACGACCTCGGACCGCAGGCCCTGGCCGATCTGACGAAGGCCGCCGGCCCTTCCGCGCCGGTCATGACCGTGGTGGGACTGCGGCACCTGGGCGGCGCCCTCGCACGGGAACCCCGCACCGCCAACGCCGTCGGCCACCGGGACGCCACCTATGCGGTGACGGTTCTGTCACCGGTGCAGGCCGGCGAAGACGAGGTGGTACGCGAGACACATCGCGACGCCCTCGCGCCGTTGGCCGGCGATGCGGTCGGATGCTCACTCAACTTCACCTTCGGCCCACTCAGCGGGGACGAGGTACGCTCCGCTTTCGCACCCGCGGACTACGCCCGGCTCACCAGGATCAGGGCACGGCACGACCCCCACGGCCTGCTCCGCGCCAACCACGTCATCCCGCCCGCCGGGTGACCCAGGGCCCGGATAAAGCGATCACCGGACGTCCGGCCGTTCGTATAGACGGCGAGAGCGGGGCACCGCCCGCCGCCGCCGGGATCTTCCGTACCCGAGCGGGTGAGGTCTGTTTCCCTCCGGGGTGTGGTTCCATCCACCCCGGAGGCCGTTTTCCTCCACCGCGCCCGGCCGTACGCCTTTCGGTCTCCTCACTTATCTCGTTCCAATGTCGTTACGTTCAGTGGCTTCGAAGACACGATGCGCACCATCGGCAATGTAGGGAGTCTCGAAAGGATGGCGATCAGAAGGCGCTCACGATGCCGACGACCGGTTATCCTCGGGCACCCGCCGGATGAGGGCCGCCAGCCCGTCGGCGTCGAGCAGGTCCACGGGACGGGTCGTCTCATTCGACCGGACATAGTGGAACGCCGCGCCGACCTTCTCCAGCGGCACCCCCGCCAACTCGGCCCAGGCCATGCGGTAAGCGGCGAGCTGGACCGAGGCGGTCTCGGCCGCCCTGCCCTGCGGCCGCTCGCCGGTCTTCCAGTCGACCACCACGAACCCGTCTCCCTCCCGGAAGACCGCGTCCATCCGGCCGCGCAGCAGCCGGTCGGCGATCATCGTCTCGAACGGCACCTCCAGGTCGAGCGGCTCACGCCCGGCCCACTCACTCTCCTCGAACCGCGCCTGCAGCTCGGCGAGCTGGATGTCGGCATCGGAGGGCTCGTCGGCCGCACCGGGCAGATCGAAGTCGTCGATCAGGCGCTGCTGACCCCAGCGCGACTCGAGCCAGCGATGAAACGCCGTGCCCCGCCGGGCCAGCGGCGCCGGTTTGCGTGGCACCGGCCGGCGCACCTGGCGGGCGAACGCCGCGGGATCGGCGGCCAGCGTCACCAGCGACGACACCGTCAGCCTGGCCGGCAGCTCGACGACCGTCCCGGTCCGCCGCCGGTTCGTCTCGCGCTCCCTCAGCAGCAGCTCGGTGTCCCGTGCCCAGGACCGCATCCGCTCCCGATCGCGCTCCCTGAGACCCCGGGCCCGCAGGTCCGCGGCCTCGCCCTGCGCCGTTTCCCGGACCGGAGCCTCTTTCACCAGTGCCTCTTCAACCAGTGCCTCTTCAACCAGTGCCTCTTCCACCAGGCGGGCGCCGTCGTCGACGCCATCGGCCACGGAGATGACAGGCCACTCCTTGCGGGGCGGCTCGGCGAGCAGCGGGTTCTGCTCGTCTTCGTCGTCACCGCTGTCGTGCCAGAGATCGATCCGGGCGCCCGCTTCGCGGATCTCCATCAGGAAATCGGACGGCTCCAGCGGCCGGGACGAGGTCCCCCACCGATAACCGGACGCCACCAGCAGATAGTGCGCCCTCGTCACCGCAACGTAGGCGAGCCGCCGCTCCTCCATCAGGTCACGCTCGCGGCACCGCTGGTCGAAGTCGGCCAGGACGTCCTTCTCCAGACCGGCCAGCGCCGGCAGATCCGCCCGGTCGCCACGCAGTGGGTAGGGCAGCTTGCGCGGGTTCTTGGTCCATCTCGAATTGGTCACCGGTGTGGCCGGGAAGACGCTTCCTCTGGCGATCTCCCCCTTCTGGGTCCTGACCTGCGACAGCCCGGGCACGATGACGACCGGCCACTCCAGGCCCTTCGACGCGTGGACGGTCATCAACTTGACGCTGTTGGTGTCGCCCACGCGCCCGGCTTCCAGCCCGAACTCCTCGGCCTCCGCCGCCTTCAGGTAGGCCAGGAAGGCGCCGAGGGTCGGATCCTCCGCGTCGCCCGCGAACCGGGCGGCCGCGTCGAGGAACGCGTCCAGGTCGGCACGGGCGGCGAGCGGACCGCCGACTGCGCCGCCGCGCGTCGCGACCTCCACGTCGAGGCCCAGCCGCCGCTCCACCTCGGAGATCAGTTCGGGCAGCGGCTGCCCGGCGTGCGCGCGCAGCAGCCGGAGTTCGAGAGCGAGCCGCGGCAGCCGCTCCCGCGCGGCCGGTGAGAACCCCTTCAACCACTCGGGCCGCCGGTCGAACAGCTCGGGTAGCTCGTCGAGGGCGTCGATCAGGCTGCCGCGCTCCTCGGCCAGGTCGAGGACGACCTGCTCCAGCGGGTCTTCGGCCTGCTTCCCGCTCCGCATCTCCCGGTTGAGCTCTCGGGCGAGGTCGCCCAGCACCTTGAGGTCGGCCGGGCCGATCCGCCAGCGCGGTCCGGCGAGCAGCCGTACCAGCGCGTCACCGGCCGTTGGGTCGTACAGCGTCCGCAGGGTCGCCACGATGTCGGCGACCTCGGGCACCGTGAGCAGCCCGCCGAGGCCCACCACCTCGACCGGGATGCCCTGCGCCGCCAAGGCCCGGCGCAGCGCCGGAAACTGCGATCGTTTGCGGGCGAGGATCGCGACGTCTTTCGGCTGCACGACCTCGCCTCGCGGATCACGCTCTCCGTGACCCCAGGGCAGGCCGTCCGGCGCGCCCTCCCAGCGGAGCAGTGCGGCCACGCGTTCGGCGATCCAGGCGGCCTCGTCCTCGGCGGTCTCGTGGAAGGCGCACACCACCCGCCCGCGGCCGACCCGGTTGCCGCCCGGGACCAGCACCGGCACCTGGCGCGCTTCGGCGCGCAGCGGACGCTGGATCTCGGCGGCGACGCCGAGCACGTGCTCGCCGTTGCGGAAGCTCATGGAGAGCTGCCGCACGGGTGCGGGATCCCCGGCGGCGGTCGGGAAGTCCCGGGGGAACCGCGACAGGTTGCCGGACGAGGCGCCGCGCCAGCCGTAGATCGACTGGCAGGGGTCGCCGACGGCGGTCACCGGGTGACCACCATGGAACAGCTCGCGGAGCAGTACGAGCTGGGCGTGGCTGGTGTCCTGGTACTCGTCGAGCAGCACGACCGCGAAGCGCGCCCGCTCGGACATCCCCACCTCGGGGTGGCGGGTGGCGATCCGCGCCGCCAGGGCCATCTGGTCGCCGTAGTCGATGACCTCACGGCTCCGCTTCAGCCGTTCGTACGCCTCGACCATCGGCAGCAACTGCTCGCGGATCTCCTGGGTCTCCACGGGCGCCCGCTGGTCCTTGATGATCCGCCCGGACAGGCCCGCCAGCCGCTCCCGCAGCCACCCGCCGACCTCGCGCACGTCGTCGGCGCCGCACAGGTGCTCGGCCATCTCACCGGCCAGGTCCAGGACGGCCTTGGTGACGCTCACCGGCCCGAGATCGACCTTGTCCATCGGGCCGTCGTACTGCCCGACGACCCGTGCCGCCATCTGCCAGGCCACGGCCGGGGTGACCAGGCGCATCGTCGGCTCCAGCCCTTCACGGAGCGCGTGATCGGCGACCAGCCGGGCGGCGTAGGCATGGTAGGTCGAGACCGTGGGCTCCGAGTCGAGCAGCTCCGGTTCGACCAGCCCGGCCTCCACCAGCCCGGTCAGGCGCCTGCGCACCCGGTCGGCGAGCTCGGCCGCGGCCTTGCGGGTGAAGGTGAGTCCCAGGATCTGCTCGGGCCTCGCCAGCCCGTTCGCGACCAGCCAGACGACGCGTCCGGCCATGGTCTCGCTCTTGCCCGACCCCGCCCCCGCCACGACCACGGCGGGTTCGAGCGGAGCCTCGATGACGGCCGCCTGCTCTGAGGTGGGCGGCATGATGCCCAGCCGGCGGGCGAGCTCGCCGGGATCGAGCGCCGGGTTTCCCACTGCCTCGGTCAGCACACCTGGCCTCCGTTGTCGTTGACCGGGCAGGAGGTCTTCACCGCGCACGTGCGGCAGCCGTCGTTGACCTGGGCGACGAAGCGCGTCTGCGTCATCCCGGTCGCGACGTTCTCGACCAGATCCCTGGCCCAGTTGTGCTCGGGATCACCGTCGAGCGGCGGCTGCACCTGTTCGACCGCGTCCCCCTTGCTCCCCGCGGCCTTCCCCACGTGCAGGAGCGAGGCGCCCCCCACTCCGCTGAGCCGCTCGAACGCGCCGAGCATCGCGGCGAGTTGGTACACCCCGAGCTGCGGGTGCCGGTCGATCTCGTCGTTCCTGGGCTTGCTGCCACCGGTCTTGATGTCGACGATCACGGCACGGCCCTCGCCGTCCCGCTCCAACCGGTCGACCCGGCCGGTGATCTGCACGCCGTCCGCCACCATGACGGAGAACGCCTTTTCCGTCTCGACCAGCTCGCGCTCGTTGCCCTTGTGCCACCGGGCGAACCGGTCGATCATCTGCTCGGCGACCCTGCGCTGCTTGCGGTTGAACCACACCCCGCCGAAGTCGAGGTTGTCCCAGACGTCGTTCAGCCGCTCGAGCAGGTCCACGCCGTCCTTGGTGCCCAGTACGGCTATCGCGTGGATGACCGTGCCGAGGTGCTGGCTGGTGCCCGACTCGCTCGCGCCGACCGCTCGCTCCAACACCCAGCGCAGCCCGCACTCCGTGAACGTCTCGACGGCCGAGGGCGAGATCTGGACGATGCCGTTCCGCCAGTCGAGCGGCCGGTCGTCGGAGAGCTCCGTCTTCGCGTACCACTCGCTCGGCGCGGCGCCGGGCACCCCGGCGCGGGCCAGCCGGGCGAGGTGTGCCGCCGCCTCGCGGCGCAGCACCTCCGGCTGGCCGATGTCGCAGACCACCGAGCGCAGGTCCGCCACGAGCGCGGGCATGCTGAGCCAGCGCGCCCGGTCGTCCGTGGTGGCCTTCTCGACACCCTCGGGCAGCAGTTCTGTGAGGAAGCGGGAGGGGCGCTCCTCGGTGTCCTCACCGCCGACGGCCGTGACGACCAGCCGACGGCGCGCCCGGGTCGCCGCCACGTAGAACAGCCGCCGCTCCTCGGCGAGCAGCTTGGACGTGAGCGTGGCCGCCTCCGCTTGGGGTCCGCTCGGCTCCGATCCGGCGGTCAGCTCCACCAGCGTGTCGATGCCGAGCAGCGATCCCCTCAGGCGCAGGTCGGGCCAGATCCCCTCCTGCACCCCGGCGACCACGACGACGTCCCATTCGAGCCCCTTCGAGCGGTGCGCGGTGAGGATCCGTACGGCTTCGCCCTCGGGCGCCGACTCCGCGAGCGTGTCACCGGCGATCTCCTGGGAGGCCAGGTCGTCGAGGAACACCGCCACCCCGGCCTTGGGCAGGCGGTCGGTGAACCTGGCGGCATGGTCGAACAGCGCGACGACGGCGTCCAGGTCCCGGTCGGCCTGGGCCCCCCGGTGCCCGCCGGACAACCCGGCCTCGGTCCACCGCTCGGCGAGGCCGCTGGCCTGCCATATCTCCCACAGCGTTTCCTCGGCGCCGCGGCCCTGCCGTACGGCTTCGCAGGCCAGCTTGAGCAGACGGGCGACCCGCTCGACCGGGGCCGCGACGTGCGGCTCTACGTGGATCAGCTCGTTGGTGTCCCACAGGGCGGCGACCAGCAGTTCGTCGGACGACCTCGGCACCCCGGGCCTGACGTCACGCCCGGTGACCGGTCCGGCTCCGACGCCCGAATCAGCGTCGTCAGCGGCCACGGCGTCCGGTTCACTTCCGGCACCTTCGCCATAGCCCGCGGCGTCCGGCCCACTTCCGACGCCTTCGCCATAGCCCGCGGCGTCCGACTCCCCGGCGACGGCTTCGTTCTCGGCGATGCGCAGTGCGCGCCGCAGCCGGCGGACCCCGATCATGTCCGTGCCACCCAGCGGCCCGGTCAGCAGTTCCTCGGCCGTCGCGACGTCGAGCGCCTCCCGGCGGACCTCGGCGTCGGCCGACTCCCTCCGTACCACGACCCTGAGCAGCGTGATGAACGGCCGGACACCGGGCTCGGCGACGATCGGCAGTTCGTCGCCCGCGACCGCCACCGGCACACCGGCGGTCATGAGCGCACGTCGCAGCAGCGGCAACTGCCGGGCCGTGCTGCGTACGAGCACGGCCATCCGCGACCAGGGCACGCCATCGATCAGATGGGCCCGGCGCAGCGTGTCTGCCACCACCGCGGCCTCCTGGCTCTCGCTGTCGGCCAGCAGCACCTTCACCTCGCCGCCCGTGGTCTCCGAGGTCGGCAGCAGGTCGCGGTGGCCTCCGCCGGAGCCCGGCAGGGGGGCGGCGGGCAGCCGACGTGCGACCCGGCGGGAGGCGTCGAGCAGCACCGGACCGCTGCGCCGGCAGACGCGCAGGGCGATGACCGGCGCGTCCCGCCCATCCCGGGTCTGGAACCGCTGCGGGAACTCCAGGATGCCCCGCACGTCCGCGCCGCGGAAACCGTAGATCGACTGGTCCGGGTCCCCCACCGCGATCAGGTCGCGACCGTCGCCCGCCAACTGGCTGAGCAGGAACTCCTGCGCGGGATCGGTGTCCTGGTACTCGTCCACGAGCACCACGTCGTACGCGTCCCGTTCGCGCTGCCGTACCTCACCGTCCGCCAGCAGATCCCCGGCGGCCCGGATCGACTCCGCGTAGTCGAGGGCGGGCACCGGGTCGATGTCGAAGCGGCTCTGATAGCGCTTGAAGAACTCGCCGGCCGCCGCCCAGTCGGCCCTTCCCTGCGCCCTGCCCAGCCCGACGAGCGCGTCACCGTCGAGCCCGCGCTCGGCCGCCCGTGACAGGAAGTCGCGCAGTTCCTCGGCGAAGCCCCGGGTCTTGAGCAGCTCGCGCATGTCGTCCGGCCAGTGTCGCGCGCCGTCCTCCAACTCGCCCAGGAGCAGCCGCCGAACCTCGAGGAGCTGCTCCGGGCCGGTCAGCAGCCGCGGCGGCGGCTCGTCGGCCAGTACGGCCTCGCGGCGCAGCAACGCGTAGGCGTAGCTGTGGAAGGTGAGGGCGAGCGGTGTCCTCGTGGTGCGGCGCATCCGTCCCGTGATGCGTTCGCGCAGCTCACCGGCGGCCTTCCGGCTGAAAGTGAGGACCAGGACCCGTTCGGGGTCGACACCGCGCCGCTCGATCCGGTCGACGACGGTCTCCACTATGGTGGTGGTCTTCCCCGTGCCCGGCCCGGCCAGCACGAGCAGCGGGCCGCTTTCGTGCTCGACGACGGCGCGCTGATGCTCGTCCAGCACGGGAACGTCGCGCCGCCCCAGGCCTTCCCGGCGCACCAGGCGGTAGTTCTGACCACTCACAACTCAGCATTCCACCAGATGACGGGCACAGATCGTGCCCGATCGCCCAGCCCTGTGGAAAAGAGTGACCAGCACCGGCCTATGAGACCTATGTGGTCGGTCGAGAGGACCTCACCAAGCCTCCGGACTCTCCAGGTTGGGTTCTCTCTATCTGAGGGCTGCTTTCTTCTACTGCGGCAGAGACGCCTGGTCGTTCACTCCGTCGCCCGATCTCGGGTCTGTTACGTTCTGTTTTCGCTTGGTGACAACCGCAGGTGGCCGCATCTGGTACGCAATCGACGACGAACGCACGGCTATCCAACCGACCGTTCGGGTGTGTCATCGAACAGGTCGGCGGTGGAGGTGGCGGTGACGGCACGCCGCATCCAGTCGTCGAGCCGATTCAGATCAGTGCAGCTGGTGATCCGGTCGCGGTCGGCGTCGGAGACGGGAATTCCCCGCACCTGCAGGACGGTCAGTACGTCTTCGGCTCGGCCCTCAGCTCGGCCCTCGGCTCGGCCCTCGGCTCGGCCTTCTGTCCGGCCGACTTGGACGCCTTTGCCGTAGTGCTTGCGGGCGAAGGGGCTGTAGACCGGCCAGGTAGCCGATTCCATGAGCTTCTCCATGATGAGCCGAGCAGCCGGCGGGCGGTGGGTCCGCGACTCCCCTACGGGAACGACCCTTATCCGGCGGATCGTTCGGGTGTGTCATCGAACAGGTCGGCGGTGGAGGTGGCGGTGACGGCACGCCGCATCCAGTCGTCGAGCCGATTCAGATCAGTGCAGCTGGTGATCCGGTCGCGGTCGGCATCGGAGACGGGAATTCCCCGCACCTGCAGGACGGTCAGCACACCCTCGGCTCGGCCTTCTGTCCGGCCGACTTGGACGCCTTTGCCGTAGTGCTTGCGGGCGAAGGGGCTGTAGACCGGCCAGGTAGCTGATTCCATGAGCTTCTCCATGACGTGTCGGGCAGCCATCGAGGCCAAGCGGTATGCGTATTCATAATATTGCGGAGCGTGTTCGTCGGGGAGACGTTGCAGCGCGGACATGAACGCCTCCACCACCGGAGCGTCCTCCCCGTGGGCCATCACCGACAGAGCGGCCAGCTCCGGATGCGCCGCCGCCTCCGCCGGGTCGGTGACCGGAGGGATCTGCTCGGGGCCGATCACCTCGCACTTCAGCGCGCAGCCCGGCACCTCGAAAGGGATCGGCTCGGCCGCCCACGCGGCGACCCGCGCGTCCGGGCAGATGACCAGCACGGTGATCGGACAGGACAGCTGCAGCCACAGCGCTACGGCATATCGCGGCAATTGCTTGCGCTTCGTCTCGTCTTTCTTCTGCTGGATCTCGACGATGATGGCGTGCTTGGGGTCGTGCCGAGGGCCGACTGTGATCACGGTGTCGGGATACAGGTCTTTGGACGGGCGGTCGTTGAGCTCGTTGCCCACCAGCTGGACCGGAAGCCCGTCCGGCACCTCGACGCCCAGCCGATCGCGCAGCATCTCCACGGCGAGCTCCGGCCGGTTGCGGAACATCAGGTTGAGCGTGTCATGTTGGGGGGACGGCATGACACGAAACGTTATAGCACAATCACACAATGTGACACCAGATTGCCGGCCTGCCTGCCGTACGACTCTCGTGACGGCGGGCGGGCTTCGAGCGCGACCATCGCTCGCGGCGCAGCGGAAGTCGTTCTAGAAAGAATCTTCTAGCTGGTGTCCATATCGTCGGGTCTGGAGCGTAGTGATGACGTACGGCATCCCGTCCGTACGAGGACGACGAAGAAGGAAGCTCGACGTGAAGTACATGCTCTTGATCAACGCTCCCGCCGAACCGGCCGAGGATGCCCCGGGATGCGACTTCGAGGACTGGCAGGCCTACGACAAGACGGTGAAGGAGGCGGGGATCTTCGTGACGGGGCATTCCCTGGCTGATCTGGTCACCGCCACGACAGTGCGCGTCGACCGGGACGGTCAGCGGACCATCACGACCGACGGTCCGTTCGCCGAGACCCGCGAGGTGCTCGGCGGCTACTACGTGATCGACGTACCCGACCTCGACTCGGCGCTGGACTGGGCGGCCCGCTGTCCCGGCTCGCGCGGCGGCGGTTCGGTCGTGGTGCGGCCGATCGCCGCGTTCGAGGACTGACGTCGTGGAAGGTCGCGCCGCGACGGCGGTGGAGGCGGTGTTCCGCGAAGAGCGCGGCCGGCTGCTGGCCGCACTGGTGCGCCGCTTCGGCGACCTCGATCTGGCCGAGGAGGTCACCGCCGAGGCGATCGAGGCCGCGCTGGTGCACTGGCCGGTCGACGGCGTCCCCCCGAAGCCGGGGGCGTGGCTGATGACCACGGCACGGCGCAAGGCCGTCGATCGCCTGCGGCGCGACCAGACCTACGCGGCCCGGCTGGCCATCCTGCAGGTGGAGGCGGAGCGGGCCGCACCCGCTCCGCCGGCGGACTCGCGCTCGGCGGGCGACCTGCCCGACGAACGGCTCCTGCTGTTCTTCACCTGCGGCCACCCCGCCCTGCCCGCCGAGGACCGCATCGCGCTGAGCCTGCGGTGTCTGGCCGGGCTGACCACACCCGAGGTGGCACGGGCCTTTCTCGTCCCGGTCGCCACGATGGCCAAGCGGATCGTACGAGGAAAGAAGAAGATCCGGGAGGCGCGCATTCCGTTCCGCGTGCCCGATGCGGCCGAGTTGCCGGAGCGGCTGGCGGGAGTGCTCCAGGTCATCTACTCGATCTTCACGGAGGGTTACGCCGCCAGTTCCGGACCGGACCTACAGCGTCTCGATCTCGCCGAAGAGGCCATCCGCCTGGCGCGCATCCTGCGCGGGCTGCTGCCGGCCCAGCGAGAGGTCGCCGGGCTGCTCGCGCTGATGCTGCTGATCCACGCCCGCCGCGACGCGCGTACCGGGCCCGACGGCCGGATGGTGCTCCTCGCCGACCAGGACCGGGGCCGCTGGGACCAGGCGATGATCGAGGAGGGCCTCACCCTCGTGCACGAGGCGCTCGCGGGCGGGCCGGCCGGTCCGTACGGCGTGCAGGCCGCGATCGCCGCCCTGCACGACGAGGCCGCCGACCTCGCCACCACCGACTGGCCGCAGATCGTGGCGCTCTACGACGTCCTGCTCACGCTGACGCCGTCGCCGATCGTGGCGCTGAACCGCGCGGCCACGATCGCCATGCGCGACGGTCCGCAGGCCGGGCTGGCGCTCCTCGACGAACTCGCCGACGATCCTCGGCTGCGCGGATATCACCCTCTTCACGCGGCACGCGCGGACCTGCTGGCCGATTTGGGCAGGGCGACCGAGGCGGCCGCCGCCTACCGGCGAGCCCTGGAGCTCGCCGGCACCGAGCCCGAACGCGCCCACCTGCGCCGGCGATTGGCCGTGGTGGAGAGCCGGCCAGAGCTCTGAAGCAGACGATCAGGACGTAAAAATGTGGTCGACCACGCGGGCGGTCGCCTTGCCGTTGTCGTGGGGGGCGTAGGTGCGGACGAAGGAGGCGTAGCGGTCGGCCAGCTTGGCCGTGGCGGTGTCGATGTTGCGCAGCACCTCCACCACCTCGTCCGAGGTCTCCAGACGCGGGCCGGGCCGCTGCGACTCCAGGTCGAGGTAGAGCCCGCGGGTCGACCGATACTTGGCCAGATCGGGGGTGAACAGCACGACCGGCCGCCCGGTGGCCACGAAGTCGAACATGACCGACGAGTAATCGGTGACGAGCACGTCCGCGATCACCAACAGATCCGCGATATCCGGATATGTCGTGACGTCAATGGCGAAGCCGTCATGGCTGTGCACGTGCGGGAACGCCTGCATCATGTGCCCGCGTACGAGCACGACGTGATCGTCCCCGAGGGTCCGCTTCGCGTCGGCCAGATCCAGCTTGACCGCCGCGTTCCTGCGGTCGTGGTCGCGGAACGTCGGCGCGTAGAGGACCACACGCTTGCCCTCCGGCACACCGACCCGCCGCCTGATCTCGGCGGCCATGGCGTCCCGGTCCGCCGAGACCAGCACGTCGTTGCGCGGGTAGCCCGCCTCCAGGATCTCGCCCTCGTAGCCGAAGGCCTTACGCAGCACCGACGAGGCCCACTCGCTCTGTGAGAGCAGCAGGTCCCAGCCGCGTACCTCGATGGCCTGGCGGTGCCACACCGGCGGCCTCGGCTCGCGCTTCATGTGCGCCTGGTCGCGACCGATGTGCTTCAGCGGGGTGCCGTGCCAGGTCTGCACGCACACCTGGTCCTCACGGGTACGGAACCACTGCGGCAGGAAGCCGTTGGACACCACGTAGCGGGCACGGGCCAGCGCCTCGTAGTGCTCGCGGCTGCCCTCACGGACCACCGTGGGCACGATGCCGTCGCCCAGGCCGAGTTCACGCGAGCCGGGCGGGACGAAAGCGCCGTCCCGGACGACCCAGATGTGCTCGCCCCCGTCCCCGCGCCGCACGCGCTCCTCGTAGATGGCACGCGGGTTGTCGGAGTAGGACCGGCCGTCGAAGGAGACGTAGACGGTCGCGTCCCGCAGCGGACGGGCCCGCTCGGCCGGATAGAAGGTGCGGCTGAGCGCCCACACCCCCGCGGCGCTGCGCTCGTCGCCGGGCCGTTCCTCGGCCGCGACCAGCAGGGGCACGTCGTAGCGGGTCGCCACGAACCGGTAGACACGACCCCCGATCGTGCGCGGCTCCTCGTCCAGCGCCGCGAGCCCGGCGTGATCGAAGCGGGCCGGCACCATGGCCTTGCCGTACTGGGCGGGAGGCGCGACGGAGATGCTCCAGTTGCCCTCGGCGAGCGGCACGGTCGTCCCGAAGCGGGGCATGGCCCCGGGTGAGAACTTCACCGAGAACGCGTCGCCCTCGCGCAGCAGCGGCACACGGATCGTCAGCCCGCCGCGATGCCGGAGCACCAGGTCGCGGGGTCCGGGGTCCGGGTCGGGGTAGTGACCGGTGAGGGTGAGCGTCTCCTCGCGCCACTCGGCCGAGGTGATCACTGGGCGGATCTTGTGGCCGGAGATGACGACGCGGTCGCGCCGGTCGCTCTGGACGGTGATCTCCCGGTCTCCGACGAGCAGCCGGGTCTCCTCGGCGCCCTCCAGCATCACGGTGGCCGCCGGGTCGCCCTTGGGCTCGACCCACAGCCGCCGCGCC
Organism: Sphaerimonospora mesophila; assembly: GCF_001417795.1. Lineage (NCBI taxonomy): Bacteria > Bacillati > Actinomycetota > Actinomycetes > Streptosporangiales > Streptosporangiaceae > Sphaerimonospora > Sphaerimonospora mesophila. Next base: position 353,218 of record NZ_BCBX01000036.1, on the reverse strand, counting down.
TCCGCGTTCAGCACGGTCTGTACGGCGAGGGCCAGCGAGAACCGGGTGCCGTCCGCCACGGGGGTGAAGTCCGCGGAAATCCGGTGCCCGCCCACCCTGGCCTTGCCCTTGGCGATGGGACGGCCCGGCAGGAATCCGGTGAGGTGCACCATCTCGCCGCCCAGGCGGACCTCGGTGAGCTCGGCCCGTGTCGGCTGGAGGACCACCTGCAGTGCCTTGTCCGAGGTCCACACCGGGCGGACCCACCAGCGCGGGCGCACCCGCAGCCCGGCCGGACGCTCGGTGCGGCCGATGGCGGGGCCGCGCAGGAGACCGGCCGACCGCGCGGCACGGCTCCAGATCACGATCTCGGCCCGCCAGGTGGTGGTGTCCTGGACCACGTGACGGCGGCGCAGCAGCCGTTTCGTGCCGCGTACCATGGCGCGCAGCCCGGCACGCCAGCGCAGCGAGAACGGGCTCAGCTCGGCGGTGAAGCCGGACCAGTCATAGTTGCAGCCCGGTTCCTTGGCGGCGTAGGTGGCCTCCGGGCGGTGGGTGCGCCGCGTCTTCAGCGTCACGGGCGGCAGCCACCCGGGACCGCGCAGCACCACGGTGGCGCGGTTGAACCGGCGGCTGCGGACCGACAGACCGGCGAGGTAGGCGTAGCCGCTGATCCTCAGCCGGCCGCCCTCCCACCTGATGTCGTCGATCTGGGTGACCGGCACGAGGTCGGCCGCGCGCAGCCGCAGCAGCGACTGCTGATCGACCTCCACCGGGAGGTCCGCGTACCATCGCAGGCCCTTGCGCACCCGCCGGGACGGCTCGGCCGCGGCGGCGGCCAGCTTGGCCAGCGCGTCGCTTTCCGCGAGCTCTCCGGGATCCCGCGTCTCGACGAGGTGACAGGCCACCCGCCGGCCGACCGGGAGATCCCGCTTCACCTTCGGGTCGACCTCGGCGAGGTACGGCCGCAGGGCGTCGATCGCCTGACGGCGCCGCCCGGCGCCACGCTTGGCGGCGGCGTCGAGCCGGAGCCCCAGCGGCCCGGTGATCGCCTCTCGATCGACCTGGGCCCGTTCCGCCCGGGTCAGCCCTTCCTCCCGGACCAGCGCGACCAGGGCCTCGATGGGCTCTCCTCGGTCGTACAGGTCCTGGACAGCCCGCAATCGATCGGCGACCGCGTCGCTCATGCGTGCGGGTGTCATAGGGGGGCACCACCCTTCGGAGACCGGCGTTCTAGAAATGGTAATCCGGTCAGGAGGCCCGTCCGTCCCATCGGGCCGAACGCATGTCCACCCGCGTCCCGCGCGCGGGAGTGCCTTCCTCCCGCCACCTGGCCAGGCACCGGTCCTCCAAACCCTGCGCCGGAGTGCCGTCCGCGTGGACGACCCGCCACCACGGCACCCCGCCGCCCCACTCGGACATCACGCGGCCGACCTGCCTGGGACCACCCTCACCGAGGTACTCGGCGATGTCGCCGTACGACATGACCTTGCCCGGCGGGATCCGCTCGACCACGTCGAGCACCCGCTCGGCGTACGGCGACGGTTCGCCGCGCCCGGTGCTCAAGTGCTCCACTCGGCCGGCCCGGCGGAGATTATCTCCTCAAGTTTACCGAACTCGTATGCGGATGATCCGTTCACCTGCTCGACGATGCCGTCCCTGATGCCGTACGACTCGCCGTCCTCCCCTACCAGCCTCGCGCCGACCAGGTCGGTGAGCCGGGCGAGTTGGGCCACCTGCCAGTCCGATCCGGGCGTGCCGTACAGGCGCCCGGACCATGCCGCGACATGGTGCGCCGAGTCGCCATGAAACGCGACGACCTCGCCGGCCTCCTGCGACCCCCGCAGCTCGAATCCGGCCTCCGCCGAAAGCACGCTCGCGAGTTCGGCGTAGGCAAGCGGTGCTTCACGCTCTACGCGCAGCTCGTAACCCATGAGGCGCGACATTAGCGAAACTTGACCCGGAGCCGTAACACAAAACGCGGACACGCCGATGACCGCATCCGAAACGCGGCCAAATGGCAGCCAACATGTGATCGCTCAGAACGTGTCAACGTCGGGCGAGCGCACTTACCGCGATACCGAAACCGACGGCCCCGAGGGCCGCGGCGATGCCATAGACCCAGAGCCTAACGGGGTCGGGTCCCGGTCGTGCGGGCGCCCCGGAAAGCGGGCCACCGCCGAAATGCGCGCCGTCCTGCACGGGCACCGTACGGGCATAGCCGCTCAGCTCCCCCGCCTTCGCCAGGGCGGCGGCCGCGTCCACGACGCCGAATCCCACTTTGTCGTCGTAACCGGGACTCGGATGGGGACGAGAAGTCGAGGTCAGGGCCCGGGCCACCAGTTCCGGCGCCATATCGGGATATTTGGCTTTTATCAATGCGGCGGCTCCCGCGACGATCGCGCCGGCCACACCGGTCCCCGACGCGGTGCCGTGCCCGCCCCCGGGCACCGCCACCGGGACGTCGGCCCCGGGCGCGGCGACCAGCACCGACAGGTTGTCGCTGCTGTCCGGGGTCTTGCGCCCCTGCCGATCGACGGCGGCCACCCCCACGACCCCCGGATAGCCCGCCGGAAAGCGCCAGTACGACGTGCCGTTCTGCCGGGCGTATTCCGATTGGCCGCCGTCTCCCACGGATGCGACCAGCACGACCCCTCGGGACAGCGCGTAGGAGACGGCTTCGCGTTCGGCCCGCGACACGCCGTAATGCGAGGCCGGGAGGCAGATGACCGAGGCCCCCTGGTTGGCGGCGTACCGGATCCCGCGGGCGAACGGCGTGTCGCCGAGCAGTCCCGGCCCCGGGTCCGGCTCCACGAACGCTCCACCGGACGGCTGCCCGGTCCCCCGTTCGACGACCGGGATGACCAGGACACTCGCCTCCGGAGCGACACCGGAGATCTCGCCGCCGCGTCCGCCGCCGGCGATCAGGGAGGCGATGGCGGTGCCCGCGCGGCCCGTCGGCCCGTCGCCGAACGCCCCGTCCGCCCGGTCGAGGCCCGTCATGTCCGGCCCCTGCGTGACCCTGCCCCGCAGTTCCGGGACGTTCTCATCCGGACGGTCGGCGCCCAGCACCGCCACGGTCACGCCCGAGCCCCTGGTGACCCGCCAGGCGGCGGGGGCGTTGACCGCGTCCACGGCCCAGCGCCGCGCATCGCCGCCCGGGGCCGTACGGAACGGGGTCACGCGGCCGGATTCCACGCGGGCAGAGTCGACGCGAACGGAATCCACACGTACGGAATCCGCATGTACGGAATCGACGCTGACGGAGTCGACGGGTGCCGGGTCGGCGGCGGCGGGTCCGGCGGCGAGCGGTCCTACGGCGGACGCTGAGGCCGCCAGCACCCCCCACACCGCCACCCACCGCGGCACGGCGCCCCTTCTCTGTGCGGCACCCCCGCTCGGCGCCCGGACCGCCCCGCCTCTTTCCCGCCCCGGGGCCCGCCCGGGGAACGGCCCCGTCCCCGACCGCCTCAGCACGCGTCCCCCCGGGTGCAGCGCGGCACGTCGGGAGGCTCGACGAGGGCGCGCGCGATGCGCCCGGCGATCGACTGGGCCATCGGCGGCATCTCACTGTTCAGCGCTTCCTCCGGCGGGACGGATTGCCTGGTCCTGCCATCGGCGTACCCCGCGGTCGAGAAGACGATGTACGGCCCGGCCCCGGTCCAGCCGGTCCACTGCCGCTGGGCCGGGCCGAAGGTGTCGGTGATCGTGCCGGGGAACGCCACCGGCCGCACGCCGACCCGGTCGTCCACCGGGAGTTCGGTGGCCGCCCGCCTCCCGGCCTCCTCGTCGCGTAGTACGGCGACGCCCACGGTCACGGCGAAGGCGGCCGTCTGGTCGATGTAGGTGGCGCGCAGCACGGTGCGGCAGCCGTACCGCCCGAGGACCGACGAGACCTGCGGGTCGAGCGCCGCGGTGCAGGCCGCCTCGGGCGCCACGCCCACCCGGTGGGCGTACTGCCGCGCCCGGCCGAGCGCCGTGTACTGCAGTTCCTCGGGGAAGACCATTCCGACCGGCCAGGCATGCCAGCGGCGCGCCACGTCCTGGGCGACGTACCTCGCCCGTTCCGCCTCGGTGAGCGGGCGCGAGCGCCTCTCGTTGATCACTCCGATCGAGCCGAGCAGCACGTTCAGCGCGGCGACGGCCAGGACGACCCCCATGATCGCGAGGTAGACCGAACGGAACCGGACACCCTGTGCCAGCCTCGCCCGTTCCCTGGCCTCCCGCTCCGCCGCGGCCCGCCGCCTGGTCCCCGGCCATGGGCGCGCACGCGCCCGACCGGCGGATGGTCTGGGCGCTCGCCGACCACCGGGCCGCGCGCGCCGGTCGTGCTCAGGCGGCATACTCCGATGCTACGTCGGCCGGCCCGGGAGCCAAGGAGGTGACGTCGCCGATCTCGCCGTTTCCGGTGGCTCACCCGGTGGGATCGGCCGATCTCGCCGGCCGAACAGGTCCGTCGTTTCCCTCGGATCCGCCGATTCCGGCGGGTCTTCTCCGTACGGCACGGCGGCGTACCGCGGGTCGCGGCCCGCCCTGCCGGCTCGCCGTACGAGCACGATGATCGCGGCCAGGCCCACGCCCACACCACCGAGGCCCGCCAGGGCGATGCCGCTGTAGAGCATGATGGCGTCCCGGTCACGTCGCACGACGACGATGGGGTCGGCCCGCCCGGTGGCGGTGCTGACCGGGCGGTTCGGATCCCGCACCCCGCGTCCCGCGGCGGTGACCCGGTGCCGGGAGAGGGTCTCGGCGAAGTTCAGCGCGCGGTGGGCGTTGACGACGCCGAAGCCGGTGCCGGTGTTGTAGGCGCCCTTCCTGGCCGGGGACGAGGTCAGCGCCTGGGCGACCAGCGCGGGCGCCATCCGGGGGTGGCGCGCCTTGATGAGCGCCGCGACGCCGGACACGAGGGCGGTGGCCTGGGAGGTGCCGCGCCCCACCCAGTATTCGTCTCCCGGACCGGCGCCGAGGATGTCCACCCCGGGCGCGGCCACCATGACCGAGGAGTTCCGGTTGGAGAACGACGCGCGGTGCAGCGCCGGGGTGACGGCGGCCACCGAGATCACCCCGGGGATCGACGCCGGATAGGAGTACGGCGCGGTGCGTTTGCCCGCGCCGTCGTTGCCCGCGGCGGCCACGAGGACCACGCCCTTGGAGATGGCGTAGCGGATGGCCGCGCGTTCCGCCCGGGTGGGCAGATCCTTGGAGAGCGACAGGTTGATGACGTCGGCGCCGTGGTCGACGGCGTACCTGATGCCCTTGGCCACCACGCCCTCGAAGCGGGGGTCGGAGTTGAACTTGCGGAATCCGGGCTCCTCGTCCTCCAGGATCACCCGGACCGACAGCACCTTCGCCTCCGGCGCCACACCGATGATGCCGTCGCCGCCGCCGGGCCCATGTCCGTGGCCCGCGATCAGCGACGCCATGTAGGTGCCGTGCAGGCGCAGCGGCGCGACGCCGCGGGGGTTCGCGCCCACGGTGAAGTCCCTGCCGGTGACCACCGAGCCGGCGAGGTCCCGGTGGCTGGGGTCGACGCCGGAGTCGAGCACGGCCACGATCACGCCCCGGCCCCTCGTGAGCGTCCAGGCGCCGGCCACGTCCAGCGTCCGCAGCACGTCGCGCTGGCTCAGCCGTACGTCGTCGGCGCGGGCGGGGATGGTGCCCGGCGCCAGCAGGGCCGGTGCGAGTACGGCCGTCGCGACGGCCAGGAGCGTGGCGACCACGCGTGCGATCCCGGCGGCCTGCCCTTTCAGCATCTCAGCACCGCCACTCCTCGGCGGCGCAGTCGGGGGCGACCGGTGCGGTGAGCGCCGACGCGATCTGGCCGGCCAGATCGTCGGTGAAGGAGAACACGCCCGGCCGCTGCCTGCCCACCGCTCGCGCCGGACGCCCGTCCACCTGACCTGCCGTGGTCATCATGAGGTACGGCCCGGCCTGCCGTACCGTGGCCGCCTGCCGGCCCGCCTGGCTGAACCGGTCGCTCACGGTCCCGGGGAAGGCGAGGGCACGCAGTCCGGGGACGGGACCGCCGCTGCGGGGAAAGGCGTGCTCGGCGGCCGCCGCCGACCGAGCGTCGGGAAACGCGGCGACGCCCACGGTGACCACGACGCCCTGCAGGGCGTCCAGATAGGTGGCGCGCAGGACCGCCCGGCAGCCGGCGGCGCGCAGGGCCTTGTGCAGCCGCGCGTCGGTCGCCGTCCGGCAGTCGTACCGGGAGGAGACGCCGACCCGCCGCGCCCGCTCCACGCCGCCCTGCTCGCTGTTGTACGTCAGGGTCGCCGGGAAGATCCGGCCCACCGGCCAGCGCTCCCAGCGCCGCGCGACCTCGGCCGCCGTCGCCTGCCGTACCTCTTCTGGGCTGGGGCCGCGGGTGAGCTCGGCCAGGGCGGCGTTCGCCGCGACGGCCGCGACGATCGCGCAGATGAGCGTCAGCGCGGAGGCGATGGTCAGGGCAGGCCAGGTCCGCCGTTCGCCCACCACGCCTCCGTTCGCCCGCCCGGCACGATTCCCCCGACAGTGACCTTAACCTCCCCAAGGTTCTGGATCCCCGCAAACCATCACGGAAAGTACTTGACGCTGTGGAAAATAGAAAGTACTTTCCATGATGGAAAGCGATAGGGAGAGGGGCTCGGCGTGAACCTGGAAGAGGCGGCACGGAACCTCGCGACGATCCGCGAGACCCAGGCGAAGGCGATGCGCTTCCAGCCGTGGTTACCCGTGTGGTTCATGGCGGGGATCGGGCTGTTCGTCACCGGAGTCCAGTTCATTACAGAGCCGGGCATCCCGAAACCGGTCGCCGTCGGCCTCGGCATAGTGCTCGCCGCGGGAATGGGCGCACTGGTCGCCGTGTTCGCCAAGACCCGGCGGATGACGCTCAGCGGCCGCATGGCGACGTCCGCCATGCTTCCCGTCTATCTCCCCTGGCTCTTCGTGGGCATCGGCCTCAACCTGGGGGTGGTCTTCCTCCTCGGCGGCATGGATGTGCCGTTCGGCCGCACCTACGCAGGCCTCTCGCTCACCGCCTACTTCGCTCTGGGCAGTCCGCTGATCTCCCGGTGGATAGCCCGACGGATGGCCCGGAAGCTCGAAGCGAGTCTTTGATGGATCTCGATCCGGTGATTCACGCGCCGGTCCGGCTGCGGATCGTCTCGCTGCTGGCCGCCGCGGAGGAGGCCGAGTTCGGTTTCGTACGGGACGCGCTCGGCGTCAGCGACTCGGTGCTGTCCAAGCACGGCAGCGCACTCGAGGCCGCCGGATATGTGCGTGTGCGCAAGGGCCACGTCGGCAAGCGGCCGAGAACCTGGTATCGCCTCACGGACGCGGGCCGGTCGGCGTTCAGGACTTACGTGAGCGACCTTCAGAAGATCGTCTCCCCCGCCGGCCTGACGGTCCTCCCGCCCGCCGGCACGCCGGGCACCCCGTGATCACACGAAAAGGTACGGCCTTCGCCGCGGTGAAGGCCGTACCCATCGGTCGGACGGTGTGCGGGTCAGTAGGTGGGGAGGCTGGGGTCGACGGTCTTGATCCAGCTCAGCACGCCGCCGCCGACGTGGACGGCGTCGGAGAAGCCGGCGTTCTTGAGCACCGCGAGGACCTCGGCCGAGCGGGCGCCCGACTTGCAGTGCAGGACGATCTTCTTGTTCTGGGGCAGGCCTTCCAGCGCGGAGCCGTTCAGGAACTCGCCCTTGGGGATCAGCACGGCGCCCGGGATGTTGACGATCTCGTACTCGTTCGGCTCGCGAACGTCGATCAGGTGGATGTCGTCGCCCCGATCGAGCATCGCCTTGAGCTCGGCCGCCGTGATCGTCGACTCGGCGGCGGCCTGCTGCGCCTCCTCCGAGAGCGTGCCGCAGAACGCCTCGTAGTCGATGAGCTCCGTGATGGAGGGGTTCTTGCCGCACAGCGGGCACTCGGGGTCCTTGCGGACCTTGACGTCCCGGTACTTCATCTCCAGCGCGTCGTAGATCAGGAGACGGCCGACCAGCGGGTCGCCGACGCCGGTGATGACCTTGATGGCCTCGTTGACCTGGACGGATCCGATGGAGGCGCACAGCACACCGAGCACGCCGCCCTCGGCGCAGCTCGGCACCATGCCGGGCGGCGGCGGCTCGGGGTAGAGGCACCGGTAGCAGGGGCCGTGCTCGGCCCAGAACACGCTGGCCTGACCGTCGAAGCGGTAGATCGACCCCCAGACGTACGGCTTGCCCAGCAGCACCGCCGCGTCGTTGACCATGTAACGGGTGGCGAAGTTGTCGGTCCCGTCCAGGATCAGGTCGTAGCCGGAGAAGATGTCCATCACGTTGTCGGTCGTGAGCGCCACGTTGTGGATCACGACGTTGACCAGTGGGTTGATCTCGCGGATGGTGGCGGCGGCCGACTCGGCCTTGAGCCGGCCGATGTCCGACTGACCGTGGATGACCTGCCGCTGCAGGTTGGACTCGTCCACGACGTCGAAGTCGACGACGCCGAGGGTCCCGACCCCGGCCGCCGCGAGGTACAGCAGCGCGGGAGAGCCGAGGCCACCCGCGCCCACGCACAGCACCTTGGCGTTCTTGAGCCGCTTCTGTCCTGCCATGCCCACATCAGGGATGATCAGGTGGCGCGAGTAGCGGCGCACCTCGTCGACGGTCAGCTCGGCTGCCGGCTCTACCAGCGGTGGCAACGACACAGTTCCACTCCCGTTTTCGTGCCGAGGGTCGCGCTCGGATCCATTTGGCCCTCACAAGCTCTTCTCACAACTTAACCGGGGCACCCCCGCATTCCCCAATCACGCTGTTCGGCGGATGGAGCCACGGGTCTGGTCCAGAAGACGGCGCGCCTCCCTCGCCACGACCCCGGGGAACTCCATCTGCGCCACGTGACCGGCACGCGGCAGCAGGACGAGCCTGGCGTCGGGGAAGGTCCTGGCCGCCCGGTGCGCCATGCGGGCGTGCACGAGCCGGTCACGCAGGCCGTAGACGAGCAGGGTGGGCGTGGCGATCCGGGCGGCCTGCGTCCACAGGTTGTCCGGCCCGAAGCGGAAGTACTCCCTGACGATCGCCCGGGCGCATCCGACGACCGCCGCACCCGAATAGGGCAGGCCGTCGCGCCGTCGCAGTTCCTCCACCGCCTCGCGGAACCGCTCCGGGTGCACCATCGACAGATCGGCGTAGCACATGCCCAGCGAGGCCAGGACGCGCCGCTCGGGCGGGAGCGCGCCGAGCCAGCGCACCGCCAGTTCCCCGATCCTGGGCGCGGCCGACATCGCGATGCGGGCCGGGCCGTACCGCGGCAGCAGATCGGGCAGCGCCGGCGAGATCAGCGTCAGAGAGCCGACCAGGTCCGGCCGGGTCGCGGCGACGCGTACGGAGACCGCTCCGCCCATCGAGTTGCCGAACAGGTGGACCGGACCGCCGAGATGCTCCACGAGCCGTACGATCGCGCGGGCGTGGCCGTCGACCGAGTAGTCGCCGTCGGGCGGCGCGGGCGAGTAGCCGGCCCCCGGCAGGTCGACCGCCACCCCTCTGACCTCGCCGGACAGTTCCCCCATGAGGTCGGTCCAGTTGGTGGCCGAACCGGCCAGGCCGTGCACGAAGACCGCCGTCTCCGGTGGCCCCTCCGGCGTCACCCTCACGTTGATCCGCAGATCACCGGTGTCGATCAGCTCGCCGGGCCAGTGCGGAATCGGCTCGACGCCCACGCATCCTCCTTCGGTCCGCTGTTCGACTCCGACCCTATGGGGTGCCCGGCGGGACGCCGGAGCCACCGTCCCCTCGGCCCGGCAGAAGAGTTATAACGCCCATATTGGGACATTTCAAATCCGACATAAATGACATTTGCGAGCGAAATGAGCGGTAGCGGCCCAACGTCGTCAATAAAGCGATAAGCGGAAGGCAAAAGCGGCCGATCGCCGTTTGTCCCTTGCGCGGCGCGGAAATCAAGACAATGCAGGGATGATCCACAAGGATCGTCAGAAGGAGCATTTTCCAGTCCATCTGGGAAATGCCAGAGTGTCGGGGCAATAATCCTTCAAGGGGGAAATGAAATGCCCAAGCTGAGCAACCTCGTCGGGATCCTCGCGATCAGCGCCGCGCTGACCAGCGGTGCCGTCGCCCTGGGTGCCGCCGTGACCACCGCGTCCGCTGACGCGGCCACCGTTATGGGCGGCTGGGTCGGCGGTCCCGGCCCGGCCCCGTACGGCAACTGGAACAACAACTGGAACCGCAACCGCAACAAGCAGGGACAGCGCGCCAAGGCGAAGAACAACAACAAGAACAAGAGCAAGAACAAGAACAAGACGAAGCAGTGGCAGCACGAGCGCCAGATGCAGAACCAGCACCAGTTCCTGCTGCGTGACTTCACTCTCGTCCTGACGCCGTTCCAGAAGACCGAGAGCGACTCGCGTGCTCTGCCGTACAACTGGCAGTACGGCCAGTCGCAGGCACTGCCGTGGAACCACCAGCTGGGCACCACCAACCAGCAGAACTTCCCACGCGACAGGCAGACCTCCGCGGTTCTCCCGTCGCAGCGGCAGAACTCCGACGTGGCGCCGCTCCAGGGCCAGCGGACCGAGGCCGACCCGCGCGTGCGGACGGACAACGTGGCTCCCCAGCGCTTGAGGCAGCGGGTGGCCGGCGACGTGGATGGGCCGAACAACGACGTGGCCGCGGCTCCGGTCGCCGCCGGCTGACATAGCGCCCTGACGGCCGCGCCGATCTCGGTCTCCGGCCGGTGCTGACCGGCCGAGCGCCCGTGCTCACCGGAAGCGGTGTCCTTCCGGGCAACGTGCTCACGAGGTGAGGACGGGCGCTCTCCGAGGCCATCCGGCCAATGCCGACCGAGGCTCGGCGGGCAGGCCGCCCAGCTGCTCGGCGACGAGCAACGAACTCAGCCATTTCCCGTCGTGGCAGCACACGGCGCGGGATTCCCGGCGGTTCCGGCCGCTCTCCGATCCGAGCGGGTCGGAAAGGGCCGGCCGCCGGGCCAGACATTTTTTTCAGGAGGAAGAAACCCATGTCCACGATCAGGAGCGTCGGTGGCGTTCTCGCCCTCAGCACCGCGCTGACAGGTGCGGTCGTCGCGCTCAGCGCGGCGACGAGCACGGCGGCGAACGCCTCGGCGACCGTCGCGACCAACGCAGGCGTCGTCATGGGGGGTTACATTCCCCCCAAGCCGCGGGCGCGCTACTACCCGGTGAACGTGAACCGGAACTTCAACGCGAACCGCAACAAGCAGGGCCAGGCCCAGAAGGGCAAGAGCAAGAACAAGAACAAGAGCAACAACAAGAACAAGAACAAGCAGTGGCAGCACACTCGCCAGCTCGAGACGCAGGACCAGTTCCTGATGCGTGACTTCACGCTCGTTCTCACGCCGTTCCAGAAGTCGGCGAACCACTCCGGGGCCATGCCGTGGAACACGCAGTGGTCCAACTCTTACGCGCTGCCGTTCAACAACCAGTACGAGCAGATGCAGTCCTGGAACAACCCGAACCGCAACCAGGGCACGGCCGTGCTGCCGGCGCAGCGGCAGCGCTCGGATGTCGAGCCGCTGCAGGGCCAGCGGACCGAGGCCGACCCGTCCGTGCGGAACACCAACCTCCAAAACCGCCGCCCGCAGATTCAGCGGGTGGACGGGGACGCAGGGGCGCCTCTCGTCGACTGACGTGGCGCGCTGGTCCGGTCTACCGGGACGCGCGACCGTGAAACGTCCGCCGTCCTGTTAGCCGAACGAGATGCCGAACGTGCCCGTGTCCGCCGGATCCGTGGTCGTCAGGCGTGACACGGGCACTCTCGATGAATCCCGGTCCGGTGGGAATCGGCACGCGGGGGCCTGCTCGCCCCCGTGTGCCGGTCTCCCATCGCCGAATATGCCGGTACGGGAAGGCCCGGCGTAGGAAGGCACAGCACAGGATGGCCCGGTACGGGAAGGCCCGGCGCAGGACCGCACCCAGGCCGGCGCCGCCGTGCCGAGCCTCACCGCCGCGGCCGGGAACCCGCATTCCATACGCTTCGCCGCGATGACGGCGAGCTTCGCCCAAATAGATTACGTACGCCACGCGTGTTCGTCCCGGGGACGGACACGCGTGGCGTCGGCGTTTTCGCCGCCTTCATGTCCCCCATTCCCCCGGCCGGTCGCCCCGCGTTTCCCCCACCCTCCGTGGTCCCGCTGCCCTCCGCGTTTTCTCCGTCTCCGCGCGTCCTCGTGTTCTCCACGCCCCCGCACGCTCTCCGCTTCACCGCCCGGCCTGGCCCGCCCCACCGCGTTGCCCGCTGCCCGGGGACGGCCCTGAGGAAGATCTGAGCGCCTCGGGGAGGCATGGCGTCGTCCCCCCGCCCCCGAATCTCCGGCGGCCGGTCCCAGGACGGCACAGTGGCCACCGGGGGGCCACCGGAGGGCCACCGGGGGCCGCCCACGGATGGCAGAGGGACCCGCTGTCATCCCGTCCGCCGGAACCGCCGTCAGAATCGCCCACGGCCCTCCGCCGACTCCATTCGGTGCCCGCATGACGCCGGTACAGCTTACGGACCACCCACCCTTTGAATCGGACATTTCGCCACATATGTGGCATTAACGGTCGAAGACAGTTCATAAACTGATAACAGCAGACCAAAAGCATCAGATCCCCGTTTGTGTCGCGACTGGCCAGGAAATCAACAAAGCGCAGGAAGATGGTCCGATCGGGGGCCATGGAGACATTTCTCCGCAATAACGAGAAATGTCATGCAGATTATGGGGCAATCGAATCCTGTCAAGGAGGACACGCAATGCCCGTTCTCAAGAAGATCCTCGCTGGGCTGGCCATGAGCACCGCGATCACGGGCGGCGCCCTCGCCCTGGGTGCCGCCGCCGCCAGCGCTACCACGATTCCGGCGGGCGGCGGCCTCGGCGGCCTGGGCGGCGGCCTCGGCGGCGGCCTCGGTGTGGGTGGTACCGCGATCCTCACGCCGTTGAACAACAACAACGTCAACAACAACAACACTCCGTTCTGGAACAACAACCAGAACAACTTCTGGAACAACAACAACTGGTGGAACAACCAGAACATGTGGAACCAGAACATGTGGAACGACCGATTCAACGACAACTCCGCCTTCGGCATCGCGGCCAAGGGCGTCGCCATCGGCTTCCAGGACCGGACGAACCGGAACAACAACTGGAACAACAACATGTGGTGGAACAACAACAACATGCTCCACAACAACAACTGGTGGAACAACAACAACAACTTCCACCGGTTCCCCGGTTTCAACGGCTGATAGGGCCACCCGATCCGAAGCCGACGGCCGTCGCCGGAATCGACCTCGGGCCTGCGGCCCCGGAAAGATGAGCGTACGACCGTCTGCGATTCGGAACGAGGCTCCGGCCGACTGGATCGCGCCGGCGAGAGCGCAAGAAAATCCCGAAAATCGGCGCATGGTGTCCTGTTAGACGCCTTCGATATCGACGCGGTCGTTCGTTTGCCGCACCGCGTAGCGCAAAGGGCTCCAGCGGATCACTCCGCTGGAGCCCTCGCTCATGGGTCCACAAATACGACCGCCGTTCTCAGGGTTCAGCACCCGCCGACTCCCGCCACGCCCGATCGGCCACCCCGAGACCATGAGAACAAAAGGGACACTACAGACATTCCGCGCAATTATCCTCCAAGTTATCTAAAGTGGAGCAATAACTTGCTAAACACCTTAGACGCCTGTTTATTACCCGCAACGGAAGGCAATCACGATAGTGCAGAAAACAGCCCGTTCAGGGCTACTGAAACATTTCTCCTCTTCACAAGGTGGAGAAATGACGTGCGAATCAAGGGCAATCGAATCCTGTCAAGGAGGACACGCAATGCCCGAACTCAAGAAGATCCTCGCTGGGCTGGCGATGAGCACGGCGATCACGGGTAGCGCCCTCGCCCTGGGCGCCACCGCGGCCAGCGCGGGCGTGATCCCGGCCCAGGGCGGCGGCTTCGGCAACTTCGGCGGCTGCGGCGGCGGCGTCATGACGGGCGGCTTCGGCGGCAGTATGGGCGGCACCGGCGGTGGCGGAGGCGGCACCGGCGGTGGCGGCGGTTTCGGCGGCCCGGGCATGGGCGGCGGCACTTTCATCATGCCGACGACGTGCTGGGGCGGCAACAACTTCGGCGGCGGCTTCGGCGGCGGCAACGGTGGCTTCGGCGGCGGCGGCAACAACAACTGCGCATTCGGCGCCGGCTTCACCACCAACTGCAACAACAACATGTTCGCCAACAACAACAACTGGTGGAACAACCAGAACTTCTGGAACCAGAACATGTGGAACGACCGATACGACGACAACTCCGCCTTCGGCATCGCGGCCAAGGGCGTCGCCATCGGCTTCCAGGACCGGACGAACCGGAACAACAACTGGTGGAACAACAACTGGTGGAACAACAACAACATGATGAACAACAACAACTGGTGGAACAACAATAACAACAACTTCTTCAACAACCGCGGCTTCTGAGATCAACCAACCGATGTCTTGTGGGCTTCCGGGCTCGACCGCGGATGGACCCGCGCGAAAGGCTGCGGAAGGCATGGTCAGCGCGAGGCGCCGGCAGGATTCACTACGCCGGCGAAAGTGCAGGAGAATCCCGATCAGCGGCGTACGGTGAAGTGACAGACGCCTCCGGTACAGGCTCGGCTTCCGGTACCGCGCCGCAAAAGGGCTCCGGCGGGATCATCCGCCGGAGCCCTTTGCCTTTGTCCGAATCGGCCTGCCGGGCCTCCTCCCGCCCCAGTCCGGAATGGCAGGGGGCCTCATGGCCAAGATGACGATTCGGACAATACGGTCATTCTGGGCGTACATCCTCTAAATTATACATACCGGAGCAATAAGTCATCAAACGGCTTAGATGCCCGTTTATGCCCTCACAAGACAGGCAATCAATATGTCGCACGATAAGGCACCCAAAAGACCAGCGTTCACATTTCCAAAGTTAGCGGAAATATCGAACGCTGGGCAATCAATCCTTCAAGGAGGGAACGCCATGCCCACATTCCGTGACGTCATCACAGGTCTGACAATCGGCACCACGCTCGCCGGCGGGATCGTCGCCCTGGGCGCCATCGCAAGCACCACCGCGGCCAACGCCACCGTCGTCCAGGGGCAGTTCGACGACGGCGACGGGCTCCTCGGCTTCGCCAGGCGGGACGGCAACCGCCGCGACCTCCGCACCATCGAGGACCTCATCCTCTTGCGGAACCTCAACGTGAACACGGCGGCCGGCCTGACACCCGTAAGGCGCGTCGACGAGAACGCCGTCAACATCATCAACAGCTTCAATCGGCAGTTCGTCCCGCAGCGTCTGAGGGAGCGGAACCAGGAGGACTGAGCTCCTCCGATGGGAGCCACGCGTCCGGGCGACCCTGCCGGCAGCGGAAACGGCGCCGCGAATTCTCCACTTTCTCGGATAAAGCGGACATTCGACGCAAATATCCTCTAAACGATCTATAGTGGAGCAATAAGTCGCCAAATGGCTCGGATGCTCGTTTATCGCTCGGCGAGTCAGGAAATCAAAATAATGCAGGAGATGACCGCACATCTGGTCATCACTTCACATTTCCTAATGTTCTAGGAAATGTCAACGATTCGGGGCAATTGATCCTTCAAGGAGGAAACACGATGCCCACATACCGTGACATCATCGCTGGTCTGACGATCGGGGCAGCGCTCGCCGGCGGAGCTGTCGGCCTGGGCGTCGTCACGAGCGCCACGGCCGCCAACGCCGCCGTCGTCCAAGGCAGTTTCGGCGGTGACGGTTTCATCGACGGCGCGTTCGTCGACGGTGTCGACGGGGGGTTTGTCGATGGCCGCTTCGCCAGGGACAGGCTGCGCAGGGAGTTCGTGAGGGCGCTGTTCGCGGACGGCGGCAACCGCAACAACGACAACAGCATCAACGTCTTCGACAGCTTCAACCGCCAGACCGCCCTGCAGCGTCTCAGGCAGCGGAACAACGAGCGGCGCGGCCCGCTCATCTGACCGGTAGAGGCGGTCACCGGCAAAAGGTGCGACTAGGTTGCCACCCGCTATCTAGGCCTCTCTGAGGCTTCGTCCGCATCGTGGGCATGAGCCCGCGTCAGATAGGAGACCAGGGCTCCGGCGAACATGTTTCGCCGGAGCCCTGCCGACTTTCATGGCAGTCCGGTTTCATGGCAGTCCGGCTGATCACCCCACGAACCGTGCCAGTCCGCCCGGATCTCGGTCTGACCTCCGCCACTCCTCTTCCGCACCACCCGGCCCCCACGCTCGTCCTCGAACTCCAGTGAGCGCGCTCCCCTCCCTTTCACCTCCCGGGACCACTCCCCCGCCTCCTCTCCATCATGCGTCCCACGACGCGGCCAGGACCGGCGGGCGACGTACGGACACGAACGGACACACCGGCGACGCCCACCTGTTCCACGGCGACACCGGAAATCACCGTGGCGGGCGGGGCTTCATTTCCGTGTGGATCCCGGCGGTACGGCGATATCTTCCGGTTCATTCGCAGACGTCGGAAGTATGATAAATGCCACCCTGGACCTATTTATCTAGCCGGGTGAGGCACGACCCCGCATATACCACCTGATAGATCGAGGTTTCGCGATATAGCCAACGAACGTGCCACTCAAAAATCAAGGCATCCCTCAGGAGCGGCCAAGTCGGCGAGTTGACCCGCAGCGTCCTTCCGTACAGGACATAGAACTGGGCCAGCAATTCCGACAGGAGGTCTCAATGCTGCTCACGCGTTGGCTCAGAAACACGGTGCGAACCAGCCGCACCGAAACCCCGGGCCAGGCCCGCGGTCGGGCATGGCGATCCCGCTTCCGCGTGTCCCTGACCGCGGCGGCCGTAGCCATCGGACTCGCACCGCTGGCGGCCCTGCCGTCGGCGTCGGCCGCCGGTACCGCACAACAGGCACGGCAGGGGATTCGCCAGGTCACCTACGTGGCCAACCAAGGCTTGAACAACGTCTCGGTGATCAACACCGCCACCAACACCGTCATCACCACCATCCCCGTCGGGACCAGCCCAACCGGTGTGGCGGCCAGCCCGGGCGGCACCCGCGTCTACGTCACCAACGCGAACGCGAACACGGTGTCGGTGATCAACACCACGACCAACGCCGTCGTCGCGACCATCCCCGTCGGGAACACTCCCACTGACGCTGTGGTCAGCCCGGGCGGCACCCGCCTCTACGTCACCAACCTGGTCTCGAACAACGTGTCGGTGATCAACACCGCCACCAACGCCGTCATCACCACCATCCCCGTCGGGAGCAGTCCCAGGGGAGTGGCCTTCACTCCTGGCGGCACCCGTGCCTACGTGGCCAACCAGGGCTCGAACACGGTGTCGGTGATCAACACCGCCACCAACGCCGTCATCACCACCATCCCCGTCGGGAACAACCCGACCGATGTGGCGGTCACCCCGGGCGGCACTCGCGTCTACGTCACCAACCAGACATCTGACAACGTGTCGGTGATCAACACCGCGACCAACACCGTCGTCGCCACGGTCCCCGTCGGGGACGGTCCCTTCGGGGTGGCGGTCACGCCCGGTGGCACCCGCGTCTACGTGGCCAATCGCAACTCCAACAACGTGTCGGTGATCAACACGGCCACCAACGCCGTCATCGCCACCATCCCCGTCGGGAACGGCCCGATCGGGGTCGCGATCACCTTGGGCGGCACCCGCGCCTACGTCACCAACCAGGTGTCGAACACGGTGTCGGTGATCAACACCGCCACCAACACCGTCGTCACGACCGTTCCCGTCGGTGTTGCTCCCACCGGCGTGGCCGTCGCCGGCATCCGCACCGCGGCGGCCGCCCAGGCGGTACGGCGTACACGCGCCGCGATCGGCCAGGCTGAGGTCTGATCGTTCACTCGTTCACCACGTTCTCGAGTCCAGCACCACCTGGAAAGGAAGCCGGCCGCAGCGTCTCCAGGTCCGCCTTGTCAGCGCGATGAGCCCCATCGGCTGACAGGTGGGCCGGGAGGATTCGACCGGCATGAACAAGCCGCATGACCAGGGCTCCCGGCGATTTCCGCCGGGAGCCCTTTTCCGGTCGCCGGACCGGGGACACCGAAGCGGCCGCGCGTCCACTCGAACAAGATCCAGGAGAGATCGAGCGCTACTCCCCGAATGGACAAGTCCCCGCGAGCGCATATCCCCGGGCTTTTCCGTTGTCGAGGCGTCTTCCACTTGTCGCTTTGTCGATAATGCATGCCGAATTCGGCCACACTGATCGCGGCCGACTTCATCTCGAGTGGCGACGCGGACCCGTGTCGTGAATATCACTCTTCATCCTCATCATCGTCCTGCCTCGATTCGCCGTCCAACCGATCCCGTCGCCTCACCGGTCGAGCGACGGCGGGACGGAGACACCGCCTCGCCGTACCGCTCGGCCCGTCGGCGCCGGCCTCGCGTGGCGCTCCGACCAGGGCACGCCAGGAGGGATCCGGCCGCTCAGAGGGACAGACACGAGGGTCCTGCGGCCCGGCCGCGACGTGACGGCGGCCCGGGACACCCGCAAGGGTGATTCGAAACGTACGGCCGGCCAAGGAAAACGTATCGACAGGCCGGCGGTGATACCCGTGGTCGTCGCCATGGAATCGACCTGCGGATAATAAGCGGGCAATGGCTTATATATGCGCTGCCCCAAAGCGGCAACTACCCATCAAAGATGGCACGCCCGGGTTTGCACCTCGGACGCTTCGGCAATCAAGACATCGCGGGACGATAGGGACAAAAAGCCCATCGTCATACATTTCCCCTAAACGGTGGAAGTGCCGCTAACAGGGCGATCCATCCTTGCAAGGAGGAACGCAATGCCCAAATTCCGAAACGTCATCACCGGCCTGGCGATCAGTACGGCACTGGCCGGAGGGTCCCTCGCCCTCGCCGCCACCACCGCGACCACCGCCGCCGCGGCCACGACCACCGTCGTTAGCGCGACCAACGGCTGTGGATGGGGCTGGGGCCACGGTTGCCGCGGCCGTAACTGCAACCGCAACAAGCTCCGCAACCACAACGCCAACCTCAACTACTGGCGGCCCACTCACGTGGACAAGCGCCGCATCCACAAGAGCAACCGGGCCGCCACCATCTTCGCCGGTCCGGACGCGGTCGTGGACATCGACAGCGACGATGACTTCGACTGATCCTCGGCTCTGAGGAATGGCATCCGAAGCCCGGGCCGAGGTAGCGGCTGCCGCCCTCGGCCCGGGGTCGGCAGGCGGATCCGTCCAACCGGAAATCCGCTGGAACGTCATCGTCACGACCGAAATCGCCACAACCACTGAGAACCGTGCTCCGGCGAGCCATCGGCCGCCGGAGCCGCCCCATGCGCGGCGCCGCCAACTGCGAGATCGGCTAACGCATCCGCGCACGTCGGGCGGCATTCCTGCAAGAAACTGCAAGATCACTAGATTGACTCATGCAGGTCAGGGGGCATCCCTGCGAGAAACTGCAAGATCACGGGGAGGGGGCGCGTGTGGGTCAGGCCGTGCGGCGGGTCCTCCCCTTCGCCGGGGTCTTCTTCTCCTCGCCCGCAGCCTTCTCCGCAGCCTTCTCCGTCACCTTCTCCGCGGCCTTCTCCGAGGTCTTCCCGCGGGTCTTCCCGGCCGACGCCTTGCGCTTTCCGGCCGCCGCCGTACCCTCACGCTCCTTCTTGGCGGCCTCGACGCTCGCCCGCAGCGCGGCCATGAGGTCCACGGCCGGGCGTCCCTCGGCCGGCGCCTCCGGAGCGACGATCTCCTTGCCCGCCACCTTCGCCTCGATGACCTCCTGCAGCGCCTCGCGGTAGGCGTCCCGATGCTCTGCGGGGTCGAAGTCGGCCACCATCGTCTCGATCAGGGACTCGGCCATCTTCAGCTCCTGGGGGCGGACCTCCACGTCCTCCTCGAGAAACGCGAATTCCGCCACGCGCACCTCGTCCGGCCAGAGCATGGTCTCCAGCACGAAGACACCGTCGCGCACGCGCAGGGTCGCCAGCGACTCGCGCTGCCGCAGCGTGACCTTCACCACCGCGACCTGCCCCGAGCGTTCCAGCGCGTCCCGCAGCAGGACGTACGGCTTGGTCCCCTGGGCCTCGGGCTCCAGGTAGTACGACTTGGCGAAGTAGATCGGGTCGATCTGCTCGGCGGGGGTGAACTGCAGCACGTCGATCCGGCGGGACGTGGTCAGCGGCAGCTCGGCGAAGTCGTCCTCGGTCAGCACGACGATCTCACCCGTGGCGAGCTCGTATCCCTTGGCTATCTCCGAGTACGGAACCTCTTCACCGTCGAGGGAGCAGACCCGCTTGTACTTGATCCGCCCACCGTCCGCCTGGTGCACCTGGTGGAACGTGACGTCCTTCTGCTCGGTCGCCGAATACAGCTTCACGGGGATGGTGACCAACCCGAACGAGATGGCGCCCTTCCAGATGCTGCGCATAGCCACATTCTCGTCTCTGAGTTCGAATATCGCCAGACGTGATTGAACAGACTCACCTCATGGGCAGGTACCCACAATGGGGGGAGCCGTACCCGGGGCGGGACCACGCACATGGCCTACGCCACCGGGGCGGGAGACCGGCGGAGGTGCTGTGCGGGCATGACGCGGAAGGTGCTGGTGCGGGTCGAGGACCGGGAGTTGGTGCTGACCAATCTGGACAAGGTCCTCTATCCCGACGCCGGCTTCACCAAGGCCGAGGTCATCGACTACTACACCAAGATCGCCGACGTCATGCTCCCGCACATCGGAAACCGTCCGTTGACGGTCAAGCGCTTCCCCGACGGCGTCGACGGCCAGTTCTTCTTCGAGAAGAACGCGCCCGCGCACACGCCGGACTGGGTCCGTACCGTGACCCTGCCCGTGCCGGGCAGCACCAAGAACCGGGAGAAGATCGAGTTCGCCGTCATCTGCGATCTGCCGACGCTGGTCTATTACGCCAACCTGGCCGCGCTGGAAGTGCACGTCCCGATGTGGCGGGTCTCGCCGGACGGCGGCCCGCTGCCGCCCGACACGCTCGTCTTCGACCTCGACCCCGGCGCGCCGGCCACCATAGTGGAGTGCTGCCGGGTCGCCATGCTGCTCAGGGAGGCGTTGGCGGGCGACGGCCTGGACGGCTTCCCCAAAACCAGCGGGAAGAAGGGCATGCAGCTCTATGTGCCGTGGGACCGGGGTTTCGGCACCTCCGACTACGCGAAGGCGCTGGCCCGGAAGTTGGAGTCCCACGATCCTGGGATCACCAGCGTGATGGCCAGGAAGGCCAGACCGGGCAAGGTCTTCATCGACTGGAGCCAGAACAACCCGGCGAAGACCACCGTCGCGCCCTACTCCCTGCGCGCCGACCGCCTCCCCACCGTCTCCACTCCGCTGACGTGGGAGGAGGTCGAGGAATGCGAGGGCCCGGAGGACCTCGTGTTCACCGCCTCCGACGTACTCGGCCGGGTGGCGGAACACGGCGACCTGTTCGTGGACGCGCACGCTTAGGACACGCCTTCGTGGGCAACCGGGCCATAGTGTGGACCTGACATGGCGAGACCGTTTCAGAGCAGCCCCTTTCACAGCAGGCCGTTTCACAGCGGATCTTTCAGAACGGGAGGATGGCCAGATGTCCGAAGTAGACCCCGATGAGGTGATTGGGGAGATCTCGATCGAGGCACCGGAGGCGGACGCGGTCGAGCAGCACCGGCTCGTGAAGGTGCCGGAGGACACCGGCTGGCCCAAGCGGGTCCCGCTCGAAGCCGACCCTGCCGATGTGGCAGAGCAGGAGCGTACGGTTGACCTCGGCGAGGACGAGGATTATCGCTGAGCCGTTTTACTGGCGCGTAGGATGTGGCCCCGGGGCGGCGAGCCCCCGATGCTCATCCTCACTAGGAGACTGCCGTGACCGCTACCCCGGACGCCAAGCCCCGGGGCACCCGGCTGCCCCGGATGGCCCGCCGTCGCCAGTTGCTGAGCGCGGCGCAGGAAGTGTTCGTGGAGAACGGCTACCACGCCGCCGCCATGGACGAGATCGCCGAGCGGGCCGGGGTCAGCAAGCCGGTGCTCTACCAGCACTTCCCGGGCAAGCTGGAACTCTATCTGGCCCTGCTGGACGTCCATGTCGACGACATGGTGACCCGCTGCCGTCAGGCGCTCGCCTCCACGACGGACAACAAGCAGCGGGTGCAGGCGGCGATCGGCGCGTTCTTCGACTTCGTGTCGAGCCAGGGCGAGGCGTTCCGGCTGGTCTTCGAATCCGACCTGCGCAACGTCGCACCGGTGCGGCAGCGGATGGAACGCTCACTGCGCGAGAGCGCCGAGGCGATCAGCCAGGTGATCCAGGAGGACACGGGCTGCTCCAGCGATGAGGCGCACCTGCTGGGCGTCGGTCTCGTCGGCATGGCCGAGGTCAGCGCTCGCTACTGGCTGAGCAGCCAGGGTTCGATCCCCAAGGAGGCGGCCACGCAGCTCATGGCGCGGCTCGCCTGGCGCGGCATCAGCGGCTTCCCACGCACCGGCTGACCCGGATCGAAGGCCCCGAACCGGCCGCCCCGGCCCGACCACCCCGGAGCGACCTTCCCGAACCGGCCGCCCCGACCCGAACCGGCCGCCTCGGATCGGTTGAAAAGGTTTCTGTTCGCTTGACGCGATCACAGAACGCGCCACGGCCCCCGGCGACGACGATGGGTATGGACCGGCCCGCGCGAAAGGGGAGCCCCATGGAAATCAAGATCGGCGTCCAGTCGGTGCATCGTGAGCTCGTGGTGGAGACCGACCTGTCGGCCGAGCAGATCGAGGAGGAGCTCCGCAAGGCACTCGCCTCCGACAAGGGCATCTTCTCGCTCACCGACACCAAGGGCCGCCGCGTCGTCGTCCCCGTGGCCTCACTCGGGTTCGTCGAGATCGGCGAGGACGAGCAGCGCACGGTGGGCTTCGGCGGCACACTCTGACCGTTCCGCACGGTCATCGGATCGCGGATCCGGGGAGCCGAAGCTCGGGAGGACACGAGTAACCGCGGCACGAGGACCGCGGCACGAGGACCGCGGCACGAGGACCGCAGACGAAGGGCCCGGCGAGAAGGGCTTCGCCGGGACCTCGGCCCCTCCCGGCACGACTCCCCGGGACGGCCGCCTCTCAGTGGCGTCGGTAGCGGCAGCCGCGTGGGCGACGGACCGGGATCCCCAGATGGGGATCGTCCCGGCCACGACTGATGGTCGGACACCCCGCGCTTCCTCTCCGTAGCACGGCGCGCGAAGTCCAGCGATTCGGCCCACATCTTGTCAAGGAACTGCCGTAGCGGCGCGAGGCCCTCATGTCTCGCACGGTACAACCGTTCGGCGCCGTTATGCCGCTCGATGAGGAGATGGATCGCCCCGGAAACGGAAAAACCCGAAATTCAGGACTCAGATTCAGGGACCGGGCTCGGGCTCAGAGTCGCCCTCAGGGACCGGGGGTCAGCCCGATCGCCGCCATCCGCTTGCCGTGCTCCTCGGTCAGCCGCGCGAAGAGCCGGCCGATCTCCGCCAGGTCCTCGCCCTCCCCGTCGCCGACCAGCAGCGTGGCGAGCTCGGGTCGGGCGGCCGCGAGCCGCTGCCCCTGGCTGAGCGCCTCCCCCACCATCCGGCGCGCCCACAACGCCAGCCGCCCGCTCAACCGGCGGTCCGCTTCGATCGCCGCACGCACCCGCTCCACCGCGAACTCGGAGCGGTCCTTGTCCGCCAGCACCTCGTCGACCAGCCCCCTGATCGCGGGTTCGGCCCGCCGCGCGATCTCCCGGTAGAAGTCCCAGGCGACGCCGGTGCCCACGTACACCTTGACCAGAGCCTCGTGCCAGTCCTTCGGCTTCGTCTGGGCATGCCAGCCGTCAATGGCCTCGACGAACGGCGCCATCGCCTCCTCCGGATCCGCCCCGAGCGACGCCAGCCGGTCACGCAGCCTCCGGAAATGGCCGTACTCCATGGCCGCCAGGTCGCCGAGCGCCGCCCTGTCGGTGAGGCTGGGCGCCAGTAGCGCGGCATCCTCCGCCATGCGCAGGAACGCGGTGAGCTCGGCGTACGCCAGCATGCCCAGGAGGTCGACGACCCCGGGAGCGGGAGCGGAATCAGTCATAGGTGTCAGGGTACGGCCGGGCCGCGCCGCCCCGGGGAACGAGACGCCCGGCGACTCCGCCGGACGGAGGGAACTTCTGGTCGAGAACACCCGGAAATCGGTTCGGGGTTGTGGTATCGAGTAGACTGGTCTCTTGAAGGTGCGACCGCATTGTGTCCGTCCCTGGGCACGTGTCGACCTGGAGCACGTGTCGATCTGAGGCCCGTGTTCCGGAGTCCCCAGAATCGGATGTCGCGGTCGCTGATGACGACGAGGGCGCGACTGTCCGCGAGGGCCCGGACCGGGATCGATCTGCCGGCCGGATGTCCCGGAGGGCCGCCCTTCGCACTGATTTAGGCAGGCGACGCTGACAACGACGTTCCGAGACCTGGGAGTCATCCCGGAGATCGCCGATGCGCTCGAGACCGAGGGCATAACTTCACCATTCCCGATTCAGGAGATGGCGCTCCCCCTGGCCCTCGCGGGTCAGGACGTCATCGGCCAGGCGCGGACCGGCACCGGCAAGACCTATGCCTTCGGCGTCCCCATGCTCCAGTTGGTCGGCAAGCCCAGGAAGAACCGCAAGAAGCCGCGCGGTCTGGTCCTGGTGCCGACCCGGGAGCTCGCCCTTCAGGTGACCGAGGACCTGGTCCTCGCCTCCGGCAAGCTCGGCTCGCGGATCCTCACCGTGTACGGCGGGCGGGCGTACGAGCCGCAGATCGAGGCGCTCAAGAGCGGTGTCGACGTCATCGTCGGCACCCCCGGGCGGCTGCTCGACCTGGTCAAGCAGAAGCACCTCGATCTCGGTCAGGTGACCATGCTCGTCCTGGACGAGGCCGACCGCATGCTCGACCTCGGTTTCCTCCCCGACATCGAGCGCATCATCAAGCTCGTTCCCGAGAAGCGGCAGACGATGCTGTTCTCGGCCACCATGCCCGGCGAGATCGTCGCGCTGTCGCGCCGCTATCTCACCCGCCCCACCAACGTGCGTGCGGGGAACGTCACGGCGGAGGCCGAGCCCACCACGCTGACGACGCAGTTCGTCTACCGCACCCACCGCATGGACAAGATCGAAATCGTTGCCCGGCTGCTCCAGAGCACCGGCAACGGGCTGACGATGGTGTTCTGCGAGACGAAGCGTGCCTGCGACATGGTCTCCGAGCAGCTGCACAGCAGGGGTTTCGCGGTGGCGGCGGTGCACGGCGATCTCGGGCAGGGGCAGCGGGAGCAGGCGCTGCGCGCGTTCCGCAACGGCAAGATCAACGTGCTGGTCGCGACCGACGTCGCCGCACGCGGCATCGACATCGACGACGTCACCCACGTGGTCAACTACGACTGTCCCCAGGACGAGAAGACCTACGTCCACCGCATCGGCCGTACCGGCCGGGCCGGACGCACCGGCGTGGCGGTGACCTTCGTCGAGTGGACCGAGCTGACCCGCTGGAAGGTCATCAACAACGCGCTCGGGCTGGATTTCCCCGAGCCGGTCGAGACCTACTCCAGCTCGCCCCACCTCTACACCGATCTCGGCATCCCCGAGGGGACCAGGGGCGTCCTGCCCCGGGCCAGCCGCTCCCGTGCCGGACTCGAGGCGGAGGACCTCGAGGATCTCGGCGAGACCGGTCGTACGCGCTCGCGGGACCGGGCGGACCGGCGTGGCCGGACGGAGCGGGAGGAGCGCCGCGAGCGTCCCGCCCGCACCCGGGAGCGTCGCCGCACCCGCGGCGGGCGCCCGCAGGAGGCGGACGCCACGGCGGAGCGGCAGAGCACGCTCACGCCGGAGGCGCCCGATCTCGACGAGGCGACGGTGGAGACGGCGGCGGGCAGGCGCAGCCGCAGGGGCGCCAACGCGGCCGCGCTCAGCGACGCGCTGGCCGAGGTCGGCCCCGCCGTGCCCGAGGCGGACGCTCCCGCGGCCGTCGGCGGCACGACAGACGACGCCCACCCCTCCGACGACACGGCGTATGACAGCGCAGCGTATGACGACGGCGCGGGAGACGACATCGAGGCGGACGAGGACGCGACCGGCGAACCGCCGGCGGCCCGGCGGCCCGAGCCGGAGCGGATCATCCCGCCCAGCCCGTTCGTCGTGGTGTTCAAGTCTCCCGACCTGGCGACCGACGACGACGATCTCGCCCCCTCGGCGGCGACCGAGCGAATCAACCAGCAGCAGCAGCGGCGGCGTTCGAACCGATCCCAGACTCGCCGCACCAGGTGACGGACATCGCGAGGGGCCGGCCGCGGGGGTGACCGGCCCAACGCCGGACAGGGAATGGACGGGTGCCGGATCGTAACCTCCGAAAGGGTTTCGCCGGTGCCCGTACGGCCTTCTCTCGGTATCGTGATGCCACGTGAGTGCACGAGTCCGCAGCAGACGGTCCAGGAGACGGGTCGCCGGCCCGTCGGCCGAAGGGCTCCCTGACGGGAAGGAGGTCTCGTGAGCACGCCACGATTCCTGGCTCTCCCCCCGGGCGTCAGCACGCGGCAGATCGAGACTCCGGTCGGCTCGTTCGCCGCCCTGGAGGCCCGGCCCGTCAGCGGTGTCGCCGAACGCTGGCCCGCCTTACTCGTACCGGGATTCACCGGGAGTAAAGAAGACTTCATCTCGGTCCTGCAGACGCTCGCCCAGGCGGGACGCCGGGTCATCGCGATCGACATGCGCGGGCAGTACGAAACCCAGGGCCTCGATGATCCGCGGGCGTACACCTGTGCGGCCCTGGGAGCCGACGTCGGCGCGATCGCCACGGCGGTGGGACAGGGAGACCCGGTCCACCTGCTCGGCCATTCGTTCGGCGGTCTGGTCGCCCGGGAGGCCGTTCTGACGGGCATGACGCGGCCGGCCTCGCTCACGTTGATGAGCTCGGGCCCGGCGGCCATCATCGGTCCACGGGAGCAGGTCGGCCGGGTGATGCTGGCCGAACTGCCCGAGTACGGCATCGACTACATCTGGACCAACCGGCTCGAACCCGAGGCGCTCCAGGCAGGGGTTTCCGACGAGATCGTGTCCTTCCTGCGCAAGCGACTGCTGGCCAATCACCCACTCGGCCTCCAGGTGATGGCCGAGGAGGTGCTGAACGCGCCCGACCGCGTGGCCGAACTGGTCGGGCACGACCTCGACGTCCTGGTCCTGTACGGCGAACACGACGACGGCTGGCCGCCGCTGCTGCAGGCGGAGATGGCGCACCGGCTCGACGCCGAGTGCGTGGTGGTCCCGGGTGCGGTCCACTCTCCCGCCGTGGAGGCCCCCGAGACAACGGCGGCGGCGCTCAACCGGTTCTGGAACATGGCGGAGAGCCGTCTGCTCCAGCCGCAGCACATGTGACGGAAGCGCCGGCGGGGGCAGCGCCACCGGATCACTCGTCGCCGAGGCCATCCCAGGGGAGACGCTCCGGCGCCGCGGCCTGCCCCTCGGCGCAGTGCCGGCGGAAGTCGCACCAGGAGCACAGCGGTCCGGGTCTCGGCGGGAACAGCTCGTCGATCTCGGGTGGCGGCGTCTTCGCCGCGGCGACGCCACGATCCGCCGACCGGCGACCGCCCCTGCCCTGTCCGCCCGCCCAGGCGCGGTAGGCGTCGTCGGCCGCTGCCGCCTCCTGGGCGATCTCCTCGGCCCGGCGCAGGTGGCGGCCCAGCGACTCGTCGGTGTGCTCCCACTCGATGACGGCGCCCGTCGGAACGTGATGGAGCTCCACCCGGCGGCAGGTCCGGTGCATCATGCGCGTCGCGGCGATCGCGTAGACGGCCAGCGCGATCGAGGACCTGGCGTCCTCCGTGGTCAGCGGGCGTCTGCCGGTCTTGTAGTCCACGACGACCAGTTCGTCACCCCGGCGGTCGAGCCGGTCCACCCGCCCGGACACCGCGATGACGGCCGTCCTCGTGGCGACGACACGTTCGACGCCGATGGGCTCGTCGGAGGGGTCGAGGGTCGAGGCGTACCCGGACACCATGTCACGGGCCCGGTCCCGCCATAACGCCGACTGCTCGGCGTCCCGGAAGCCCTCGCCGATCCAGCCGTTCGTGAGGAGGATGGCCGCCATGAGCGGGGTGCGCCGCTCGTACGGCTCCCGCCACCAGGCGGCCAGCGCGTTGTGGACCGAGGCTCCCAGGCTGTTGTGCGCCCAGGCCGGCCCCTTGGGCGGCGCCGGCCGGTCGAGATAGGTGAAGCGATAACGCCGCGCGCAGTCCAGCCACGAGTTCAGCCGCGACGGCGTACAGCTGTAAAGCCGCCGCGGCATTCCGTCGAGGCCGAGCTGCTCCATGACCGATCCGCCCGATCCCTGTCCCTCGCGCCGCCTCCGCTAGTCGTCGAGGTTCAGCTTGATGCCGGCCGCGCTCTTGCCGTCCAGCAGTGGCGTCGTCTCGGGCTCGCTCTCGTCCGCCCCGGTGAGCGATCCCGACAGCCACTGGTCGAACTGGGGCTCTAGATCACCGATGAGACATTCCTCGCCGTGCGCGGGCAGCACACGCGTCTCGTGCGGCAGCGTGAACAGCCGTTCGCCGATCGCGGTGAGCTGGTCGGCGAGCGCGGGGTACTCCCCGCCGAGCTTACCCGGACCATCGGCGAGCAGCGTCTTCCCGGTGAAGACCGCGCCCAGCTCCTCGCAGTAGAGCGACACGCCTCCGGCGGTCACCCCCGGCGTGGTCAGGACCTCGAGCTCGACACCGGCGACGGCGAACAGGCCCTCGTCCTCCATCTCGATGTCGGGCCAGGTCTCCTCCCAGGTCTGCCGCCACAGGCGCCTGTCCTTGGGATGCACCGCGACGACCGCCTCGTCCTTGGCGGCCGTCTCGATGGCGCCCCCGACGTGGTCGGGCAGGCCATGGGTGCAGATGACCGCGAGGACCTCCCGGTCGCCCACCTTCTCGAGGATCTTCTCCGCGTCCCGTGCGGGGTCGATCACGATGACCTCGTCGTCGTCACCGATGATCCAGGTGTTGTTCTCGACCTTGTGCTCGACGCCCTCGATCTCCACCGGGCCCGAGGTCACGACTCGTTCGATGCGCGCTGTCACGGCTCAGAACCTTACTACCGTTCCGGCCTCAGAGAGTGTCGCCGTCGAGACGTGGTGAGAAGGCGCCGAACGGCAGATCGAGCGCCTGATCGTGGTCTCGCAGGTCTCGGAGCGTCAGGTTGGCCAGTGCGACGAAGCACCCGACCTCGGCGGGCCAGACGATCGCCCACAACCAGTTGCCGAGCGCCTCCCCGACGTAGACGGCCCGATCCTCCGGCACTTCGCCGGCACACCACAGGGCCGTCGGGTGACCCCGTACATCGATCTTCGCGTGCGGCGGACCGGCGTCGAAGCCGACGCCGGGATCAGGGCCCGGCAGTCCGGCGAAGGCGGCTCCGAGCCCCACCCCGGGTTCCTCGGCGATGACCAGCATGTCCGCAGGACCGGAAGTGATCGACGGGCCGGTCAGCGCGACCACGCTCGCCCGCACCCCGCTGCGCTCGTCCCCCACCTCGGCGAAACCGGTGACCAGCCAGCCCACGGGCAGTGGCCAGGGAATCCAGACGGGGACCCGGGCGGCCTGCCGGATGGCCTCGGCCGCGGCCTCGGACGGGCGCCGGGGAGGCTGCAACGGCAGCACGTCACCGTGCGCGGCGCAACGCCAGGCGCTGGACCAGACGCTCGGTTCGTGCAGCGGCCCGAAGCACCGCGGGCAGGCAGGCGCGGTTCTCACAAGTATTCACGGTGCTTCGGAGACACGCCCAACGTCAAGGCTTTTCCCGTTATCTAGTCGTAATCTTGGGCATGTGCGGTTCATCAGATGCGTGGGGGCGATCGTCCTGGACGACAGCGGTCGCCTGCTGCTGGTCCGCCGCGGCCACCCACCGGCGCAGGGCAGCTGGTCGCTGCCCGGCGGGCGGGTCGAGCCGGGCGAGACCGACGTCGAGGCGGTCCGGCGCGAGCTTCGCGAGGAGACCGGCCTCGATGTCGTCGTGGACAGGTGGGCGGGCGCCGTCGAACGTCCCGGGCCCGGAGGCGTCACCTACGAGATCCACGACTACGTCGCGACGGCCGATCCGCCGGGCCCGCTCTCTCCCGGTGACGACGCTGCGGACGCGCGCTGGTGCGAGCGCGCCGATCTCGTACGGCTCCCGCTGACGAGCGGCCTCCTCGACGCCCTGTCCGAATGGGGCGTGCTGCCGGGCCACGCGGAGGACGGCGGGCTCACCGATCCTCCCCGGTCACCCGGCTGCGCCAGACCGTGAGGTGATCGCCGGTTCTGGCGGGGGATCTGCCGATGGCCACCACCGCTTCGCCCGACACCGCGACCGTGCCGAGCCACTGAGCCCCCGGTCCGCCGAGCGGCCGGGCGCCCGATCCGCTCGAACCGTCAGAGGTGAGCGTGCTGCGGGTCCACCCGAGGCCGTCCCCGGAGATCCACGCGGCGCTGTCACCCTCGGCCGCCGGGCCGTACGATCCGACCGCCACCAGCCCGCCGCGGGTCGCGGTGACGTCGAACACGGTCGCTCCCGCCTCCGCCGGCAGGCTGCCGTACTCCCATTCCATGCCGCCGTCGCCCGCCTCGCCGGTCACGGCGGCCGAGGCCGACGCCGAGTCGGCACGCGCGGAGAACGGCCGGGGGCCCTCGCCGGTGACGGCGACGCCGATCACCACGACGTCCCCGGACTCGGTGGTCACGACGTGGCGCAGCCCGGCCGACCGGGCGCCCTGCGGGAGCACCCTGCCGCGAGAGGTCCAGTTGAGACCGTCGGGGGAGACCCACACGACGCCCGCCTCCCGGTCGGCCGTGCCCGCTCCGCCCACGGCGACGAAGCCGTACGACATGGCGGCGACGTCGGCGATGCGCACCCCGGCGCCTCCGGCGGGCATCCGCGCGGGCGGCACGCGGGTGAACCGCTTCAGGTCGGGGCTGAACCACAGGGCGGGCACCATTCCGGCCGAGCCGTGGTCCTCACCCGCGAGGACGTATCCCTTCTGACCCGCCGCCACGACACGCGGCGCGAGCAGGAAATGGCCGGGATCGACCTTGAGCGTGGGGCCGGGACGCCACGTCGTGCCGTCGGCCGAGGTCACCAGCAGCGGCCGGGTCACCGCCGGATCCGTCGTGGCGCCGCCGACCGCCAGCCAGCCGTACGGGCCGTGTGTCACCCCGCTCAGGGCCTGCCGTCCCGGGCCGCCGAGCAGGTCGGCGGAGCCGGCCTCCGTCCAGCTCGCCCCGCCGTCATCGCTCGTCCAGATCGCCGCGTCGCCGTTCGCCGACCCCACCGCCACGAACACGCCGCCGGCCGCGGCGATGTCCACCGGTTCCCGGACCGTCCGGTCGAGCCCGGCGATCTCCCCCAGTGGCACGGGCCTGGCCGCCCCGCCCTTCCGGACCGTGATCAGGACGGGCAGGTTCTCGACGTCGCCCGGGCCGCGTTCGTCCCCGCTCGCCACCAGCAGGCCGCCGTCGGTGATGGTCAGCCCGCGCAGCGTGCCGGGGATCTCCCCCAGGTTCGCACCCCTGGTCCAGCGGTGTCCGTCCGTGCTGGTGTAGACGGCGTACTTCTCCCAGGCGTACTCGACGACGGCGGCGACTCCGGCGGCGGACGAGGTGAGACCCCGCACGCCGGTCCCGTCCGGGCCCAGCCGTCCGATCTTCCCGCACCGGCTCCACCGGACACCGTCGCGCGAGCAGTGCGCGCGTACGTCCCCGGACGCCGGCTTCTGCCGGATCGGGACCAGCAGGAAGCCCTTCTTCGTCGTGGTGAGCGTCCCGGGCTCCGGGCGGACGCCGGGGAGGGCTCCGGTCGTACGGCGCCAGCTGCGGCCTCCGTCGTCCGAGTGGAGGACGACCGGGCCCCGGTCGGCGTTCGAGGCCGGTTCCGCCAGCGCCACCACCCTGTCTCCCCTGGCGGCCACCGCCCGGATCCCCCGCGCCATGCGACCCGAGCCGAGCCGGTCGGCGTCCACCCTGGTCCAGCTCGTGCCGTCGGGCGACACCCAGGCCACCGGGCCGGCCGTGCCGTCGCTCAGCACGGTGACCCCGACGGCGAGGAAGCCGGTCGCGGTCCGCGTCACATCGGTGATCCTGTCCTGACTCCAGAACTCGGTCAGCCGGTCGGCGCCCACGGCCGTCCAGGATCTGCCGTCTGAGGAGACCCACATCCCGCGTGCGGCCGCCGGGTTCGCCCAGCCGCCCTGACCGGCCGAGCGACCGGACGGCTCGGCCGGCCCGCCCGCCCGGCCCGGAACGTCCGTGCCCACCGCCAGCCACCGGCCCGCGCCCCCGGCCAACCGGCCGACCGCCCCGGCGGCCGGCTCATATCCGGCGGAGCCTCCCTCGAAGCCCGTGATCCTGCCCAGCTCCCAGTGTCCGCCGCCGTCGGCGGAGACGAGGAACAGCGGCTTCGGGACGGGGCCCGTGGTGTCGCTGCCCGCCGCCACGATCGTCGAGCCCGCCGAGGCGATGGCGTTGAGCACCTGGCTGGAGCCGCTGCCGGACAGGCCGGGCGCCGTGAAAGCGGCATCGGCGGAACGGCCCTCCCCCGCCGCCAGCGTGAGCCCGGCACCGTCGGGACCGCCGACGCGGTTGACCACCACCACGCCGAGTGCCGCGGCCACCAGCAGGACCGCCGCCACCACGAGGGGACGACGCCTCGGCCCCGGCCTGCCGCCGGAACCCCACACCGGATGCGGCGCCGTACGGCCTCGGCGGCCGGGCGGCTCGATCGGCTCGTCGCCGGACCCTCCGGTGTCATCGGGACCCTCGCCCGTGCCCTCCCAGGACGTCCGCTCCGGTTCTTCCGCACTCCCCCACGGTGATGTCCGCGGAGTCGGCCACGGCGACTCGTCCCGCACCGGTGGCCGATCCTGCGCCGAGAGCCCGCCCTCCGTCGGCGGCCGGCCCTGCGATGCCCGCGGCCTCCGCCCGGAGGCCACCAACTTGTCCGGCCGCGTCACCAGGCGTCGCCTCTTCCCGGGCGCCCCGGTCCCGGTCCCGGTTTCGGTTTGGCGCGCCGGGTCCGGCGTGCGGCCGTGGCCCGACTCCGGCTGAGCCCGTCCCGATTGGGCCATGCCGTACGGCGCGGCGTACGGACTGCGCCCCGTCCTGTGCCCGGACGGACGGGCGGGATTCGGCCGCGGCGCCCACGCGTCCGGTTCGAGGCCATCGGGCCATCCGCCGTCCTGTGTCCCACCCGGGTCCGTCCCACCGGGATCCGTCCCACCGGGATCATGGGCCGTGCCGTGCTCCCGCATGCCTCCGAGTCCCTGAATTCCCTCGGGCTCCCGGCTCCCCGCCGACCCCCAGATCCCCTTCAGCTCGCGGATCCCCTCGAACTCTTCGGTCTCGGCGAGAGGCCACCGCGACGGTTCCGCACCCGCCGCCGGCTCCGGGCCCTCCGGTAAGGGAGCGGCGAACGGCGGTGACGCCCAGGGGGACGGAGCCGGGGGCTCGTGATGCAGCGTCGGCGGCGCCTGGGGACGCTCACCGGCCGCCGGAGGTGACGTCCTGTGATCGTCGCCCTCGGCGGGCGGACGGTCAGGCTCGTGGGGGCCGCCCGGGGTCACGTTCAGTACCTCCTGGGGGGTGTGCCGGGCCGTTTCACCGGGGGTGAGGCGAGGCGAACGTGATCACTGTGATACCCGAACACCAATCCAGAGCACCACGGGAACGTCGCCTCGACCAGACCTCCACGGTCAGATTTATCTAGAGAGGGCCTGAATTGCCCTCTTTCGGGCGATTACTACGACCGCGGCGCCGTACACCGCGAACTGCACAACGGTGCCGACGACGGACTGCCAGGGCAGCTCACCCTGTTGGAGTGCGTTGTTCAGATCTCCCGACGCGGCGACGACGCCGAACGCCGCGACGTTGTTCGTCGCGTGCAGCGCGATGGCCGCCTCCAGCCCACCGGTGAGGATCGCCAGCCACCCCATCAGCACCCCGAACCCGAAGACGTACGCGATCCCCCAGTCGGTGTAACCGTGCAAGGTGGCGAAGGCCCCCGCGCCCAGCAGAATGCCAGGCCAGGGATTGCGCAGATAAGCGCCGAAGGCCTGGATGACCCACCCGCGGAACATGTACTCCTCGGCCGCGGACTGGAAGGGCACGAGCACCAAGATGACCGCCATCGCGGGCAGGAACGCCTCCCAGCCGGCCCAGCGGTACGCCGGGTCCACCCCGGTGAGCAGCAGTGTCGCCACCTCGGCGAGCTGGCCGAGCACGACGGCCGCGACCGCGATGAGCACGCAGCGGGCCAGCCAGCCCCAGCGAAGCCGGCCGACGACCGACGAGAGCGTCCCCGCCGGGCGACGCTGGATCGCCCACGCCACGCCGTACACCACCGGAATGGCCAGCGCGATCACGGTGAGATGGAAGCCGAGGTCGAGGAGGGGATCGACGAACATCCGGTCCCCGCTCATCACGAGGGGGAGGCGCGCCAGGGCCGCGACCGTCCACGCCGCCATGACGATCCCGAACGAGATGACCAGGAAACCGCCCACCCCGGCCAGCGTGCCGAGGATCGGCCGCCACCAGCGGTGCAGCGGTGTGCGGGCCAGTTGGTCGTACCGCACGGCCGGCGGGGGCGGCATGGCCCATGGCATGCGAGCGGGCGGCGGCCACTGGTAGGGCGGCGGGTGCATCCACCGTTCATACCCCACTCGGCGGGTCACTCACGACCGGCGGCGGGGGTGACGGCGCCTACGCGGACGGGGGCGGGACGAAGACGGTGGTGCGCGCGAGGCCGGCGGCCCTGCCCTTGGCGGCCACGACCAGGGCCATCTTGCGGGACGCCTCGTCGATCATCTCGTCGCCGAGCATCGCGGCGCCCCGCTTCTCGACCGTCGTGTGGTACTCGTACGCCTCGAGGATCATCTCCGCGTGGTCGTAATCCCGCTGGGAGGGCGAGAAGACCTCGTTGACCACGTCCACCTGGCCGGGATGCAGCACCCACTTGCCGTCGAAGCCCAGCGCCGCCGATCGGCCGGCCACCCCGCGCAGTCCGTCGAGATCGCGGATCTGCAGATACGGCCCGTCGATCGCCTGCAGATCGTGTGCCCTGGCCGCCATCAGGATCCGCATCAGGACGTAGTGGTAGGCATCGCCCTCGCCGTACCCCGGCGGCTGCTCGCCGACGACCAGCGTCCGCATGCCGATCGAGGCCATGAAGTCCGCCGGGCCGAACACCAGCGCCTCCAGGCGCGGCGAGGCGGCGGCGATGGCGTCCACGTTGACGAGCCCCGCGGCGTTCTCGATCTGGGCCTCGATCCCGATGCCGCCCTCGGGCAGCCCGGTCGCCCGCTCGATCTGGCTCAGCAGCGTGTCCAGCCAGACCACGTGCGAGGCGTCGGCGACCTTCGGCAGCAGCACGCAGTCGAGCCGGTCGCCGGCGCCCTCCACGATCTCGATGACGTCGCGGTAGGTCCACCGCGTGGTCAGGTCGTTCACGCGGACGGCGACGATCCTGCCGGTCCAGCCGCCCTCGCGCAGCGCGCCGACGACGTTCTTACGCGCCGCCTCCTTCGCATCGGGCGCGACCGCGTCCTCAAGATCGAGGAAGATCTCGTCGGTCGCCAGCCCGCGGGACTTCTCGATGAAGCGGGGATTGCTGCCCGGCACCGCCAGGCAGGAACGTCGAGCACGCATGGGCTCCACGCTAGCGATGTCCTCCCGGCTCCGGCCGGCGGGGTCGATCTGACACACGCTTGGTAGAACTGCTACAAGTGTTTCCGGCCGGGCGTCCGGTATGGCCCGGCCCCGGCTATCGGATCCCTACAAATCACATCAGATGTTCTTGGTCCTCTGCTCGTACGGCTCCCGCCACGGCTCGGCCAAGAATGGTCAACGGTAGAAGCCGTCTCCGTGCCGTGCGGGCCAGGAAAGGGCACCGGCCGGGCCGCGGAGACGACCGCGCAGTCGTGTTAGGAGTGATCGATGGCCAACGCCACCGCCACCGCGGGGGTCCGCCCCGCCGTGCTGTCCGACCTCATCCCCGCCGTTCCCGGCAGCACCGCCGCACGCGTGCGCGACGCCGTACTCGTCGTGGCCGGTGCGGGACTCACCGGCCTGGCCGCGCAGATCAGCGTGCCGCTCCCCGGCGGGCTCGTTCCCGTGACCGGTCAGACGTTCGCCGTGGTCCTGGTCGGCGCCGCCCTCGGCATGAACCGCGCATTCCTCAGCATGCTCCTCTACATGGCGGTCGGGGCGGCCGGAGTCCCATGGTTCGCCGGGGGCGCGAGCGGGCTGGGCGGTGCGACGTTCGGCTATGTGCTCGGCTTCATCGCAGCGGCGTCGCTCGTCGGGTGGCTCGCACAGCGCGGCGGCGACCGTACGGTGGCCCGCACGGTCGGCACGATGGTCCTGGGCAACCTGGTCATCTACGCCTTCGGCCTGCCGGTGCTCGTGGCGGTGACCGGCCTCGACCTCGGGACCGCGCTGGTGGAGGGAGCCGGCAAGTTCGTACTCGGCGACCTCCTCAAGATCGCCGTGGCCGCCGGCCTGCTCCCCGCGGCCTGGAAGCTCGCCAACCGCTGATCCCCAGGAAAAAGAGAGAGATGCCGTGATCTTGCGAATTCTCGCACGCATCCCCTCCGACCTGCCCATTCCCATTTCGTGATCTTGCAGAAATATATCGATCAGCGACTCGACCTGCGCGAACTCCCTCCGTGACCTTGCAGTTACAAGATCACGGAGGGAGTTCGCGCAGGTCAGCAGCATCAGCTGCGAGTTTCTGCAAGATCACAAAAGTTGTTCATGCAGGTCAAAGATGCTTGTTGCGAGTATTCGCAAGATCACGGGGGGGGGTTGCTTGAGACGGCGTGAGAGGCTGAGGGCATGAGCCTGGGGCTGATCGAAGAGGGCGCGAAGAAGTCGAGCGTGCTGTGGATCGCACTCCCGTCCGGGCCGCGGCTGGCCTGGCACATGTGGCACGAAGGGGCGATCTACGTGGTGACCGGCGGCGGGGAGCAGCCCCTTCCCGGGTTGACCGAGTCGCCGGAGGTCGAGATCACCCTCCGGAGCAAGGACAACGGCGCAGAACTCGTCCGTTTCCCCGCCTCCGTCGAGGTCGTCGACCAGGCGGCGGCCGGGGAGACGGTGGCGGCACTGGCCAAGGAACGGCTCAACGCCCACGACGCCGCCGGGCTGATCGACCGCTGGGCCGCACAGTCCGTCGTCGTACGGCTCACGCCCCGCCCCGCATAGCAGCGTTCGATCAGTTTCAAAAAGTCACTCACTCCCGGCCGCCGTCACGCTGTGCCGTACGGTCACGGCGGCCGTTCCAGGGTGAGTGGATCAGTGCTTGATCGGGGAGAGGTCGAGCTTGCGGCCCTTGAGGCTGCCGCCCGGCTTCTTGCCGAGTTCGGCCGCGATGCGGCGCAGTTCGGCCGCCGCCGGCGCGTCGGGGTCGGTCAGGACGAGCGGCTTGCCCTCGTCGCCGCCCTCGCGCAGCCGCAGGTCGATCGGCACCTGGCCGAGCAGCGGCACACGGGCGCCGAGCGTCCGGGTCAGCGCGTCGGCCACGGTCTGGCCGCCGCCCTCGCCGAAGACCGCGATCCGCTCGTCGCAGTGCGGGCAGGGCAGCCATGCCATGTTCTCGATGACGCCGGCGATCTGCTGGTGGGTCTGGGCGGCGATCGACCCGGCCCGCTCTGCCACCTCGGCGGCGGCCTGCTGCGGGGTCGTCACGACGAGGATCTCCGCCGTCGGCATCCGCTGGGCCACCGAGATCGCGATGTCCCCGGTGCCGGGCGGCAGGTCCAGCAGCAGCACGTCCAGGTCGCCCCAGAAGACGTCGGTGAGGAACTGGTAGAGCGCCCGGTCGAGCATCGGGCCGCGCCAGACAACCGGCGTGTTCCCCTCGGGCTTGAACATCCCGACCGAGATCACCTTGATGTCATGCGCGACCGGCGGCATGATCATGTCTTCGACCTTGGTGGGCCGGTCGCCGACGCCGAGCATGCGCGGCACCGAGTGACCGTAGATGTCGGCGTCCACGATGCCGACCTTGAGGCCCGATGAGGCCATGGCCGCTGCGAGGTTGACGGTGACGGACGACTTGCCGACGCCGCCCTTGCCGCTGGCCACCGCGAAGACCCGGGTCAGCGAGCTCGCCTTGGCGAAGGGATTCTCCTTCTCCGGGCCGCGGTCGCCGCGGAGTTTGGTCTGCAGCTCCTTGCGCTGCTCGGGGCTCATGACGTCCAGGTCCACGTGCACCCGGGTCACGCCCTCCACGGCGGAGACGGCCGAGGTGACGTCGCGCGTGATCGTGTCCTTCAACGGACAGCCGGCGATCGTGAGGTAGACGCCGACGCGCACCACCCCGTCCGGGGAGATGTCGACGCTCTTGACCATGCCGAGGTCGGTGATCGGTCGGCGGATCTCAGGATCGATGACGGTTGCGAGCGCAGCCCTGACCAGTTCTGGGGATGGTGCCATGAATCCATGCTATGGAGGCGGACGGATTCTTCCTAATGGGGGCGGCCGATCCGCGCCCGAACACGCGGGATCAGTGCCTGACCGCGCCGTTCCGGAAATCCTCCCTGAGCCCCTCCCGGAGATCCTCGTGGAGATGCTGCAGCTCAGAGCGGATGTAGTCCCTTGTCGCTACCTCGCCGAGCGCCAGGCGCAGGGCCGCGATCTCGCGGAGGAGGTACTCGATCTCCGCCTGGTTGCGCTCGGCCCGCACCCGGTCCTGCTCGTACTGAATCCGGTCGCGGTCGGCCTGCCGGTTCTGCGCCAGCAGGATGAGCGGTGCCGCGTACGACGCCTGGAGCGAGAGCATCAGGGTCAGGAAGATGAACGGGTACGGATCGAACTTGATCGGCAGAAGGGTGTTCCACAGCAGCCAGACCGCGATGAACACCGTCATGTAGACGATGAACCGTGCGGTCCCCAGGAATCGGGCGATCCGCTCGGAAAGGCGTCCGAACGCCTCGGGGTCGTAGTAGGGCCGGATGCGGATAGCGGCCAACTCGCGTGGCTGGTCGAGTCGTTCAGTCATGTTTCTCCCGCCAGTCCTGCGGCAGCATGTGGTCCAGCACATCGTCGACGGTCACCGCGCCCAGCAGCCGCCCGTGCTCGTCCACGACGGGAACCGCGACCAGGTTGTACGTGGCGAGGTAACAGGCCACCTCGGGGATGGTGAACTCCGGCCTGATCGGGTCCACGGTGATGTCTATCACGCTGCCGAGCATGGTCGACGGCGGCTCTCTCAGCAGCCGCTGGAAGTGCGCCACACCGAGGAACCGGCCCGTCGGGGTCTCCCCTGGGGGACGGGTCACGTACACCTGGGCGGCGACGGCGGGCGTCTGCTCCTGCTGCCTGATGTGGGCGAGCGCCTCGGCGACCGTCGCCGTCGGGGGGAGGATCACCGGTTCGGTGGTCATCATGCCGCCCGCGGTGTGCTCCGCATAGGTCAGCAGCCGCCGTACCGGCGCGGCCTCCTCGGGCACCATCAGCCGCAGCAGCCCCTCCGCCTGGTCCTGCGGCAGCTCCTGCAGCAGGTCGGTGGCGTCGTCGGGGCTCATCGCCTCCAGCACATCGGCGGCCCGCTCGGGGTTCAGCCGGCTCAGCACGATCACCTGGTCTCGATCGGGCAGTTCCTCCAGCACATCGGCGAGCCGGTCGTCGTTGAGCGCCGAGGCCACCTCGGCCATCCGCTTGTCGGGCAGCTCGTGCAGCATGTTGGCCAGATCGGCCGGGCGCAGCGCCTCGAACGCGGCGAGGAGGTTGGCCGCGCCCTGGTCCTTCTGAGCCACGCCGAAGCCGGTGACCTCGTCCCAGTCCACGATGAGGGTTTCGCCCCTGCGCCGGGTGCCGCGCCGTACGGCGACCTTCGCGATCTGCCAGTCCGAAGGGCGGGGCTGCTCCATCGCGAGGTCCTGCACCGTCACCTGCTCGCCCTTGTACTCCACGGACAGGTCGAGCAGTTCGCCGATGGCGAGCGTCTCGGCTCTGCGCTGCTCGAACCGCCGCATGTTGAGCTTGCCCGTGAAGATCACC
This sequence comes from Sphaerimonospora mesophila, assembly GCF_001417795.1. Lineage (NCBI taxonomy): Bacteria > Bacillati > Actinomycetota > Actinomycetes > Streptosporangiales > Streptosporangiaceae > Sphaerimonospora > Sphaerimonospora mesophila. The sequence continues at coordinate 313,258 of NZ_BCBX01000036.1, read as the reverse complement.
GCACCCGCCTCGATGCTGGTGATCCTGGTGATCGGAAGGAACACCCGACGGCGTGGCTGAACCTCGACCACGAACCCGTGCACCCGGGGCGGGAGCGGCCCGCGCAGCGAGACCACGACGTCGCGGATCCGGCCGATCTGGTCTCCGGCCGGATCGAAGACAGCGAGTCCCGCCAGCCGGGCCACGAAGATCCGATCCATCTGGTGCCCCTCCCGCCGATCTTCACCCCGTCGCGTCGCCCGGGGCGCGCCTCGCCGCGCTGTCGTCGTCACCCATCGCTCCGCTATGGCTACGGGCTCCTCCTCCGCCTCGCACCGCGCCGCACCTGGCACCGCGCCGTCCGGGCAGACCTCGTCTGCCGGGGCACTTGCCAGGGTACGCAAGGGTCGTCAGTGATGGGTGCGGCGGCACCGCCTGTCCGTCTGGCGAGCGCGGCATGCGTTATGACAGGATCAAATCCCACAATTGGTCATTACAGAGCGGGTGATGATGAGGGCTGTCAGCCTGTCGATCGCGGTCGTGTCGGCCTTCAGTTTCGGGTTCTCCGGACCGATGGCGAGGTTCCTCGGCGAGGCTGGGCTCAGCCCGCTGGAGGCGGTGTGGGTGCGCATGGCCGGGGCCGGGCTGGTCATGCTGCTCGTGCTGGCGATCGTCCGGCCGCGCGCACTGCGCATCCCACGCGACCGCCTGCCGTTCTTCGCGGCCTACGCCGTCATCGCGATCGCCGCGGTGCAGACCCTGTTCTTCTTCGTGATCACCAGGCTGCCCGTCGGGGTGGCGCTGCTCTTCGAGTTCACCTCGCCGGTGCTGGTCGTCGTCTGGGTGCGCCTCGTCCGCCGGGTGCGGTTGGCGCCGGCGGCCTATCTGGGCGCGCTCATCGCGGTCGTCGGCCTCGCCGTCGTGGTCGAGGTCTGGCAGGGCATGCGGCTGGACATGATCGGGGTGCTGGCCGCCCTCGCCTCGGCAGCCTGCTGCGCCGGATATTTCCTGATGAGCGATGGTTTTGGGGATGACGTCGACCCACTCGGCCTGATCTGCTGGGGCATGATCGGCGCAGCCGTGGTCCTGCTGCCCATCTCGCGTCCCTGGGACATCCCCTGGTCGGCCTTCACCCGGACCGCGGTCGTGGGCGACCACGCGCTGCCCGCGATCGGCGCCGCCGCCTGGATGATCCTGGTCGCCACGGTGGCGGCCTACATCACCGGCGTCACCGCCGTACGCAGGCTGTCGGCCGCCGTCGGTTCCACGGTCGCCTCGCTCGAGGTCATCGCGGGCGCCCTCATCGCCTGGGTGCTGCTCGGCGAACGTCTCGGCACCGCTCAGATAGTCGGAGGGCTCGTGGTGCTCTGCGGCGCGATGCTCGCCCAGACCGCGACCGTACGGCTGTCGCCCGTAACCGGCGAAGTCCCACTCAGCCAGTCGGTCTGAGCCGAACACTTTCACCGGAGGGCGTCGGTCAGGTCGCCTCGTTGTCGTAGGGCGGGATCTCGCCGAAGCCCAGTTCCGGGTTGACGGTCGGCGGCAGCGGGTCGCGGTCGATCGCGGCCGGGGCGTTCCAGTCCTTTTCGAGGTCGTCGAGCAGGTGCTTGCGTACGAAGTTCTTGGGGTTCAGATCGGTGGGGTCGAAGTTGGAGAACTCCGGCCCCAGGTTGGTCTGCAAATCGGCCTTGGCGTTGTTGGCCATCTGGCGGAGCTGTCGCAGCGTACGGCCGGCCTGCGCGGCGGCCTGCGGGAGCTTCTCCGGGCCGAACACGAGCAGGGCGATCACCACGAGCGCCAGCATCTCCGGCCAGCCCAGTCCGAACACGGTGTTCTCCTCCCCGCGGCAACGGCTGGCTCTCAGACTAATCGAGGGAGGAACCCCAGGTGCTCGCGCCCAGGAGGAACCGCCTGGGCCGTACGGACTCCTTGGGCCACCGAGACGTGAACGACCGGGCCCGCAGCCGGTCCCGGCCCGAAGTCAGGACGGCTGGACCGTCGGAACCGGGGCAGAGCCGATCGTCACCATGGCGGTCCGTTCCTCGCCGTCATGCCGGAACTTGATGCTCACCCTGTCGCCCGGTGCCTTGCTCCGGATGGTGACGATGAGTTCGCGGCTGCCGCCCACCGGCTGGCCGTCGACCTCCAGGATGATGTCCCCCGGCCGCAGGCCCGCCTTGTCGGCCGGGCCCCCGGCCGTGACCGACCCGCTCTGGTTCGCGATGCGGACACCCTGTCCCTGGTAGCTCTGGTCGATGCTGATGCCGATCCGCGAGGTCCGGGCCTTACCCGTCGTGATCAGTTCCTGGGCGATCCGGCGCACCTGGTTGGCGGGAATCGCGAACCCGAGCCCGATGCTGCCCGACTGCTGGCCCAGCAGCGAGCCCGCCCCCACGGTGGCGATCGCCGAGTTGACCCCGATCACCTCACCGGAGGCGTTGACCAGTGGGCCGCCGGAGTTGCCGGGGTTGATCGCCGCGTCGGTCTGGATCGCGTTGATCAGCGCGTAGTCGGAGCCGGTCGATCCGCCCGCCTCGACCGGCCGGTTGAGCGAGCTGACGATTCCGGTGGTCACCGTGCCGCTGAGGCCGAGCGGTGAGCCGATGGCGATGACCGGGTCGCCCACGACGACGCTGTCGGAGTTTCCGAGCGTCAGCTCCGGGGCGCCGACAGGGCTGTCGGGCTTAACCACGGCGATGTCCGAGTTGGGGTCGCGGCCGACGATCCTGGCGCTGGCGGACCTGTGGTCGTTGAAGCGGACGCGGATCTGTCCCGTCCCGGTGGCGACCGCGACCACGTGGTTGTTGGTCACGATGTAGCCGCCCTTGATGACGAAGCCCGACCCGGTGCCCGCCTCTCCGTTGCCCTTGACCTCGAGCGACACCACGCTCGGCAGGACCCTGGCCGCGACCCCCGCGACCGACTCCGGCGGTCGTGAGGTGGCCGCGCCGCGCGGCGACGGCAGGGTGTAACCGGGATCGATGCCCGACGACGGCCGGGTCAGCAGGAACGTGCCCCAGCTCGCCACGCCACCCGCCACCAGCGCGATGACCACGGCCAGCAGCGCTAACGCCGCCCCGCTCGGGCCGCGCCGCCGTACGGCCGCCTCGGGCTGCTCCGCGCCCCCGAACGGGCCGTACGCCCCGTGCTGTCCGTACGGACCCGGACCGTACGGACCCGGACCGCTGTACGGCTCCGGCGGCGGCGCCCATTGGGGGCCCAGGCCGTACGCGTTCTGCGGGGGCGGCGGATCACCGATCGGGCCGGTGGCCGCACCGCCCGGCGGAACTCCCGGTGCCCCTCCCTGTGGGCTCCCTGGCGGGTATCCGGGTGGATCGGCCGCCTGACCGCCCAGCGGCCCCCAGCCCGGCTCTTCGCGCTCGTAGGGGTCGTCGTAGCCGCCGCGGCCCCAGGCCTCCCCAGGCGTCCAGGAACCGCCGTACTCGTCCTGCCGCTCGTCCCGCTCGTCCTGCGGGCCCTGCTCGCCGTATTCGGCCGACCGGCGAGGAGGCAGGAACTCGGGCCGGTCCGACGCGTCCGAGGAACGCGTGTGATCGGTCATCGGGACACTCACTCCTCGCGCACGACGTCATCCGGCCGGAGAACACCGTCTAACGGTAAACCACCGGCGGGAAGTAGCGGTCAGCGGGAAAACCCGGGGGTGGCGCTTCGCGACGGGGTCGGTGAGATCTTCGCGGTCGGCACGAGGTGCTGGACCGGCGGGTTGACGAACCCCTCGCCGGGGACCGGCCGCTGGTGGGCGCCCGCCCCGTTCACCATGAACATCGTCCCGATGGCCATGGCGGCGGAGGCCACTCCCACCGCGACGTAGCCCGCCCGCCTGGCCCGGCCCGAACGTCCGGGTCCGGACGCGCCGGGGATCCGGCGTGGCCGGTTGTCCAGCGGGGCGACGCCGTGCATTCCCGGTAGTCCCCCGCCGGTGAAGGCGGGATGGTCGGGAAAGGGCCGCATCCGCGGCGGCAGCGGGCCACCCGGCTCCGACATCCGCAGCAGCGACATGGTGAGATCCGCGGGCATGGCCGGGGGATCCATCGCGCGGAGGCGGTTCTTCAGCGCTCTCATCGCCTCGACCTCGGCGCGGCAGTCCGCGCAGAACGTCAGATGCGCCAGCGCGCGTTCCCGTTCGGTGTGACCGAGTTCGCCGTCGATGAGCGCGGAGACGCGCTCGCCGAGATGACTCATTGTCCCTCCCTGCTGAACGAAGGGGGGGTTTGATCGTTCCTGTTGGCCGAGGGCGCCCGGTGGTCGAGCGCCTCCCGAAGCTGCGCCCGGCCCCGGTGGATGCGGCTGCGCACGGTGCCGAGCTTCACGCCCAGCGTCGCGGCGATCTCCTCGTACGAGAGCCCCTCGATGTCGCACAGCACGACGGCCGCCCGGAACTCGGGGGCCAGGGCGTCGAGTGCGGCCTGGATGTCGGGCTCCAGATGCGCGTCGTGGTAGGCCTGCGCCGGCGAGGGCTCCCGACCGTGCAGCCGCTCGGCCGCGTCGTCCGCCAACCCCTCGAAACGGATGCGCTGCCTGCGCCGGGCCATGTCGAGGAAGAGGTTCGTGGTGATCCGGTGCAGCCAGCCCTCGAACGTTCCCGGCGTGTAACTGGACAGGGATCGGAACACGCGGACGAAGACCTCCTGGGTGAGATCTTCGGCGTCATGAACGTTTCCGGTCAGACGGTAGGCCAGGCGGTAAACCCTGGCGGAATGCGTGCGGACCACCTCCTCCCATGTGGGAGGCGTCCAGTCGGACACCGAAGTCTCCGCCTGGTGGTCGTGGTCGTCGGCCACCGGCATTCCTCTCTGCAGGACTGTCGCTACAGCCATAGTGCCTGGTTTCGCCCCTTCCTGCGCACCCTCTGCCGAGCAGCCTTGAACAAAGACCGTTCAAAGCGTGCAACGTCCCCGTTGCGGCATGAGTTCCCGATCCGGGCCGACTCCCTTAGGCTGCGTCCCAGAAGGAAGCAGGGAGGGAGAGGCCGATGGCGACACCGGCCAGCCTGGAGTACGCGGAGGAGTTCGTTCCCGAGGACGACATCCTGCTGTCCGCGCGCCGGCGTGGCATCGAGGTCGGAGCACACCCGATCCTGCCCGGATGCGGTGCGGCGCTCTGCTTCCTCGCCACCGCGGTCCATGCCCGCTCGGTGGTGGAGGTCGGCACCGGCTGCGGCGTCTCGGGGCTGTGGCTGCTGCGTGGCATGCGCCCCGACGGCACGTTGACCAGTGTCGACGTGGAACGGGAACACCAGCGGATGGCCCGGCAGGCGTTCGCGGAGGCCGGTTTCTCCGGCAGCCGCATCCGCCTGATCGGGGGTCTCGCGCTCGACGTGCTGCCCCGCCTCGCCGACGGCGGTTACGACCTGGTCTTCTGCGACGCCGCCAAGCAGGAGTACATCGACTACCTCACCGAGTCGGTACGGCTGCTGCGCGCGGGCGGCGTGGTCGCCTTCCGCAACGCCTTCTGGCACGACCAGGTCGCCGATCCGACCCGGCGCGACCCGGACACGGTCGCGATGCGGGAGCTGGGCAAGCTGGTCAGGAACGACGACCGGCTGCGCCCGCTGCTGCTGCCGCTCGGCGACGGCCTGCTGGCCGCCATCAAGCTCGGCTGATCACTCCGCCGGTCGAGCCGTCAGGTAGCGAAGGAGCAGACGCACACCGAAGCCGGTGCCGCCTTTGGTGATCTCGGCTTCGTCCGCCGCCGCCCTGGCCGGTCCCGCGATGTCGAGATGGGCCCAGGGACGCCCCCCGGTGAACTCGCGCAGGAACAGCGCCGCGGTGATCGATCCCGCCGCGCCGGACATCTTCCGGTCCACGTTCGTCAGGTCCGCGATCTCGGAGTCGAGAGCGGACCGGTAGTCCTCCACGAGGGGCATCCGCCACAGCCGCTCCCCGCCGGCCTCCGCCGCCGCGAGCAGCTCGCCGGCCAGCGAGTCGTCGGTGGCGTAGAGCGCGGCGACCCGCTGACCGAGTGCCACCTTGGCCGCACCGGTCAGGGTGGCTATGTCGATCACCACGTCGGGGTCGAGTTCGGTGTCGGCGTAGGCCAGCGCGTCCGCCATCACGAGGCGGCCCTCGGCGTCGGTGTTCAGCACCTCGACCGTGCGCCCGCCGTACTGCCTGATGACGTCGCTCGGCCGCTGGGCCGATCCCGATATGGCGTTCTCGGCGCAGGCGACCAGCCCGGTCACCCGGACCGGCGCCGCGAAGGCGGACAGCGCGCTCATGGCGGCGATCACGGCGGCGCCGCCCGCCATGTCGGTCTTCATCGCCTTCATGCCCTCGTTGGGTTTGAGCGACAACCCTCCGGTGTCGAAGGTGATGCCCTTCCCGACGAGCACCACGTGAGCCCTCGCGCCCTCGGGCGCGTAGGAGAGCTCGACCAGCCGTGGCGGGCTGACCGATCCCTGCCCGACCGCGCGGATGCCGCCGAACGCCCCGAGCTCGGTCTCGTCCCAGATCCGTACGGCGAGGCCGGCGTCGGCGGCCACCGCCGCCGCCTGCTCGGCGAGCCAGGCCGGGGTCTTGACCGAGGCGGGCGTGTTGACGAGGTCCCGGGCCAGCGCGGTGGCGCGTGCGGTGGTCTCACCACGGCGCAGCGCGTCCTCCCGCCCACCGGCGAACAGGATCTCGCCGACGGGCCTGGTCCCGCCTTTGCCGATCGTGAACGTGTAGGTGGCCAGCAGCGCGCCTTCCGCCAACGCCGCGAGGTCCCCGCTCGGAGGGACGACGACGGCCAGCGAGGCGCGGCCCCTGGCCTTCCTGGCGATGGCCGCTCCCGCCTTGCGCAGGGCGCCGGCCTCGCAGTCGCCCGTGCCGTACAGCAGGAGACGGCCGACGCCGTCACCGAGCGCGAACGGCACCTCGAAGACCTCTCCGGCCTCTCCCTTGGCCTCGTAATGGGCGAGCAACGCGCTCGCGGGCACCGGCAGCTCGACAGGCGGCGCTCCCGGCGTCGATGCATCGACGCCGAGCACGAGATCGGTCCCGAAGGGCACGGCGACGAGCTCCCGGCCCGCGACCGCGTCCTGGGCCGGGGCGAAGGCGAGCGTGGTCTCGATGGGCAAGTAAAACCTCCAGCAAACGGAGCGGCCCCGGCGCTTGGGGATCCCGCTGCACTCCCCTGCGCCGGGGCCTGAATCTACAGTCGGCTCGGGGTCAGCCGACCACGTTCTTCAGCGCGTCGCCGAGGGCGCTGGCCTCGTCCGCCGACAGCTCGACGACGAGTCGGCCACCACCCTCAAGCGGGACTCGCATGACGATGCCCCGTCCTTCCTTGGTGACCTCCAGCGGACCGTCGCCGGTCCGCGGCTTCATCGCCGCCATGCGTGTATCCCTTCCCGCGTTGTCGGCCGCCCCGTGGGGTAACCCATGGGGTAACCGGCGTATTCACGTTTCTGTGATGTCTTATTATCCCGCCTCCGGGCTCAAAAAGGTAACGCCCCGGCTCCGTTCAGTGGATCAATGCTGCTTCGTCCGCGTTGTGACCGACGGCTTCTGACCGCACACTAGAGGGGATGAACGCCCGAGCCGCCCTCTTCGATCTCTATGGTGACCACCTCCGCCACCGGGGTGGCCGTGCCTCTGTCGCCGCGCTCGTACGCCTGCTCGCACCGCTCGACATCGCCGCCCCGGCCGTCCGTACCGCGATCTCCCGCATGGTGCGCCAGGGCTGGCTCGACCCCGTACGGCTCCCGCAGGGGCCGGGGTACGCGGCCACGCCGAAGTGCGAGCGCCGCCTCGACGAGACCGCCGCGCGGATCTACCGAATGGGCAGGACGACGTGGTCGGGTCGTTGGCATGTCCTGGTGATCGAGCCGATCAGGGAGCGCGCCAGGCGCGAACGGCTCCGGGCCGACCTGACCTTCCTCGGTTACGCGCCGCTGGCGGAGACGACCTGGATCGGGCCGTGGTCCTCGCCGGAGCTCGACGAGCTGCGCGTTCCGGCTCATCGGTTCGAGGCGGCGTTCGAAGGCGACCCCCGAACTCTGCTGGCCCGCGCGTGGGACCTCGACGGGATCGCCGAGGCCTACCGGGACTGGCTGGCCGGCGCGGTCGAGCTCGTCGGCTCCCTGCCCGACGACGCTCCGGACGACCGGGTCTTCGCGGTTCGCAGCCGGCTCCTGCACGGCTGGCGCAACTTCCTGTTCCGCGATCCCGGACTGCCCGCCGAGCTGCTGCCGTCCGGCTGGCCCGGCGACGAGGCCCGCGCCTTCTTCGAGCGGGAGGCCACCCGGCTGCTGCCCGCCGCCGCCGCTTTCGTCGACCGAAACCTCAAGATGTGACGGGGTGACGCGAGTCGCCGCGGAGACCGCCGACCTCCGCGCGCACCCAGCAGTCGGCGATGTGGTCGTTCACCAGGCCGATGGCCTGCATCAGCGCATAAGCCGTGGTGGGGCCGACGAACCGGAAGCCGTGTCTCCTGAGCTCCTTGGCCAGGGCCGTCGAGGCCGGTGTCCTGGCCGGGACGTCGGCCAGGGTTTCCGGCGGCGTCCCCGGCTCCTCGGCATACCGCCAGACCAGGTCGGACAGCCCTCCGGGCAGTTCCGACGCCACCCGGGCGTTGGCGATGGCCGCGTCTATCTTGGCGCGGTTGCGCACGATGCCGGGGTCGGCCATCAGCCGTGTCACGTCCGCCTCGTCGAACTCCGCCACCGCCGGGATGGAGAACCCGGCGAAGGCCGTCCGGAAGTTCTCCCGCTTGCGCAGGATCGTCAGCCACGACAGTCCCGACTGGAAGGCCTCCAGCGTCAGCCGTTCGTACACTCCGTCGTCCCCGCGGACCGGGCGGCCCCATTCGTCGTCGTGATAGGCCGCGTAGTCGGGCGCCGAGTCGGCCCAGCCGCAGCGGATCACCACGCCTCCTCCGCGTCCGCCCGGTCGTCCTCCCAGTCCGCGGCCGTGGACGGGGCGTCCGGCTCACGCCGGATGCGAGACGGCAGGGCGGCACGCGCCTCCTGAAGCGCCTGTATCCGCCCGGCCGTCAACTCGGTCACGCGCCGCTCCAGCACGGCGATCCGCGTGTCACGCTCGCTGAGCGCGGTCGAGACCCGTCGCAGCGTCTCGTCGACCGCCTCGGTGTTGTAGCCCACGATGCTGATCGGAAGCCGCAGCGCGGCCAGGTCCGCCGCGGTCATCCGGCCGACATCGGGCAGGTCGAGCGGCGGCACGTCAGGGGGGAACTCCGCCATTTCACCGCCGTGTCCGAGGGAGGCCATCACCACGCATCCGACGACAGCGATTCCGGCGATGGCGAGTACGACCAGCACATACGCATCGTGCCACAACTCCTATCCACACGAGCCGTGAAGCCCGACCCCGCCCCGCCCCACCCCACCCGTGATCTTGCGAATTCTTGCAAGTCGCCTCGGTGACCTGCGCAGACCCATTTCGTGATCTTGCAGAAGCTCGCACACAGACCATCTGACGTGCGCCGAGACATCAGTTGATCTTACAGTGGGTCTGGAGTGCAAGATCACGAAAGCCGTTTTCGCAGTTCAGCGGATAGGTGTGCGAGAAACTGCAAGATCACGAACGCGAAATGCCTGCTCACGATGGGGACCTGCGAGCATTCGCAAGATCACGGCATGGGGGGTGGGGGGAGAGACCCTAGCAGCCGCTCTTGGCGCATGCTCCGGGAATCGTACCGGCCGGGCCGTCCGCCAGGTCGGAGCCGTCGGCGGCGGAACCCGTCGAACCGGAACCCTTCGAACCGGAGCCCTTCGATCCGGAGTTCGTCGAACCGGAACCCTTGGAGGCGGAGCCGGAGCCCGCCTGGTCCTGGCCGGTTGCGCCTCCCGGCTTGCTCGCGGCGCCGTCACCGCCGCTCTTGTCGGCGCCCGCCCCGGAGCCGCCCGATGCCTCTGAACCGTTCGCGGCGCCGGAGCCCGCGTCGTCGGCCCCGCCGGGCGCCTCGGCCTGGTCACCGCCCCCACCGCCGGATTCGTCGGCCGCGTCCTGATCTCCGCCCGCCTGATCGGCGCCGGCCTGCCCGGCGGAATCCCGATCGGCCCCCGGCTGATCGGGTGCGGTGGACACCGAGCCCTTGTCGGCGCCGTCGGACCCGGTCAGTACGGAATATCCGACGCCCCCGGCGGCCAGCACGGCGACCAGGGCCGAGGCGGCGATGACAAGGGTCTTCTTGCTCATGGACGTGGAATCGTCCGCCGGCCCGGAGAGGATCTCCGTCCGGCCGTGATCTGCATGGCTCGTCTGAGAACGGACGTGCCCTCGCATGTGAAACAGCTCCCTGCGGTCGTTTCGGGGGAAACCTCCCTGGTCACGCCCTGGGGATCCGCACGGCGGCGAGGTCCCGGGCGCTTCGCGGCTTCCGCGGGTGGCTGCCTACACTAACCACACGAGTGGACAAATCGCACATTAACCCCTAAAGAATCATGAACCTACTCGCCAAGCTCCTCCCCGGTGGGCCGCAGGCTCGGGCCCGGCCGCTGCAGCAGGTCGAGCGCCTCCTCGACGGTGGTGGCCCAGGAGATCCCGTCGAAGACGTTCGGCCGGGTGAACCCCTGCTCGTACATCCCGTCGACGAGGTCGCGCAACGGTCCGTAGAGGCCCCACGGGTCGAGCACGACCAGCGGGCGGTCGTGGAGGCCGAGCACGCGGGTGGTCCAGATCTCGAACAGCTCCTCCAGCGTGCCGATGCCACCCGGCAGGACGAGGAACGCGTCGGCTCGGGCGTCCATGACGCCCTTGCGCTCCCGCATGTCCGCCGTGACGATCAACTCGTCGGCGTCGGTGTCGGCGATCTCGATGTCCACCAGGGCCTGCGGGATCACTCCCACCGTGTGGCCGCCGCCCTTGCGTACGGCCCTGGCGACCTCCCCCATGCAGGAGACGATCGCCCCTCCGCTGACCAGGCCGTGTCCACGCCGGGCCAGCTCCGCCCCCACGTCCGCGGCCAGGTCGAGATATCTGCGATCGATCTTCTGGCTGGATGAGCAGTACACGCAGACGAACACCGTGACGCCCTAACGATCGCCGTTGCGGTGGGACGTCTCGGTGATGATCCGTACGGCCTCGTCGGGATCGTCGGTCACCGAGAGGAGATCGACGTCACCCGGGGAGATCTTGCCGGTCTTCATCAGCGTGCCGCGGATCCAGTCCAGCAGCGGCCCCCAGAAGTCCGATCCCATCAAGACCACCGGGAACGAGGTGACCTTGTGCGTCTGGACGAGGGTAAGCGCCTCGAACAGCTCGTCGAGCGTGCCGAACCCTCCGGGCAGCGCGATGAACCCGCAGGCGTACTTGGTGAACATCGTCTTGCGCACGAAGAAGTAGCGGAACTCCACGCCGAGATTGACGTAGTCGTTGAGGCGCTGCTCGTGGGGCAGCTCGATGCCCAGTCCGACGGAGACGCCGCCGGCCTCCATCGCGCCCTTGTTGGCCGCCTCCATGAGGCCGGGACCGCCCCCGGTGATCACGGCGAAGCCCGCGCGGGCCAGCGCCGTGCCGAGCCGTACGCCGAGTTCGTAGTCGGGGCTGTCCGGCGCGACGCGGGCGGAGCCGAAGACGGTCACCGCCGTGGGCAGATCGGCGAGGGTGCCGAACCCCTCGACGAACTCCGCCTGGATGCGCAGGACCCGCCATGGGTCCTCATGCAGCCACCCCGTGGGCCCCTTGCGGTCGAGCAGGCGCTGGTCGTAGGTGGATTTGGGAACGAGGTCGCCGCGGACCAGTGACGGCCCCTGGCGGCGTTCGGGTTGTTGGGGATTCATATTTTTCCACGCTAGTCGACGGAGGCGAACAATCTTGAAACCGTACGGAACCGGGAGCGGAGGTGGCGCCGTCTAAGAGACGAGGGTGCTGCTCGGGACCGAAAGCGGCTTTCCCCGTCTAATGGCCGGCGAGGAAAGCCGCTTTCGTCTTGCTACGACCTGGTCTCATGTGGTCAGCCAGTCGACCATGCGGCGCTCGCACTCCTCGATCTTCGCCAGACCGACGTGCTCGCCGCTCGTGTGCGCGAGATTGGGGTCGCCCGGCCCGCAGTTGACCGCCGGCATCCCGAGAGCCGAGAACCGGGCCACGTCGGTCCAGCCCAGCTTGGCCCGCGGCACGCCGCCGAGCGCCGCGGCGAAGGCGGCGGCCACGGGGTGGGTCAGCCCGGGACGGGCGCCGGGGGCGCCGTCGGTGAGCCGGACCTCGAACCCGTCGAACACCTCGCGGACGTGATCGAATGCCTCATCGAGGGTGCGATCCGGGGCGAACCGGTAGTTGACCGTCACCGCGCACTCGTCCGGGATGACGTTGCCCGCGACCCCGCCGCGTACGGCCACCGCGTTCAGTCCCTCGCGATACTCCAGGCCGTCGACGACGGGCCGGCGCGGCTCGTAGCGGTCCAGCACGTCGATGATCGGTTTGATCGCGTGGATGGCGTTGACGCCCTCCCACGATCGTGCGCTGTGCGCCCGGACGCCGCGGGCCACGACCTCGACCCGCAGCGTGCCCTGGCAGCCTCCCTCGATCAGCCCGTCGGTCGGCTCCATGACGACCGCGAAGTCGCCGGTCAGCCAGTCCGGGTGCTCGCGGGTCAGCCGCAGCAGGCCGCTGCGCTCCGCCTCGATCTCCTCGCACTCGTAGAAGACGAAGGTCAGATCCCGGTTCGGGTTCTCCAGCAGGCAGAGCTTGAGCTGAACGGCGACGCCGCTCTTCATGTCAGAGGAGCCGCAGCCGTAGAGAACCCCGTCGGCCACCCGGCTCGGCAGGTTGCCGGCCACCGGAACGGTGTCGATATGCCCGGCGATCACGATCCGCTCGGCGCGCCCGAGGTCGGTGCGGGCCACGATGTTCTGGCCGACCCGGCGAACGGTCAGGTGGCCCAGGGGGAGCAGGGCCTCCTCAATCGCGTCGGCGAGCGCCTTCTCGTCGCCGCTCACTGACTCGATGTCCACCAGTTGCGCCGTCAGCGCGCCCACATCCTGTGCAAGGTCAAGCCGCATGCCCCCTGACCCTAGCGTCTCGCGGTCAGGCGATCTGTACGGCCCCGACGGCCTTGCCCCCCTCCTTGCCATCCTTCTGCCAGCCGTCGTGACCGGTGGCCGCCGTCCAGGTGACCCCGCCGTAGCGCACCTTCCGCAGGCCGTACTTCTGCGCGTGCGCGACGTACCAGGTGGCGATCACCCAGCCGCGCTTGGGCGAGGAGTCGTCGCCGAGCTCCCGCAGGAGCTGCTTCCGCGCGGCCTTGGGCTGTGGGGCGACCGAGTCGTCCGGCGGCGGATACCAGCAGTGCACCGCCTGGGGCACCCGGCCGGTGAACGCGGCGGACAGGATTTTCGCGGCCGGCTCGTGCTGGGCGTACGCCGAGCCGTCTGCCGAGCGCTGTACGGCCTGGGCCGCGTCGTGCAGCGGCAGGGTCCGATAGCGCTTGACCTTCTCCAGCGCGGCGAAGAACTTCCTGGTCGCGTAGACGGGATCCTGGAGCTGGGCGGACGTGCCCCAGCCCATGGACGGCCGCTGCTGGAACACGCCGACCGAGTCGCGGTCGCCGTACGGCAGGTTCGCCAGCTTCGACTCCTGGATGGCGGTCACGTAGGCGATCTGCAGCGCCCGCTCCGACAGCCCGCGCCGGATCGCGATGGCCGCGATCGTGGCGGCGATCTGCGTCTGCTCGACGTCGAGGTCGAGCGTCCCGTCCGGGGTCTTGATGATGCAGTGTTCGCCCTGGGCGAACGGCCGGGCCTTCTTCAGCAGGTGATAGACGCCATAGTAGATGCCGCCTCCCAGCAGGGCGACGATGACCACAATGGTCAGAGCGGTTCGGGACGTGCGTCTGCTCACGTTCCAGAACTTACCTCCAGCGTCAGGGGAGGCGCTCCACGGAGATCGAGCCGGGGGGCAGCGGGCGGGCGTGGGACGAGGTCCACTGGCCGCCATGGAAGCGATGGAAGGACAGATGGCGGCCGTCGCCGGCCCGGTAGTCGGCGAAGTCGAGCAGGCCGCGATCGGGGAACCCCGTCACTCCCTCGGAGCGGAAGGACGCGGTGCCGCGGTCGACGGGGTAGAACTCGACCCCTTCCACGATCAGCATGTGCTTTGCCGGGACCATGCCCTGGGTGGGCACCTCGGTCCACAGCATGACCTCCAGATGGCCGGGCACGCCCTCCGCCGGGCCCGGCCGTTCCTTCACCGACAGCCGCTGGTAGCGCCGCGTGCCGTCGTCCAGCAGGTATTCGGTCCACTGGTCGCCCTGCCGTCCCAGGTGCAGCGCGCCGAGGACCCGCAGCCGCGCGGCCTGTACGTAGACGGTGTCGCCCACCCTGATCGTCCTGGGATCGAAGTAGTCGGGATCGTCGACGGAGACCCCGCCGGCGCCCCCCTCGGACTCGTCCGGCGACGAGGGCACGGGGACCGTGGACGACACGCGGTCCCGTCGCGAACTCGCGATTAAAGCACCCAAAACCACAACAATTGTGGCAAAGCTCAACACGAGCACGACCGCTGTCGCCATGCCGCGCGATCCTACTGGAGCCTCATGCGAGCCGCATTACGGCGGTGTCGACCCGCTCGTCCGTGGCGGTGATCGCGACCCGGATGTGAGAGCGACCGGCGTCCCCGTAGAAGTCGCCCGGCGCCACCAGGATGCCCTTCTCGGCGAGCGCGCGCACCTGGTCCCAGCAGTCGGCGCCGTTGGTCGCCCAGAGATAGAGCCCGGCCGCCGAATGTTCGATCCGCCAGCCCGCCCGCTCAAGCGCCGGGCGCAGCACGGCCCGGCGCCGGGCGTACCGCTCCCGCTGCTCCAGCGCGTGCCGGTCGTCGTCGAGCGCGGCGGCCATCGCGGCCTGGACCGGCGCGGGCATCATCATGCCGGCGTGCTTGCGCACCTCGAGCAGGCGCTTGACGAGCCGGGAGTCCCCCGCGACGAACCCGGCGCGATATCCGGCGAGGTTCGACCGCTTCGACAGCGAGTGGACCGCCAGCAGGCCCTCCTGCGATCCGCCGCACACGTCCGGATGGAGGATCGAGATCGGCTGTTCCTCCCAGCCCAGCTCGATGTAGCACTCGTCGGAGGCCACGATCGCGCCGCGCTCGCGCGCCCATGCGACGACCTTGCGCAGATGCTCGGCGGGCAGCACCTTGCCCGTCGGATTGGACGGGGAGTTGACCCACACAAGCGGCACGCGCTCGGGTCCCAGCGCCAGCAGCCCATCCGAGGCGTACGGCTCGGCCCCGGCGATCCTGGCCCCGACGTCGTAGGTGGGATAGGCCAGCTCGGGGAACACGACGCGTTCGCCGGGACGCACGCCGAGCAGCGTCGGCAGCCAGGCCACCAGCTCCTTGGAGCCGATCGTCGGGAGGATGTCCGCCGGATCGACGGTCACCCCGTGTCGGCGGCGCAGCCACCCCGCGGCCGCCTGACGCAGCCGCGGGGTTCCGTACGTCAGGGGATAACCGGGGCTGTCGGCCGCCTCGGCCAGTGCCGTACGGATGACGGGGGGCACCGGGTCCACCGGGGTGCCGACCGACAGGTCGACGATCCCGTCGGGATGCGCCCGCGCCAGTTTCTGGTACGGCACCAGCCGATCCCATGGGAAGTCCGGCAACGCGATCAAGGAAATCCCCTCGTCAGTGTGGTGCTCATCGATGCGGACGCACGCGGCCGCGCGTGATCGCGGCATGCGGGCACCCGGCCGGGCCGAGGGCGGGTGCGCCCCGGCCCGGTCCTGAGTCAGTCTCCCTCGGCCTGCGGCGGGAGGGCGGACACGACAGGGTGATCCTTATTGATTTTGCCGACCTTCGAGGCGCCGCCGGGCGACCCCAGCTCCTCGAAGAACTCGACGTTGGCCTTGTAGAAGTCCTTCCACTGGTCGGGAAGGTCGTCCTCGTAGAAAATCGCCTCGACCGGGCAGACCGGTTCGCAAGCCCCGCAGTCCACGCACTCGTCGGGGTGAATGTAGAGCATGCGCTCGCCCTCGTAGATGCAATCGACGGGGCATTCCTCCACGCACGCCTTGTCCAGGACATCCACGCAAGGCTGCGCGATGACGTAGGTCACCTCGGGCTCCTTCTGGGTTCGCACGGCTCGACCGCGGTTGCTATTACCTAGTATTGCGGTGCCCGACGGTCGCCGGAACCAGGAGGGGGTGGTTGTCGTGGAGCCTCGCCTCGGAGCTCGGCTGGTGGTCCGGGTCAGCCCCGATGACGTGGGACGACGGGTGACGCTGCGACGCCGTGTGCCAAACGGCTTCCGGGACGCCGTCGGCGTGTTGGAATCCTGGCAGGACGGCGTGCTCGCCGTACGCAAGCGAGACGGCACGCTGGTCGAGATCGCGGAGGAGACGCTGGTGGCGGGCAAGGTCGTCCCGCCTCGATGAGTTGGGAGACCGTCTCGGCGAGCTCGGGGAGCGTGTCGAATGTGTTCGGAGACCGTCTCGACGAGTTCGGGGAACCGGCGCTGATCGCTTGGCGGATCCACCGGATCTCTTGACGGAGCCACCGGCGCGTCCCTCGGGCCGCCCTCGGCGGATCCCCCGGTTGCATGCGCCGGTAATCAGCACGCAAACGGCGACACCCGCCCGCGCGTGCCTCCTCGCCGGGTCGCCCCCGATTCGCCGATATTCGGAGCGTGACCATTCGCGCCCGCGCCGTAGCGGCGATCCTCGCCTCGATGACCGTCTCCGTGACCGCCTCGGTGACGACCTCGTGCTCGGCGCCGCAGCCAGCAGACCAGAAGCTTCCGCCGGTGAACCCGCGGGCCACGAGCCTGCGCGAGGGGTTCGGCACGATGGAGCGGCTGGTGGAGGCGGCCAAGAAGGAGGGCACGCTCACCGTCGTCGGGCTGGCCCGCAACTGGGTCGGCTACGGCGAGATCATCGACCGCTTCTCGGACAAGTACGGCATCAAGGTCGTCAGCACCCTCCCGGACGCGAGCAGCCAGCAGCAGATCGACGCGGCCACCCGGCTGAGCGGCGCCAAGGACGCGCCCGACGTGTTCGACCTCGGTCTCGGCGTGGCCGTGGCCAACGCCAAGCGGTTCGCGCCGTACCGGGTCAGCGGCTGGACCGACATCCCGGACACGCTGAAGGACCCCAAGGGTCTGTGGTTCGCTGCGTACGGCGGCTACATGTCGATCGGCTACGACCCGCGCAAGCTTCCGGCCCCGGCCTCCTACGCCGCCCTGCTCCGGCCCGGCGCCCAGGTCGCGCTGCCCGGCGACCCGCGGCGGATGGCGTCGGCCTTCAGCGGCGTCATGGCCGCCTCACTGCGCGAGGGGCAGCCGGACGCCGCGCGCGGGGTCGACCTCTTCTCCCGGCTCAAGAAGGGCGGGATGCTCGCCCGTCCGGCACAGGCGACGGCCGTGCTGGACTGGGACTTCATGAACTCGGCCGCCGCCGCGCGAGACCAGAAGTCCTGGCAGGTCACGATCCCGCGGGGCGAGGTGCTCGCCTCCTACTACCTCCAGGCCGTCAACGCCGAGGCGCCGCACCCGGCCGCCGCACGCCTGTGGATGGAGTTCCTGCTGTCCGACGAGGGCCAGAACCTCTTCCTCAAGGCGTACGCCCGGCCGGCCAGAATGGAGGCCATGGAGATGCGCGGGACCGTGGACCGGGACGCGGCGGCCAGGCTTCCCGCGGTCTCCGGAACCCCGGTGGTCCTCACGATCCCGCAGCAGGACAAGGCCAGGACCTATCTCAAAACCCACTGGACCCAGATCGCGGGCGGCTGACGGCGGTTTCTGTGACGGTCTGCGGTTTCCGCTATGGATCTCGCTGAGGCGGGCGAAGCCGTAAAATTGCGCCGTTATCACAGCAACCTTGGAATGCGAGCCGACCTTGAGATACGAAACCCCGAGTCACCTGGGGGGGAACGCCTCAAGCAGCACGGAGTGGGGCACCTCGGGAGGCACCGGGTGGGACACCTCGACGCGGGCGACGTGGCACACGCGCGGCGACGACGGCTCCTTCTTCGGTTACGTCTCGACCCAGGGGGCGCCACTCGTCGAGCTGCTCGCCCCCCGGCCGGGTGAGCGTGTGCTCGACCTCGGCTGCGGCACCGGCGTGCTGACCGCCGAGATCGCCGCCCGTGGCGCGCACGTGCTGGGCATCGACGGCTCGCACACCATGATCGAGGCGGCGATAGCGCAGCATCCCGGCCTCGACTTCACGGTCGGCGACGCCAACGACTTCACCGTGGCCCAGCCGTACGACGCGGTCTTCTCCAACGCGGCACTCCACTGGATGAGCCGCGACCCGGACGCGGTGATCGAGTGCGTACGGCTGGCGCTGCGGCCCGGCGGCCGTTTCGTGGCCGAGTTCGGCGGGGCGGGCAACTGCGCCACGCTGACCTCGGCGATGCTCACCGCGTGGCGGGAACACGGTCTGCGCGAGCCCGAGCTGCCGTGGTACTTCCCCAGTCCCGCCGAATACGCCGCGCGTCTGGAGAAGGGCGGCTTCGCCGTCAGGGTCGTGGAGTGCTTCGACTGCCCCACGCCACTCGACGGCTGCCCGAACGGCGCGGCCGACTGGGTGCGGATGTTCGCCGGCTCGCTGCTCGAAAAGGTGCCCCCGGCGACCGTCGAGCCGCTGCTCCGGCGGGTCAACGAGCTCGCCGCCCCCGCGCTGCGACACGAGTCGGGCTGGCTGGCCGATTACGTCCGCCTGCGGATCGCCGCCGTACGGCACTGACCTCGGCGGCCGGGTCACGACATCGTGCCGTCGACGGCCCGGAGGGAGGAAACGGCCACCAAGACAGGGGGATTTGCCAGACTATGTTCTGGTCCTTGAGTGATGGGGAAAGCCTTGAACTTCTGCCTGAGTGACCTCGTGCCACCGTTGCGCTGGAGTGACGCCACCCGCATCGACCTTCTCGTGGCCCGGCCCGGGCTGCCCGACGCCTGGTGGCGGAGCCTCCCCCTCTCCCATGTGCTCGCCGTACACGATCCGCCCTCGCTCGGCGAGCTGCTCACCGATCTGGCCATGGAGCACTGGCCGGCCGCCGCCGTGGGAGACCTCCTGCCCGCGCTGTACGTGCTCGATCCGGATGAGGCCGACGACCCCCAGGTCACGATCGCGCTGAACCGTACGGGTTCCTGGCCCGGACTGCTGGCGCTGTCCCCCCGGGAGCTGGCCGACCAGCCGTTCATCAACGCCCGCCCGATGCTGGTCGCCCTGTTCACCACCGTGTTCGAGCGGCTCTCGCCGTCCACCGCGCTTTCGCCGGCCGGATCTTCGGCCGTCGCCCGACGCCCCGCCCCCGGATCCCCTGCCTTCGGATCCCCCGCTCTCGAATCCGCTGCCGCCGAATCGCGTGCCGCCGAGCCCCCTGCCATCGAACCCGCCGCCATCGAACCCCCGGCGTCGGGTTCCCCCGCCCCCGAACTCCAGGCCCCCCGGCCGCCGGCCCTCGAAGCTTCGGCGCCGGGGGAGCCGTCGCCCGGCTTCCCTGATCCTCCGGGCTTCCCTGACTCGATCGGTCCCTCGGGCTCGATCGGCTCCCCGGCCCTGATCGGCTCCCCGGCCCTGATCGGCTCCCCGGCCCTGATCGACTTCCCGGCCCTGATCGACGCGGCCTTCACCGACCTGGACGACCAGACCTGGATGGTGGCGCAGAACCGGGTGTTCACCGGCGATCCGTCGTCCGTCGAAGACCTGGCCAGGCTGCTGGCCGTCTCCCCCGACGTGATCACCGCCCTGGAGACGGCCCTCCGGGCCCGGCTGGCCGAGTGGCTCACGCTTCCCGTGGCGGAGCCGTACCGCGAACACCTGGCCCGTACGGCGGAGGCACTGGGCACGGCGGCTCCCCTGGCACGCCTGGCGGCCGTAGCCGACTGGCACGGACGGGAGCTGCGCTTCCTGGAGGTGCCTGCGTGGCAGTTCGTGCTCGCCACGCTGCCCGGTTATCGCGTCTCCGGCGACTGGCTGGTGGCGGCGGACCCGGCCGAGCTGCGCGAGCGGACCCGCCGCCTGATCGCCGAGGCGGACCCGCCGCCCACGGTCGCCCGGGCCGTGGAACTGGTCGCCTCCCTCGGCATCCGCCCGGATGTGGCCAAGCAGTGGCTGGAGACCGTGCCCCAGATCCGCATCCAGAGCGGCTCCCGGCCGTCCGCGCCTCCGGACCAGGCCGGTCATCGGGAGGCCGTCGACATCCCGGACGACACCCCGGACGGCATCCCCGGTGCCGTTCCCGACGACGTCTCCGGAAGCCCTCCTGCCGAGCCCCTAGCCGGGCCCCCGGCCGGGCCGCCTGTCGAGCCTCCCGTGGGGCCTTCAGCGGGACTTCCCGCCGGACTCAAGGACGTCGCGCTCACCCGGCGCTGCTTCCGCCAGCCGGACGGCCGGTGGTGGCTCCGGGTCGACGTGACCGGGGCGCACCTGAGCGAGGGCGCGGTGTCGCTGCCCACCGGCTTCGCCGCCTATCTCGGGCTCACCCCGGGCGCGAGCCGGGTCGTGCGGAGCTCAGCCGGGGACGTCTCGCTGGCCTGGCACGCCCACCCCGTCCTCCGCTCGATGGAGCGGCTCCTGGCGGAGGTCTCGGCCGAGGAGGACGGCCACCTCTTCCTCACCCTCTCCGAGGAGGGGATGCTGCGGGTACGGCACCTGCCGGCGGCGCACGACGGAGAGACGACGAGGAGGGCGCTGCGCCTGGTGGGTTACACCGCGCCCGGCCGTGACCGGGAGCAGGCCGAGCGCGTGATCGCGACCCGGATCGGGCTCACCCCCGGACAGGTCGACAGAGAAGAACTCCTCGCGCGACTACGCGAACGCGGAGACCGCGATCTGCTGGAACTGCTGGGATAGCCGATGCCCCGGCTCGCGATCGCACCGGAGTTCGTCCGGGAACTCGGTGCACTGACCCACCCGGTGCGCCGGGACGTGATCGTCACCCTGCGCAGGCTTCTGCTGGGCTCCCCGGCCGCACCGCACCCGGAACGGGTCAGGGGCGGCCGGGACCGGCGCGTCACCACACTGCGGCTCGCCGACCAGCACCGGGGCGTCGCCGTACGGCACGGCGACCTGCGCTGGCTCGTCACCGTGCTGCCGGACGCCATGGCGTGGTCCTTCGCCCAGCGCCACCGATTCGGGGTGAACCCGGCGATCGGCGTCGTCGAGACCTGGGACGCCGAGGCGCTGGAGCGGATCGAGCCGGCGCTGCGGCGGGCCTCGCTGAGCTCGGAGCGGCGACTGTTCTCCGCGTACTGCGACAAAGACCTGCTGGACCTCGGCATCGACCACGAACTGCTGCCGGTGCTGCGGCTGATGGTCTCCGAGTCTCACCTCATGGCGGTGGAGCCGCTGCTGCCGGAGAGCCAGTTCGCCCCGCTTTCCGCGCTCGCGCGCGGCGGCTCGACGGAGGCGGCCTGGCGGGAGCTGGACGAGTGCCGTTCGTCGCCGGCATTCGCGATCGACCCGGACGACCTGCCGTCGGCGCTGCGGCGCAGCCCGCACCGTGCGGTGTTCACACCCGATCGGCACACGCTCGACCGGGTGCTCACGCTGCCGCACTGGTGCACCTTCCTGCATCCGCCGCAGCACACCTATGCCAACCGGCTCTACTACGACCGGCCGGTGCTGGTCACCGGGGGCGCGGGCACCGGAAAGACGATCATCGCCCTGCATCGGGCGGCCCATCTCGCCCGGGCGGGCACCGGCCGGATCCTGCTGGTCACCTTCTCCCAGGGCCTGGCCACCGAGCTGTCGGCGAAGCTCGACATGATCCTCGACGACAAGGTGGCGCGCAGCCGGATCGAGGTGGGGAACGTCGACCGCGTCGCCCAGCGCGTGGTCGCGGAGGCGGAGGGACATCCGCCCACGATCGTCGGCGCCGACGACCTCGCCGAGCTGTGGCGGGAGGCGGCGGGCGGCCGGTTCGGGCCCGCGTTCCTGCACCGCGAGTGGGAGCAGGTCATCCTCGCCCAGGACCTGCGCACGCTGGAGGAATATCAGGCCGCCGCGCGGCCCGGACGTGGCGTCGAGCTGGACCACGCGGCGCGGGCCGTCGTGTGGACGGCCGTGCGGCATGTCGTCGGCCGGCTGCGGGAGACCGGCCGCCGAACGCTGATCCAGCTCGCCTCCGACGCGGCGGGGCTGCTCGGCCGGGCGGTGGGCGACCTGCTGGGTGACGAGGCCCCGGGGCGGGAGCCGTACCGGCATGTGGTGGTGGACGAGGCGCAGGACCTTCATCCGGCGCAGTGGCGGCTGCTGCGGGCGGCGGTGCCCGCACGGCCGAACGATCTGTTCATCGTGGGCGACCCGCATCAGCGGATGTTCGACACCCGGGTGGCGCTGGCCGACGTCGGCATCCCCGCCCGCCGGTTCCACCTCAGGATCTCCTACCGGCTGCCGCAGGAGATCCTGTCGTGGGGCGTGCGGCTGCGCGGCGGTGGTCCGGCCGACGGCCTGGTCAGCGGACAGGCCGACCTCTACGGCTTCCGCCCGGCCGGCCACGGTCCGCGCCCGACGGTCCGGGAGTACGTGAGCCAGGAGGCCGAGCTCGACGGGCTCGTCTCCCACGTCTCGGCGTGGCTGGAGGAAGGCGTGTCCACGGCCGACATCGGCGTCGCCGCACGCACGGCGGACCTGGTCAGGGCCGCCCGTACGGCACTGCGCGACGCGGGCATCACGGTCAAGGTGACGATGCTGCACGGCATGAAAGGGCTGGAATTCCGGCGGGTGGCCGTGATAGGCGTGGCAGACGGAATCGTGCCAGCGCCGGAAGCGCTGACCCCGGTCACCGAGGATCCCACGGCCCGGGCGCACGATCTGCAGAGAGAACGGGGGCTGCTCTACGTGGCGTGCACGCGGGCGAGCGAACTTCTTTATGTGTCCTACTGCGGACGCGCCAGTCCCTTCCTGCCCACATGATCTCCAGGGAGTTTCTACGGATCTTCATCGTGGTGAGGCGCCATCCGGACGGCCGCGACGGCACGAAGATCCACATGACGCGACCTGGATCCCCTAGTCTGATCCGCGGATACCTTCCCCTTGTTGGACATGCATGAACCTGAGCCTTAGCGACATCGTGCCCCCGTTGCGCTGGACCGCGCCCAGTCAGGTGGAGCCGATCGCGAGCGACCCCGGCCTTCCCGACGCCTGGTGGCACGCACTGCCACTCGATCGCGCCTGTGCTGCGGTGGGCACCGCCCAGGTGGCGTCCCGGCTGGCCGACCTCACCACCGCCTGCTGGGCGCACCTGATCCTCGGGGACATCCTTCCGCTGCTCAGGTTCACCGATCCCCAGGAGAGTCAGCAGACGCCCGGCCCCCGCGAGAGCGTCCACCGGCTCTTCACCGAGGTGATCGACAAGCTGCTGGCCACCGATCCCGGTGAGGACGCCGCGCCGGCCGGGGTCCCGGTCCCCCCGGCCCTGCCGGAACGCCCGATGCCCGAGGTCATCGACGAGATCTTCGCCGGGCTGGACGAGCGGCAGCTGGCCATCGCCAGGGACCGGCTCTACTTCGATTCCTCCCTCCATGCCGAACAGCAGCCCGGCCAGGCCGCACACCACCGAGCCACGCTGGACGAGCTCGCCCAGCGGTTCTCGGTCACCCGGGAGCGGATCCGGCAGATCGAACGCGACCTGCGCGACCACGTCATGGAGTGGCTGACCCGTCCGGAGGCCGCTCCGCTGAACGCCCACCTGTCCTGGCTGCGCAACCGGCTCGGCGCGGCCGTGCCCGCTGACGATCTCGCGGCGGCCGTGCCCTGGCACCGCGCCGAACTCGTCACGCTGGCCATCCCCGCCTGGCGGGTCGTCCGTACCCTGCTCAGCGGATATGAGCAGGTGGACGGCTGGCTGGTCGCCGGGGGCGCCGACGAGCTGCGGGAGAAGACCCGGCAGCTCTTCGCTGACGGGCCACACCCGCTGGGCGAGTCCGTGGCCATGATCGGCAGGCTCGGCATCCGCGAGGACATGGCCGAGCGCTGGCTCGCCTCGATACCGCACCTGCGGGTCCTGGACGGCCACGTGGTGCCCTGGCCGCGCGCCCTGGGCGACCGCGCCGAGGCGGTGCTGTCCGTGGCGGGCACCCCGCTCACGCCCGAGGAGATCCAGGCACGGATCGGCGGAGACCACAGCGTGGCCGGTGTGCGCGGCCAGCTCGGCTCCGACGAACGGTTCCTGCGCCTCGACCGCAACAAGTACGGCCTGCGGCGCTGGGGCGGCGACGAATACCTGGGCATCCGGGAGATGATCAACCGGGAGATCGAGCGGGCCGGCGGCGAGGCATCCGTGAACACGATCGTGGACAGCCTCACCTCGCGCTACGACGTCAGCGAGAGCTCCATAAGGGCGTACGCCGGAGGGCCCGGATTCGAGCGCACCCAGCGCGGCCACATCAGGGTGGCCGGGCAGGAGACCGCCGAGCCGTACCATCCGCGACGCGACGTGTCGATGACCCGCCGCTGCTTCCGCAGCCGTGACGGCCGCTGGTGGCACCGCGTCGACATCAACGCCGAGCACCTGCGCGGTTCCGGCTCTCCCCTGCCGACCGGCTTCGCCGCGCACCTGGGCATGGCCCCCGGCGGGCAGCTCACCGCCTCGGCGCCGAGCGGCGAGGTGATCATAAGCTGGCACAACCAGCCGACCATCGGGTCGATCAGGCATGTGCTGGCCGAGTACAACGCCTCAGAGGGCGACCACGTCTTCCTCACGGTCTCCGACGGCGGAGAGCTGCTGACCCGGTTCCTGCCCGCCGCCGTGGCCGGGCTGCCGCCGCTCAACCAGGCCCTCTACCTCATCGGCTACACGGCTCCGATCGCCTCCGAGGCGGAGGGGCTGCGGCTGATCGGCGCCCGCATCGGCCTGCCCGAGGGCGCCTCGCGAGAGGAGGTGCTCGACCGGCTGCGCGAGCGCGGCGACCGGGAGATCCTGCAGTTCCTCCCGCCCGCCTAGACCCCGAGGTCCCACGGCACAGGGGTGTCCGGCGAACACCGTCCGCCGGCCACGACCTAGGCTCGGGTGCATGCTGCGCCTGTACGACATGGTGACCGGACGGACCGAGCCGATCGTCCCGCCTGCTTCACGGGTCCTGCTGATGCACGTCCACGGGGGTGAGGCCGACGGCCGGCCCGCGCGACTGGACGAGCTGCGCCCGCTTCTGCTCGCCGACCTGGTACGCAGGATGGGCGAGCGGCGGCGGCTGCGCGTGCTCGCCTTCCACGACGTCGAGCCGCCGCGCGACGACATCCTCGCGCTCAACGTCCGCCCACAGGAGCACCCCGCGCCGGCGGGCGCGGACGTACGGATCGACCTCCACGTCGGCCCGGCCGGGTCTCCGGCTCCCCGGAACGGCTCCCCCGGCCGCTGGGCGCTGACCGGGCGGGTCGGCCTCCCCGAGGAGCCGGACGCCGCGTACCTGTCCGACGTCTCCGCCGCCGGACTCGATCCGGTGGCCGTACGGCACGCCTTCCTGGCGCACGGCTATCGGCCGCCGATCGAGCTGACCTGGGCCGTCCTTCGCGAGGCGGACGAGACGCTCAGACGGTGGCGGCGGCGGGTCGCCGAGTGGGCCGAGTCGCCCAGCCGTCCCATCGACACGGACCGGGCGGCGCCCGTCCAGCGGGCACTCGATGACGACCTCGACACGCCGCTCGCGCTGCGCCTGCTGGCCGAACTCGGAGACGACGAGTCGGTGCCACCGGGGTCGCGGTTCGAGACGTTCCTCCATTTCGACCACATCCTCGGCCTCGACCTCCCGGCCGACATCGGCAGGATCTAGAACGCCGGTCAGGTAACCGATGCCTGTGGGTGGAGGGACCGAAGCCGCCGAACACCGGTGACATTACGTGACCGATGCTCTAGACCCGGCGCATACCGTCTCCGGTTCAGCGCGGCACGCGGCCGGGTCAGCGCAGCACACGGCGGGTCAGCGCGGCACGCGGCCAGGTCAGCGCAGCACGCGGCTCTCGCCGACGGCGAGGTCCCACAGGTCGTCGGGGTCGAGGCCGTGCGCCGCCCAGGCCTCCCGCGCCTCACGCACCGGCCCGAGGAGCGGCTCGGCCGAGAGCACGAACGTCCCCCAGTGCATGGTCGCCATCCGGCGGGCCCCGACGTCGACACATGCCTGTACGGCCTGCGCCGGGTCGACATGGGTGACCTTCATGAACCAGCGCGGCTCGTAGGCCCCGACCGGCATCAAGGCGAGGTCGATGCCCGGGTAGCGCTCACCGATCTGGGCGAACCGCTCGCCGTAGGCCGTGTCGCCCGCGAAGTAGACGCGGCGGTCGCCCCAGCCGAGCACCCAGCCGCCCCACAGGGTGCGGCAGGTGTCCCAGAGCGTGCGGCGGCTCCAGTGGTGGGCGGGCACGAAGTCGAACGTCACACCGCCGATTTCGGCGGACTCCCACCAGTCGAGCTCGGTGACATTGCGGAATCCCCGGCGGGTGAACCAGGACGCGACCTTGGCGGGGACGAAGATCGCGGTGTCCTTCGGCAGCCGGCGCACGGTGGCGGCGTCGAGGTGGTCGTAGTGGTTGTGGCTGATGACGACCGCGTCGATCTTCGGCAGGTCCGACCAGGCCACGCCCGGAGGGGTCAGCCGCTGACGCACTCCCGGGATCTTGCGGGACCAGACGGGGTCGGTCAGCACGGTGAGCCCGCCGATCTGGACGATGAAGGTGGCGTGGCCGACCCAGGTGACGATCACGTCGGTGGCGGCGGCCCGGGGAAGGCCGCTGCGGCGTACGGGAATCTGGTCGGCGTCACCGACGTCGGTGCGGAACCCCCCGTGCCACATCACGCTCAGGACCTCGCGAAAGCCCGGCAGCGGCGTGGTCAGGCGGTCGGCGAAGCTCGACGGCCATCGGCGGCGTGCAACACTCCGGCTCTGCGAAACCTCGGAGCTCTCGGGGGTCTCGGGTGTCTGGGGAACCTGTGGGACCGGTGGTGTCTCGACTAGTGGCGTCTCCGGGCTCTCAGGGCGGATCGTCTGCGACATGAACCCCTCCCTTCCGCATTCCATGATCCCCGTACGGGCGGAAATATTCCTGATACGGCAGACGGATTCCATTCTTTCTCTTGACCGGCTCGTGCGCTCGACCGGCGCCACCGGGGAGTCAGCCGCGGATATCCGCCGTCTTCCAGACCGGCCAGCCGTTCGAACACGTTCCACGAGGCGGGGTGACCGCAGACGGCGAGTGAGAGCGCCGACGCCGACACGTACAGGACGAGCATGGGCAGTCCGACGCAGGCGGCGTACTGGGTGGCGTGCCGCGACTCGTGGTCGAGGAGTCTGCCGGCGAGGTAGCCCTCGGCGTGCCTGGTCATGACCACGTTGCCGACCGTGAACGCCCCGGCGACGGGGAACGGGACGCGGTAGCCGTACGCGTAGACGAGCCCTCGCTCGCCGCGGCGGAGTCTCGCTCCGCCGATCAGGGCGATCAGCAGCCCCAGCGGAGTGGAGAGGTTGGCGTAGTTGACCACCTGTCTGATCCGGTGCGCACGCCGCATGTCATCAGCATGCGCGTCCTTCACTCATGAGTAAAGCGGTCCAATGACGGAGAGTCGTATAACAGTTTCGCAGCGCATTGCCTCGTTTCAGGCCCTGCCGTACGACCTCAGCAGCCAGGATCCGCTGGACCGGGTCACGATCACCGCCACCGCCAGGACCACGACCCCGCCGTAGAGGTACCAGAACCCGGAGGTGTCGCCCGCGATGACGAGATCGCCGGCCCGCTGCTTGGCGGCCAGCAGGAACGACGACGCGAACCAGCCGAGCGCGGGCACGAGCGCCCCCGCCTTGCCGCCCATCAGCCGGCCCATGCCGTACGGCACCGCGAACAGGACCACCAGCCAGGCGAGGGCGGCGACGGGCACCCCGCCGACGTACCAGGAGTGCTGGAACCCGCCGACGACGCCGAGCACGATGCCCAGGAGGAAGAGCATGCCGTAGGCCGCCCCGGCGACCATCGGCCCCATGGCGTCGTCGGCCACCGGCCTCGACACGGGTCCGAGGCGCTGCGGCTCAACCCCTCCGAGGCGCTGTGGCTCTACCCCGGAGGCTCCGGGGGTCTCCTCCCTCATAGGCGCGAGATTAGCCGATGCCCGCGAACAGGTCGGTCTCGCGGTCGTACGGCTCGCCCAGGCCGCCCTCCTCCCTCGGCACGCCGACCCCGGCGGGGCCACGGGTCCCGGCCCGCAGGATGAAGTGCTCGACGCCGGAGGCCCGCTGGCCGATGCCGTTGGAGAGCGCGAACCACGGGTCGCGTACGGAGATCTGGGTGGCGTGCGCCCGCATCGCGTCGAGTTTGGCCGGAACGTACGGCCTGGCGTCGATCTCCGTGGTGACCGCGCCGTCCGCGCAGCCGTACGGCAGATCGTCGACCGACTCGGGCGTGAAGCCGATGTCGGCCTCCCGCAGTTCCTCGGCGGCCCGCTTCATGACCGACTTCGGAGTGGCGGTGAAGTAGAACTTGGCGATCCGCCACGGCTCGCCGCCCTCCGCGTGAGCGGGATCGGCCGCCAGCTCGAAGGCACGCCAGGCGATGCGATGCGCCTGGATGTGGTCGGGATGCCCGTAGAAACCGTTCTCGTCGTAGGTGACGACCACCTGCGGCCGGACCTCGCGGATCACCCTGACCAGCTCACCGGCCGCCTCGTCCACATCGGCCCGCCAGAAGCAGCCGGGGACGTCGTTGGAGGGGACGCCCATCATGCCGGAGTCACGCCAGCGGCCCGCACCGCCCAGGAAACGGTGATCGGCGACGCCCAGCGCCTCGCACGCGGCGGCGAGCTCGCCGATGCGATGCTTGCCGAGCGTGTCGTCACGGTCGGCGGCGAAGTGCGCGAGCTCGGGCGGGATGATCTCGCCCTCCTCTCCGAGGGTGCAGGTCACGAGCGTCACGTGGGCTCCCTCGGCCGCGTATCTGGCCATGGTCGCCCCGGTTCCGATCGTCTCGTCGTCCGGGTGGGCGTGCACGAGCAGCAAACGGCGATCCAACATGCCTTCGAGCTTAAAGTCGTGCCCTTTCCCGGCATATCCGCCACCATCCTCAGGAGAGGCGGAACTGGCAGGATGAGGAGTTATGACAGACAGTTTTCCGCGCCTGCAGGCAAGGACCCGACGGTTCACCCTCGGGGTGCCGCGCGGCTTCACGATCTCCCCACAGGGCGATCGGGTGATCTTCCTGCGCACGAAGTCCGGCATCGATCCCGTGACGTGTCTGTGGGAGTTCGACATCGCGACGGGAACGGAGCGGCTCGTCGTCGACCCGCTCTCGCTCGGCGCGGCCGACGAGGATCTGCCGCCCGAGGAGCGGGCCCGCCGCGAGCGGTCCAGGGAGTCGGCGGGCGGCGTGGTCGGCTATTCGACCGACCAGCGGGTGCGCATGGCCGTCTTCGCCCTGTCCGGCGAGCTCCACCTCGTCGATCTCTCAAGCGGGGTGACGCGCCGGCTGGAGACCCCGGGCCCGGTCATCGACCCCCGGCTCGACCCGGACGGCACGAAGGTGGCCTACGTCACCGGCGGCGCCCTGCGCGTGCAGGACCTCGCCACGGGGACGGACACGGCCCTGGCCACGCCCGAGCACGACGAGGTCGCCTACGGCCTCGCCGAGTTCGTCGCCGCCGAGGAGATGGACCGCATGCGGGGCTACTGGTGGTCCCCGTCGGGGGACCGGCTGCTGGTCGCCCGCGTGGACGACTCGCCCGTCGCGCTCTGGCACATCGCCGACCCGGCCAATCCCGACCGCCCGGCCGTGCCCCAGCGCTACCCCGCGGCGGGGACGGCCAACGCCGAGGTCTCGCTGTTCGTGATCGGGCTCGACGGCTCCCGCGTGGCCGTGCCGTACGACCAGGAATATCTGGTCACCGCGATCTGGGACGCGTACGGACCGGCGATCGTGACGCTCTCCCGTGACCAGCGCAGCATGCGTCTGCTCTCGGTCGATCCCGCGACCGGCGCGACCGAGCCGCTCCGGGAGGACACCGACCCGGCCTGGGTGGACATCGTCTCCGGCGTGCCGGCCCGCCTGTCCGACGGATCGCTCGTCTGGGTGGCCGACGCCGACGGCGGCCGCCGCCTGATCATCGGCTCCGATCCGGTGACCCCGCCGTCGCTGCAGGTCAGGGCGGTGCTGGACGTGGACGGCGACACCGTGCTCTTCCAGGCGAGCGGGGAACCCACCGAGATCCACCTGTGGACCTACGCGGGCGGTGCGATCAGCCCGGTGGCCATGGAGTCCGGGGTGTACGGCGGCCGCCGCGCCGGCGGCGTCACCCTCGTCACCAGCCAGAGCCTGGAGAGCGAGGGCACGTCGATCACGGTCATCCGTCCCGACGGCACCGCGCCCTCCGGTGGCGGCTCGATCCGGTCGGTCGCCGAGCGGCCACCGCTGGAACCCCGGGTCTCCTTCGTCCGGGCGGGCTCGCGGGATCTGTCCACCGCGATCCTGTTCCCCTCCTGGCACGTGCCGGGGTCGGGACGGCTGCCCGTGCTGATGGATCCGTACGGCGGACCGCACGCCCAGCGGGTGCTCGCCGCGCGGCGGATGTTCCTGGAGTCCCAGTGGTGGGCCGAGCAGGGCTTCGCCGTCATCGTGGCCGACGGACGGGGCACGCCCGGACGCGGCCCGGCCTTCGAGCGCGAGGTCAGGCACGACTTCACGCTCACGCTCGACGACCAGGTGGACGCCCTCCAGGGGGTGGCCGCGCAGCACGCCGACGACCTCGACCTGTCGCGGGTCGCCATCCGCGGGTGGTCGTTCGGCGGATATCTGGCCGCGCTCGCGGTGCTGCGCCGGCCGGACATCTTCCACGCCGCCGTGGCGGGGGCGCCGGTCACCGACTGGCGGTTGTACGACACCTGCTACACCGAGCGCTATCTCGGCCATCCGGACGAGGGACACTACGAGGCGTCCTCGCTGCTCGCCGACGCGGAGAAGCTGGACCGCCCGCTGCTGCTCGTGCACGGCCTGGCCGACGACAACGTCGTGGCCGCGCACACACTGCGGCTGTCGTCGGCGCTGCTCGCGGCCGGTCGGCCGCACACCGTGCTGCCGCTGTCGGGCGTCACCCACATGACCCCCCAGGAGGTCGTCGCCGAGAACCTGCTGCTCCTCCAGCTCGACTTCCTCAAGAAGTCCCTCGGCATCTGACCTTTGGCGGGTGGTCCCCCGGACTTGTCCGGATATATCCGTCCAGGCCCTCGGCTCATCGCCATCACGGGGACCGCGACCGATTCGACCTTGACGTTATTGCTCTCCGAACGCGGATTTCACAGCAACAACGTCAAGGTCGATAAGACGGGCGTCGCCGGCCTCATCGGGTGCATGGAGCCGGCGACGCGATCCTCAGCGCTGCGGCGGGCCCATGAAGTGGGCGAACTCGGCATCGCTCATGGCCGGTACCGGGCCGGCGACGGTGAATCCCGCACCGGGAGAATCCGGCCTTCCGCCATCCGCTGGAAAGGTGGCGCCCGCGATGCGTTCCAGCAGAGTGGCGCAGGCGTTCTTGTGCCGGGGAATGATGCGCCGACCCGGCCTCGAACCCCTCCCGGAGTGCCGCGTCGCGACCGTAAGAGGGCTGAAGTCCAGGTTCCTGGGCCTATCGTCGCGCTCGATCATGTCGTCGACCGTAGGACCGGCTGCATACGCCGAGCGCCGCGCCCAGTCCGGCGAATGCCAGGCCACCGACGATTCCGACCCACCAGGACCAGCCGGTGGCGTCGCCGACCGTGAACCCCAGCGGTGCGGCGACCATGGTGGCAAGTCCGTAGGGCGTGAGCAAGAGCGCGCCCGTCCAGCCCGGCACCAGCAGGCTCCAGCGCGGCAGTCTCGCTCCCCACGGCAGGACCAGCGCCGCCAGCAACAACACCCCGACCAGCGCCGCCACGACGGTGAAGTCCAGCCCGTGCCGTTCCAGCCACACCAGCGCCTCGGGTGCGCCGTTCACCTTCAGGTGTGCGGCCAGATCACCGGCGGGCCTGCCCGCGGTCCCGCCGAACGCCCAATATGTCTTCATCACCGTGTAGGGGACCACGGCGCCGGCTCCGGCCCAGGCGGCCGTCGACGACTTCATCAAGCTCATGCCCGAGATCCTGCCGCCGCGCCCTGGCCCGCACCTCCCACCGCGGAGCCGACCTTCTCCCCCGTACGGGGGATTTCGCCCCCGCCGCCGGGCAACGCCTGCCTGGCCGGTGGATCCCTATGGGAGCCTGCCGAGACCGCGCACGAGGATGGCCGCGGTCTCGGCGACGATCTTGTCATCGCCGGGGGCGTCGGCCGCCCGGCGGTTGGTGTAGATCGCCATCACGATCGGCGCGGCGGCCTCGGCGGGCCAGACGACGGCGATGTCGTTCGCGGTGCCGTACGAGCCGCCGGTGCCGGTTTTGTCGCCGATTGTCCAGTCCTTGGGCAGGCCGGCCCGGATGCGGGCATCACCGGTCGTGTTCGCGGTCAGCCAGCCGTTCAGCCGGTCTCGGTCCTTGGCGTCGAGCGCGTCGCCGATCGTGACCGCGTGGAGGCTTCGCGCCATGGACTCGGGGGTGGTGGTGTCCCGCCTCTCCTTGGGGTTCCAGTCGTTGAGCTCGCTCTCCCAGCGGTCCAGCCGGGAGATCGGATCCTGCAACGTACGGAAGTACCGGGTCAGGCCCGCCGGTCCGCCGATCTGCTTCAGCAGCATGTTGCTCGCGGTGTTGTCGCTGTACCTGATCGCCGCTTCGCACAGCCGGGCAACGGTCATCCCGTCCCCCACATGCTTCTCGGTGATCGGTGAGTGCGGCTTGAGGTCGTCGCGGCTCCAGCGGACGACCCTGTCCATCAGCCCCGGATCGGAGGTGCGCGCCTTGTGCAGCACCGCGGCGGCGGCCACCGCTTTGAAGGTGGACAGCAGCGGGAAACGCTCCCCCGACCGGTAGGCGACGGTCTTTCCGCTGGCCGTGTCGACGGCGTACGCACCGATGCGTCCCTTGAAGGCCGCCTCCAGCGCCCGCAGCTTCCGCCGCGCCTCGGCCTCGCCGTACGACGGCGAGGCCGGACGGTCGACCGCCGACTGCTCACCCGCCGCCTGCGGGCTCACGACCGGCACGGTGCCGGACACGGTGTGCGGCACGGTGCCGGACACGGCGTCCGCCCCGCCGGCCGCACAGCCCGCCAGCATGAAGATCGCCAACACGGCCGCGGGTGCCGCCGACGGGAAGCGGCGAGCACGGGACTGTCGCATGCCTGTTCACCCTCCTCGATCAATGAGGAGCAGCAAAGCAGAGCGGTCAGTCCATGTCTAATATCCGTATCGAAAAAGTAACGATATCAGTTCACTTATGAATGCAGTTCTCTCCGGTATCAGCGGTGCCGACGGGGTGTCCACGCTGACCGGGGGCGCGGCCTCCGCCGCGATTCCGCGCGCATAAGGTCAGATGGGCATGGGCTCGATGAAGTCGACCGCGCGGATCACGCCGGCGAGGGCGTCGGCATCACCGGTGCGGTCGTAGACGTCGAGGGCCGTGTCGGCGAATTTGATCGCATGCTCGTCGCCATGCCGTACGGCACGGTCGAACGCCTCTTCCCGCTCGGGTGCGGCCGGCAGCTCTTCCCTGGCGGCAGGCTCGGCGGGGCCGTACGCGGCGACGACCGCGGCGCTCGCCGCCCAGGCGGCGTCGAGGCTCGGACCCCAGAGCGTCGTCGGCAGCGCGGGCAGCGTACGCAGTACGGCCGTCGGCGCGGTGGCGGAATGGATCAGCATGACGGGCTCGCCGTGCGCGTGCGTCAGATAGCGCAACGTGGCCGCGTTCGCCACCTCGATGAGCCGTTCACGTGCCTGTTCCGCGCCATCCGCCGGTCGAAGCCCGGCCACCGACTCCGTCCATCCGGGGGTGTCGGCCAGTTGCGCGAGCCGGTGGTTGATGCCCTGACTCTGGTCCTGCACCCGCGGAACCCCGTCGAGGGCACTCGCCGGGCCGGCCGTGCCGGAGGGCGCCGCCGTGCCGGCGACTCCCTGCCAGCGCGCCGCCCAGTAGCCGAGGGCCTGGCCGAGCTCGGCCAGTCGCATCTCGTCCTCGCGGCTCAGCAACTCGCGGACGGCGTGCCCGGTCCGGATCACTCCGTGCGTGGCCCCCGCCGCGATGCCCGGCAGCAGCCTCGGCCACCAGGTCTCCAGCACGGCACGCCATGGCCACCGCTTCAGCTCGGTCTCGAAGAAGTTCAGCCAGTCGCCGAGACGACGTGCGTCGCCCAGCGCCTCGCGCCAATCGTCATCGGTGATCGGCCAGGTGCCGCTCGGCAGCTCTTCCAGTCGGTCCATGTAGGTGTCGAGCCAGCGGTGGATCTCACCCGTGTGCCCGCGCCTCACCATCGATTCGACCGCCATCGGTCCGTGGTTGGACAGCCAGCCTCTGAACTCGGGGCCCGTCCGGTGCAGCCTTTCGTAGGCTTCTTCCAGCATGCCGGTGTCGTCCATAATCTTGAACGCTAATCGGTCGCGGACCTCCATGCCTCGCTCCACAGACCGATTTTTCCTTTCATCGTTGGACATAGCCGATTTGTCCAACTCCCCCGACCCCTACTTTGCCGTGCCGTGCCAGCTCTCCCAGAGGGCGGCGTATGGGCCGCCGGCCGCGACCAGTTCGTCGTGAGAGCCCAGCTCGGTGATGCGGCCGTCCTCCACGACCGCGACGCGGTCGGCGTCGTGCGCCGTGTACAGCCGGTGCGCGATGGCGATCACCGTACGGCCCGCCAGCACGGCGGCCAGCGACCGCTCCAGGTGCCGGGCGGCACGAGGATCGATGAGCGAGGTCGCCTCGTCGAGGACCAGCGTGTGCGGGTCGGCCAGCACCAGCCTGGCGAGCGCGAGCTGCTGGGCCTGCGCCGGGGAGACCGTCTGGCCGCCCGAACCGACCAGGGTGTCGAGTCCCTCGTCGAGGGCCTCGACCCATTCCCGGGCGGCCACGGCCGCGAGGGCACGCCAGACGTCGGCGTCCGCGGCCTCCGGCCTGGCGATCAGCAGGTTCTCCCGGACCGTGCCGCGGAACACGTGATGCTCCTGGGTGACGAGCGCGACCTCACCCCGGAGTTCGTCGATCGGCAGCTCCACGAGCGGGACGCCGCCGACCGCGACCGCCCCGGTCCGCGGGGCGTGGATGCCCGCGAGCAGGCGGCCGAGCGTGGACTTGCCCGCCCCGGAGGGACCCACCATCGCGAGGCGTTCACCCTGGCGCACCTCCAGATCGACGCCGTGCAGCACATCGCGGTCCTCGCGGTAGGCGTACCGCACACCGGTGGCCGTGAGATCCTTCCCACCGGGCCGGGCCGCCCCGGGCGTCCGGTCCTCCGGCACGTTGGCCACGCCCAGGAGCCGCGCCATCGAGGCGCCGCCCACCTGGAGCTCGTCCACCCACGAAAGCAACCGGTCGAGCGGATCGATGAGCTGCTGGACGTACAGCGTGGCGGTGGTCACCTGCACCAGATCGACCCAGCCTTCGATGTAGAACAGCCCGCCGATCAGCAGGGTCGACACCACCGGGACCACGTAGCCGACCTCGACCGCGGGGAACCAGACCATGCGCAGGCCCAGGGTGTAGCGCTCCGCCGCGAGCGACCTGGCGATGTCGCGATCGGCCCGCTCATGCCGGCGCCGCTGGAGCCCCAGCGCCTCGATCGTGCGCGCGCCGTCGACGGTCTCCGCCAGTCCCTCCGTCATGTCCGCGTACGCGGCGTTCTCTCGCAGGTAACCGTCCCTCGCGCGGTTGAGGTACCACCTGGTGACCCCCCACAGCAGCGGCACGGCGATCAGCGCGGGCAGGGCCATCACCGGGCCGACCAGGACGACGGCGCCGACGATGAACGCGCCGGTGACCACGGCTATGAGCGTCTCGGGCACCGCATGCCGCACGGTGCGGGACAGGGCGTCGACGTCGCGGGAGGTCCTGGTGATCAGATCGCCGGACCCGGCTCCCTCCACGGTCGAGAGCGGCAGGCCGAGCACCTGGTCGACGAAGTCCTCACGCAGCTCGGCCAGCACCTTCTCGCCGAGCCTGGACGAGGCGAAGACCGCGAACCTGATCAGCACGGCCTGCGCTATCACGAAGCCCGCGATGGCGAGCGCCACCACGTCCACGCGGACGTCGCCGGTGCCGTTGGCCACGTCCTGGACCAGTCCGCCCAGCAGCCGCGGTGTCACCAGCCCGGTCACCGCCGCGAGCGCGTGCAGACCCAGGGCCAGCACGAGTTCGCGGGGGTGCTGCAGCATGAGCCGCCGTGCGTAGGCACGCACCTGGGCCCGGTCGGCGACCGGCAGGATCTCCCGTGCCACGCTCAGTTCTCCTCTCGGGTCACGCTGGATCGGTAGCGCGGCGAGGTGGCGAGCAGTTCCCGATGGGCGCCCTCCGCTCTCACCTCGCCGTCCTCGACGAACAGGACGTGGTCGGCCCGGTCGAGGACGAGCGGGCTGGTGGTGCAGACGAGTGTCGTACGGCCCGCGCGGGCCTTGCCGAGCCGGTCGGCGATGCGCGCCTCCGTGTGCGCATCGACGGCGCTGGTCGGCTCGACCAGGATGAGGATCTCCGGATCGGCGAGCAGCGCGCGGACGAGCCGCAGCCGCTGCCGCTGACCTCCGGAGAACTCCCGTCCGGCCTCCGCCACCTCGGCGTCCAGCCCCTCGGGCAGGGCCTCGACGATGTCCTCGGCGCACGCGCCGTACAGCGCCTGCCGCACCTCCTCGTCGGTGGCCGTCCCTCTGACGTCGAGCTCGTCGCGCAGCCGCCCGGTGAACAGCCTCGCCTCGTTGTCGGCCACCAGGATGTGCCGCCGCACGAGCGCGACCGGGAGCTCCGTGAGCGGCGTCCCGCCGAGCGTCACCTCGCCCGGCGCGTACCGGCCGAGCCGGTCGACGATCGTGATCGCGTCCTCCGGCACGGCCGCGGCCAGCGCGGTGAGCCGTCCGGGCCGTACGGCGACGCCGGACTCCTCATCGACCAGCACGCCATCGGACGGCCGGGGCGATGCCGGCGGGTCCTCATGGAGCGTTTCCGTGAGGCCCGGGGCGTCCTGGATCTCCGGCTCCATCGACAGGATGCGGCACACACGGCGCGCGGCCACATGACCCTTGGTGATCTTGTCGGCGGCCTCGGTGAGCGTCCTGATCGGGGCGATGAGGAACACCGCGTATCCGTAGAAGGCCACGAGCTGGCCGGCGCTGACCCGGCCGTCCAGCGCGAAACGCGCGGCCAGCCAGGTCACACAGGCGATGAGCAGGCCCGGCAGCAGGATCTCGGCTCCCGCCAGCATCGAGTCGACCGAGGCGACCCGGACGCCCGCATGCCGTACCCGCTGGGACTCCTCGCGGTAGCGTGCGGCGAACACCTGCTCGCCGCCGATGCCGCGCAGCACCCGCAGGCCTCCGACGATGTCCGCCGCGCGGGTCGCCAGCTCGCCCTGGAGATCACGCTGTCGGTTCTGCCGTCGATGCAGCGGGCGCAGCAGCGGACCGACCGCCACCGTAACCAGCGGCACGCCGACGAGCACGACGACCCCGAGGGCCGGCGAGGTGGTGATGAGGATCACCGTGACCGTGGCGATGGCGACGACCGCGCCACTGCCTCGCAGCAGGATGTCCATCGAACTGCCGAGGTGCGCGATGTCGGAGTTGCCGACGCTGACCACCTCGCCGGTGGACAGGCGCTTCGGGAGCGTGGCGCCCAGTCGGGTCGCCTGCCGCGTGGTGACCTGCACGGTTCGGTAGGCGGCCGAAAGCCAGTTGTACACGGCCATGCGATGCCGCAGCGCACCGGTCACGGCCTGCACGACGCCGAGGCCCAACACCGCCGCCGACCACCGGATGAGCGACCCGGTGTCCTTGGCGATCAGCGCGTCGATCGCCTTGCCGAGCGCCGCGGGAACGAGGGCCTGACCAAGCCACCACACGACCGCGAAGCCGATTCCGATGAGGACGAGACGCGCTTGGCCGCGCGCCAGCCACCAGAGATAGCCGATGGGGCCGCGGACATCCGGGGTGCCGGGATCGCCGGCGATCAGGGAGTGCATGACCGTTCCAGGCTCGCAAGATCGCAGGTGGGGGAGCAAATGGTTTTCTCGGCGCCCCTGAGCCGGATTCGCCGGAGCAGGACTCGCCGCAAGGCTGGCGTCAACGTTGGTTGACAACCGATAGGCGTCAACATAGGTTGACACCATGAGCGACACGGCGAAATTGGCCACGGACGCCGGAAGCCGAGATCCGGCGGTCGGCCTGCGTGCCGTACGGGCACTGCGGCTGCTGGTGGAGCGGCTGGAGGCGCTCCAGGTGGAGAACGCACGCGAAGCGGGATGGTCCTGGCAGGACATCGCGCTGTTGCTCGGCGTCTCACGCCAGGCGGTGCACAAGAAGTACGCGGGCGGACGAGGACTGCTGAGGCGGGAGAAGGAGTAGCGATGTTCGAACGGTTCACTGAGGATGCCCGGCAGGTGGTCAAGGGCGCCCAGGAGGAGGCCCGGGGCCTGCGCCACACCCACATCGGCACCGAGCACCTGCTGCTCGGCCTGATGCGGCAGCCGGAGATGCTGTCGGCGCGGGTGCTGAACGACCACGGACTCGACCACGGGCACGCGATCGCCACGGTCACGCGTCTCCTGGGCACCCCGGCCGGAGACCTGGACGCCGACGCGCTGGAGGCGATCGGCATCGACCTGTCGTCCGTACGGGAGAAGGTCGAGGCCGCCTTCGGCCCGGGCGCCCTCGACCGTCCGCCCAGCCGGGACCGGCGCAGGGCGCTGCTCAGCGGACGCCACATCCCCTTCACCTCCCGGGCCAAGAAGGTCCTGGAACTGTCGCTGCGCGAGGCGCTCGCGATGAAGCACAAGGACATCCGGGACGGTCACATCCTGCTCGGCCTGCTCCGGGAGGGCGAGGGCCTGGGCGTGCGGGTCATGACCGACGCCGGCATCGACCTGACCGCGCTGCGAGCGGCCCTCAGAGCCCGGCTGACCTGACTCCATTGGGCATGATCGCCGTAAGTCCCAAGATTTACGGCCCGCCCCCTCTGCGGGCATCGTCGCCCTCGCACATCGCCATCGCCGTGCGGTCCCGCCAGCGGGCCTCGCCACCGGAGAGATCCGCCGGGGGTCGCACGAGGAGGCGACCGGCGGACGTGTCGTGCCGCAGGCGCACGGTCGCTCGACCTCGCGGGATCTCCCGCCGCGATCTGGACTTCGCCGAGCCGGCCGACCGTGTCGGCGATGCCATGGCGATCGCGGTGTCCGTCGTCGAGACGGAGATCTCCACCGGCACCGGGTAGACGCCGTCCCGCCACGCTCCGGCGCCCTTGAGAATCCCTCGCGTCAGGACGCCCGCGAGGCCGTACATCAGGTGAAGCCATCCGTGGACGTGATGCTCCCGAAGCCCGGCCACCTGCAGATCAGGCAGCCCGAAGCGGGACATTCCGGTGGTCTCCAGGCCATAGCGTCCGTCGTCATCCAGGCAGACGTCGACGCCGACCCAATCCACAACCGGAAAGGCCTGCGGCGACGTCGCCGTCCTCGGCCGCCATTCCGGCGGCAGGAGGGCGGCCCGCCCGGTGTCGAGGAGCACGCCGCCGGTCAACTCCATGATCTGGTCGACCACCTCGGCGACGGCCCGGAGGTGAACCGGCGGCCAGCCGGACGCGGCGGCGCACGTGACGGCGAGGTGGCCGTCCGTGCGCTCCAGGAGCACCCCCACGAGCGGCTCCACCTCGGGTGAGCAGTGCGGGCACCTCAGCCGCGAGATGGTCCTGGCGAGAGCCGGATCGCGGGCGTCGATCTCCGCCAGCCGGAGGTCGACGCCGTCCGGCAGGCCGTCTCGCAGCCGGGCCGTCTCCGCCACCGACAGGGGTCGCTCCGGCGCGGCCACCACCAGCGTGGCGCTCACCGAAGCGGGGATGGACAGCGAAATTCGGGGGGTCATCGGCATGCCTTCCTGTGGCGGGAACGGAAGGCCCACATTCGCAGCCGCCGTACCCCCGCACCGGCCCGAACGCCGTTCTGTGGAAAACCTCGGACGCGTTTCCCCGGGCGTCCTCCGGTCAGGCGTCGAGGAAGACCGAGGTGTCGAGGATGAAGTCGACCGGCGCGGGAATGTGCGGTTTCTCGCCCATCCTCACCCGGATGACGGTCCGGCAGCCGGCCTCGGACGGTCGGAATGCACGCCGATCATCTTGGGCTCGGCCTCGGGATCGACGATCAGCGGCAGCGGCGCTCCGTACGGCTACCGCCCGATGCCGTGTTCGGATGGCGGCCCGCGATGAGGAGAAGGCGTGAGCCGTACATCGCCTCAGCTCACGCCGGCTCCCCCGTGACGCCTACGCCCCCGGCTGTGTCCTACGGCCGGGTCAGTACCTGTACCAGGTCGCGGCGTAGTAGCTCCCCCGGCCAGAGATGTGCTCACCGTCGACGCTGACCGGGTAGAAGCCCTTCTTGCCGTAGTAGTCGTGCTGCTTCTTCAGCTGTGACTGGCTCATGCCGTACCGGGTCCACCACTGCCCGGCCGCCCGGTGGAAGATCGCGGAGTAGGTGCCGTCGGGCGCGACGACGATCTGCTTGGGGAAGTAGCCCTTCTTGTCGTTCTTCTTGATGATCTTCTCCAGCTTGGCGGACGTGTAGCCGGTGACCCAGCCGTAGCCCGCCGACGACTGGTGCCAGATCGCGGCGTACCTGGTGTCGGAGGCCGTGCCGTACGCGGAGAGCGAGACCAGGGCGAGGCCCTTGGCCGACTGCTGCTTGTCGACCTGCTTGAACTTCGCCGCCGTCATGCCCCACTGGGCCTGCCAGCCGATGTTCCGCTTCTCGAAGACGCCAGCGAACACCGCGCCGTACCCGCCCCCGGAGGCCGAGATGATCGTGGGCGCGTAGCCCTTCTTCCGCAGGCTCTTGAGCTGCTTCTCGTACGTCTTCGCGGTGAGACCGTCGAGGCACCACCACGCGGGGCCGCCCGTCTTGACCCAAACGGCCGATAACCGCGAGCCGGTCACGCTGAGGGAGATCGGGCGATATCCCTTCTTCTCGAGCTGCTTGCCCTTCTTACGATGCTGTGCGGCGCCGTATCCGGAATACGTGTAGTAGGCCGGGCGGCCCAGCGCCGCCAGGCTCATCGGTGCGAGCGTCGCACTCGCGGTCACCGCCGCGGGCGCCGCCACCGCCGCCGCCGAGGCCGGGACCGGGGTCATCGTCATGGACAGCGCCAGGCCGACCGCGAGCGTCCCCGTGCCCAGCCTGCGCATCACGATGCCGGGCGTCTGCTTCGTACCTGTCGAACGTTTCATGGGAATGAATTCCCATAGCGAAGGTCAACGAGTCAACCGATCAATGTTCGGTCGCCTGACCCGCCGCCGATACGGCGTGAGCCGCACATCCCCGGGAGACGTACGGCTCACGCGGGCGCGGAAGGCCGGATCAGGAGGTCGGCGACGCCTTCAGATAGTCGGCGTTCATCTGAGCGATCGCGTCGAGCGGAATGCCCTTGGGGCAGACCGCCGTGCACTCGCCGGTGTTGGTGCAGCCGCCGAAGCCCTCGGCGTCCATCTGCTCGACCATCGCCTTGGCCCGCGAGGCGCGCTCCGGCTGCCCCTGCGGCAGCAGGCCCAGGTGGGTGATCTTGGCCGCGGTGAACAGGGAGGCCGAGCCGTTCGGGCAGGCGGCCACGCACGCGCCGCAGCCGATGCAGGTGGCGGCGTCGAACGCCGCGTCGGCCGCGTTCTTGGGCACCGGGATCGAGTGGGCGTCGGGCGCCGAGCCGGCCGGGACGGAGATGAAACCGCCGGCCTGGATGATCCGGTCGAAGGCCGACCGGTCCACCACCAGGTCCTTGATCACCGGGAACGGCGCGGCCCGCCACGGCTCGATGGTGACGGTGTCGCCGTCCTTGAAGTGCCGCATGTGGAGCTGGCAGGTGGTCGTGGCGCGCTGCTCACCGTGCGCGACGCCGTTGATGACCATGCCGCACATGCCGCAGATCCCCTCGCGGCAGTCGTGGTCGAAGGCGACGGGCTCCTCGCCGGCCAGGGTCAGCCGCTCGTTGAGTACGTCGAGCATCTCCAGGAAGGACATGTCCGGCGACACGTCCTCCACCTGGTAGGTCACCATGCGACCGCGGTCCTCCGGGCCGTCCTGGCGCCAGATCTTCAAGGTCAGGTTCATGCCGCGCCCGCTCACTTGTAGCTCCGCTGGGTCATCTTGACGTACTCGTAGTCGAGCTCTTCCTTGTGCAGGACCGGGCCGTCCGGCGTCCACTCCCACGCCGCGACGTAGGCGAAGTTGTCGTCGTCGCGCAGCGCCTCGCCGTCGGCGTCCTGCGACTCGGCCCGGAAGTGGCCGCCGCAGGACTCGCTGCGGTGCAGCGCGTCGACGCACATCAGCTCGGCCAGCTCGAAGAAGTCGGCGACCCGGCCGGCCCGCTCCAGCGCCTGGTTGAGGCCCTCGGAGTCGCCGGGCACCTTCACGTTGTTCCAGAACTCCTCGCGCAGCTCGGGGATCCGCTCCAGCGCCTTGCGCAGCGACTCCTCGGTGCGCTCCATGCCGCAGTGGTCCCACATGAGGCGACCCAGCTCGCGGTGGAAGGAGTCGGCGGTGCGGGTGCCGTTCACGGCGAGCAGCCTGCTGATCTTCTCCTTGACCCGGTCGACGGCCTCGTCGACCGCGTCCTGGTCCACCTGATCGAACGCGGTGGCGCCGGCCAGGTAGTCGCCGATCGTCGTCGGCAGCACGAAGTAGCCGTCGGCCAGGCCCTGCATGAGCGCCGACGCGCCGAGCCGGTTGGCGCCGTGGTCGGAGAAGTTGGCCTCACCGATCACGAACAGGCCGGGGATGGTGGACTGCAGGTCGTAGTCGACCCACAGGCCGCCCATGGTGTAGTGCACCGCCGGGTAGATGCGCATGGGCACCTCGTACGGATTCTCCCCGGTGATGCGCTCGTACATCTCGAAGAGGTTGCCGTACTTCTTCTCGACGGCTTCGCGGCCGAGCCGGGCGATGGCGTCGGCGAAGTCGAGGTAGACGCCGAGCCCGCCGGGTCCGACGCCGCGGCCCTCGTCGCAGACGTTCTTGGCGGCGCGGCTGGCGATGTCCCGGGGCACCAGGTTCCCGAAAGACGGATAAATCCGCTCGAGGTAGTAATCGCGCTCGTCCTCGGGGATCTGCGCCGGCGGCCGATCGTCGCCCTTGCGCAGCGGCACCCACACCCGGCCGTCGTTGCGCAGCGACTCCGACATCAGCGTCAGCTTCGACTGGTAGTCGCCGCTGACCGGAATGCAGGTCGGGTGGATCTGGGTGTAGCAGGGGTTGCCGAAGTAGGCGCCCCGCCGGTGGGCCCGCCAGATCGCCGTCGTGTTGCAGCCCTTGGCGTTGGTCGACAGATAGAACACGTTGCCGTACCCGCCGGTGGCGAGCACCACCGCGTCCGCCAGGTGCGTCTCGATCTCACCGGTGACCATGTCGCGGACCACGACGCCGCGCGCCCGGCCGCCGCTGACGATGAGCTCCAGCATCTCGTGGCGGGTGTGCATCTCGACGGTCCCCGCCGCCACCTGACGCTCCAGCGCCTGGTAGGCGCCGAGCAGGAGCTGCTGTCCCGTCTGCCCGCGGGCGTAGAACGTACGGGAGACCTGGGCGCCGCCGAACGACCTGGTGTCGAGCAGCCCGCCGTACTCCCGGGCGAACGGCACGCCCTGCGCCACGGCCTGGTCGATGATGTTCACGCTGACCTGGGCGAGGCGGTAGACGTTCGACTCGCGCGAGCGGAAGTCGCCGCCCTTGACCGTGTCGTAGAACAGCCGGAAGACCGAGTCGCCGTCGCCGCGGTAGTTCTTGGCCGCGTTGATGCCGCCCTGGGCGGCGATGCTGTGCGCCCGGCGCGGCGAGTCCTGATAGCAGAACGACTTGACGTTGTAGCCGAGCTCGCCCAGCGTCGCCGCCGCCGAGCCCCCGGCCAGGCCGGTGCCGACCACGATGACGTTCAGCTTGCGCTTGTTGGCCGGGTTGACCAGCTTGGCCTCGAAC
Source organism: Sphaerimonospora mesophila (assembly GCF_001417795.1). Classification (NCBI taxonomy): domain Bacteria; kingdom Bacillati; phylum Actinomycetota; class Actinomycetes; order Streptosporangiales; family Streptosporangiaceae; genus Sphaerimonospora; species Sphaerimonospora mesophila. Next base: position 269,370 of record NZ_BCBX01000036.1, on the reverse strand, counting down.
CTACGGGTGTCCCAGCGCTCCTCGATCGGCCCCGCGGGGGCCTTGGTGTCCGCGATCGGTGCGCCGACACGCCATTCGCCGGCCCGCCTGAGGATGCCGCTCACTTGATCACTCCGATCATCACCGCGACGGGTGCCGCCAGGAAGCCCACGACCAGCACCAGAGCCACCACGCCCGCCAGTGCGCGCAGCGGGCGATGGCTCCGGCCGCGCGCCAGCCCGAGCGTCTGGAAGGCGCTCCACACCCCGTGCCTGAGGTGCAGGCCGACCATGACGAGGGCGATCACATAGAAAGCGGTCACCCACCAGCGCGAGGGCGCGAAGCCCGCCACCATCCGGTCGTACGGCGTGGCCGCGTGGCCCTCGGGATTGACCACGCCGAGGGTCATGTCGAGCAGATGCCACACGACGAACAGCGCGATGACGATCCCGCCGTACCGCATCACGTGCGTCGCGTAACCGGACGCCTGCGACCTGCGCCGCGCGGCGTACTTCACCGGCCTGGCGCGTGCGGCCCGCCGGGCCAGCGACACCGCCGACCACATGTGCAGCACCACGGCGACCACGAGCACGATCTCGGTGATCGTCAGCATCGTACGGCCCGGCAGCGCGGGCTCACCGGCCGTGCGCAGCCACTCGGCATAGCCGTTGAACGAGTCGGCGCCCAGGAAGATCTTCAGGTTCCCGAGCATGTGACCGATCAGGAAGAGCACCAGGACGGCACCGGTGACCGCCATGACGGCCTTTTTGCCGTTCGTGGAGGAAAGGAACCGAACCGGGAACCCGGAGCGTCTCCTGGGCGTTGGCACAGGAGCGGGCGCGGCCGGCACGGGGACAGGCGCGGTGGCCTGCCCACGCTCGATCGCGTGGTCAACAGTCGCAGTCATATCTGTCCACGCTAAGAACGGACATTCCACGCGTCCAAGTCATGGTGGGACTGGTTTCGATAGCCGGGGGCTATGTCCTCTGTCCCGCGCTGTTGCGGCGAGGTTCACGACCTGGCCCGTTGCGAGCTAAATCACACCCCCGCGCTTACTTTCGGCCCCGCCGTCCCTGACCTTCGGCCCTTGCGCACCCTCCCTCGGATCGGCTCCGGCCATAGCCGTACGCTATGAGAAGTGCAGCTCCAGCAACTCGCGTATTTCCTGGCCGTGGCCGAAACCCGGCACTTCACCCAGGCGGCCGAGCGGATGCGGGTGGCGCAGCCTTCGCTGAGCAAGCAGATCAAGGTGCTGGAGACGGAGCTGGGGGCCCCGCTGTTCAGCCGGGCCCGGGGCAACGTGACGCTCACGGCGGCCGGGGAGGCGCTGCTCCCGCTGGCGCGCCGCATGCTCGCCGACGCCGAGACCGCGCGGCGGGAGATAGCGGAGCTCGTGGGGCTGCGCAGAGGCCGGGTGCGGCTCGGAGCCACGCCGTCCCTGTGCGCCGGGCTGCTCGCCGACGCGCTGGCCCGTTTCCACCGCAGCTATCCGGGTGTGGAGCTTCTGGTCGAGGAGAGCGGCTCACGCGATCTCGTACGCGACCTCGCCAGGGGGCAGCTCGACCTGGCGCTCATCATCCTGCCGCTGCAGAGCACGGATCCGGCCCTGGTCACCGAGGAGATCCTCCGGGAGAACCTCGTGGTGGCCGCCTCCACCACGGCGGCCCCCGCTGCGGCCGCGCCGGTCACCGGACGGCGTAAGCCGCACGTGCGCATCCAGGACCTGCGCGGACGTCCGATGGTGATGTTCCGGCGGGGATACGACGTGCGGGAGGCGACGCTCGCCGCGTGCCGTCAGGCGGGGTTCGAGCCGCGGTTCTCGGTGGAGGGCGGCGAGATGGACGCGGTGCTGCGGTTCGTCGAGGCCGGGCTGGGGATCGCGGTCGTCCCCTCGATGGTGCTGGACGGCAGGCCCAACCTGGTGGGCACACCGCTGGTCCCCCGGCTGCGCAGGACCGTGGCGCTGGCCAACCGCAAGGACGTCGAACCGACCCGGGCGGCCCAGGCATTCCGCGCCACCCTGCTGGACTTCCTGACCGAGGCGGACCGGGACGGCACCCTGCCGCAGGGTATAGAGGCGCTCATACCAGACGGGCCGAGTTCGTGAATCCAGACGGAGTCACTAGGGTGGGTCGATGAGGCCGTGATTTTCGTCACCAGGCGGCCTCGTCAGAGTCCGAGTACACGTGAAACACAGGTGAGCCGAGCCGAACTGCCAAGGGAAGTGACGGGAATCACACACAGGAAGCGTGACCCTCCTCACAGTTCGTGATCCGCCCGTCGTAATGTTTCCTCCACCAATGCGCGCACGGCCACAAGCAGTTCGGCGCGAGAACTCCGGCGTGCGCGGAGTCAGTTAGGTGGAAGGTCTCCGATGACCCAGACAACGGCCGAGAGCCCGGTCAGGAAACAACGCGCGCAGCTGAAGACGCGCACTCTTCGTACCGACAGGTGGTGGCTGGCCCCGGGGCTGACGTTCGCGGGGCTCCTGGTATTCCTGATCTACGGATTTTGGGCGATCTTCGACACCAGTCATCTCGCCGGATCGTACATCGCCCCCTTCTCGTCGCCCTGCCTGGCGACCTCGTGTCCTGAGGGGGCCCGCCTCTTCGGCTTCGCGCCGTTCGGCGACTGGTACACGCTGCCGCCCGGGATCCTGATCCTGGGCCTGCCCGGTGGTTTCCGGCTGACGTGCTACTACTACCGCAAGGCGTACTACCGGTCGTACTGGCTGTCCCCGCCCGCCTGCGGGGTGGCCGAGCCGCACAAGAAGTACACCGGTGAGACCCGCTTCCCGCTGATCCTCCAGAACATCCACCGCTACTTCTTCTACTTCGGTGCCGTCATCGCGCTGATCCTGACGTACGACGCGGTGCTCGCGTTCCGCGACAAGGACGGCAACTGGGGGCACGTGGGCCTCGGCACGATCATCCTCGTGATCAACGCGATCCTGATCCTCTGCTACACCTTCGGCTGCCACTCCTGCCGCCACATCACGGCCGGCCGGCTGAACCACTTCTCCAAGCACCCGCTGCGCTACCGGGCCTGGACCCTCGTGTCGAAGCTCAACGCCAAGCACCAGCAGTTCGCCTGGGCGTCGCTGTTCTCGGTCATGCTGGCGGACCTCTACGTGCGGCTGGTCGCCAAGGGCATCATCAACTTCCCGTTCGCTTAAGGATCTCAAGGTGGAGCGTCACGAATACGACGTCGTCGTCATCGGAGCCGGTGGAGCCGGGCTCCGCGCGGCGATCGAGGCACGGCAGCAGGGCAAGCGGACGGCCATCGTCTGTAAGTCGCTGTTCGGCAAGGCCCACACGGTCATGGCCGAGGGCGGCGCCGCCGCCGCGATGGGCAACGTCAATCCCAACGACAACTGGATGGTCCACTTCCGCGACACGATGCGCGGGGGCAAGTTCCTGAACAACTGGCGGATGGCCGAGCTGCACGCCAAGGAGGCGCCCGACCGGGTCTGGGAACTGGAGGCGTGGGGCGCGCTGTTCGACCGCACGAAGGACGGCAAGATCAGCCAGCGGAACTTCGGCGGCCACGAGTACCCGCGTCTGGCCCACGTCGGCGACCGCACCGGCCTGGAGATGATCCGTACGCTCCAGCAGCGCGTCGTCGCCCTCCAGCAGGAGGACGAGAAGCTGCACGGCGACTTTGAGGCGTACATCAAGGTGTTCGCCGAGTGCACGGTCACGCGGCTGCTCAAGGACGAGGAGACCGGCGCGATCGCGGGGGCCTTCGGCTACCGGCGCGAGACCGGCGACTTCATCGTGTTCGACGCCCCGGCGGTGGTGCTGGCGACCGGCGGCATCGGCAAGTCGTTCGTGGTCACCTCGAACTCCTGGGAGTACACCGGCGACGGGCACGCGCTGGCCCTGCTGGCGGGCGCGAAGCTCATCAACATGGAGTTCATCCAGTTCCACCCGACCGGCATGGTGTGGCCGCCGTCGGTGCGCGGCATCCTGGTCACCGAGTCGGTACGCGGCGACGGCGGCGTGCTGCGCAACTCCGAGGGCCGCCGGTTCATGTTCGACTACGTCCCGGACGTGTTCAAGAGCCACTACGCCCCGACCGAGGAGGAGGCGGACCGCTGGTACACCGACCAGGCGAACAACCGCCGCCCGCCGGAGCTGCTGCCGCGTGACGAGGTGGCCCGGGCGATCAACTCGGAGGTGAAGGCCGGGCGTGGGTCACCCCAGGGCGGTGTGTTCCTGGACGTCTCCACCCGGCTGCCGGCTGAGGAGATCACCCGGCGGCTGCCGTCGATGTACCACCAGTTCAAGGAGCTGGCGGACGTCGACATCACCGCCGAGCCCATGCAGGTCGGCCCGACCTGCCACTACGTGATGGGCGGCGTGGAGGTCGACGCGGACACCCAGGCCGCCTCGGTGCCCGGCCTGTTCGCCGCAGGCGAGGTGTCCGGCGGCATGCACGGTTCCAACCGCCTCGGCGGCAACTCCCTGTCCGACCTGCTGGTCTTCGGCCGCCGGGCGGGTGCCGGCGCCGCCGCGTACGTGAACGGTCTGAGCAGGCGTCCGGTCCCGTCGGGCGTCGAGGAGGCCAAGGCCGAGGCCCTCGAACCGCTGGAGCGGACCGGCGGCGAGAATCCGTACGAGGTCCATCACGAGCTGCAGCGCACGATGAACGACCTCGTCGGCATCATCCGCAAGGCGGAGGAGATGAACGAGGCGCTGCAGGCGATCGAGAAGCTCAAGGAGCGGGCGAACAACACCGCCTCGGCGGGCAGCCGGATCTACAACCCCGGCTGGCACCTCGCGATCGACCTGCGGAACATGCTGCTGGTGAGCGAGTGCGTGGCCCGGGCCGCGCTGCTGCGCGAGGAGAGCCGTGGCGGGCACACCCGTGACGACTTCCCGACCATGTCGGCGGAGTGGCGGCGCAAGCTGCTCGTGTGCTCTGCCGCCCCGGACGGCTCGAACGTGCTGGTGGAGGAGAAGGCGCAGCCGTCGATGCGCGGTGACCTCATCTCCCTGTTCGAGCGCTCCGAACTGGAGAAATACCTCACCGAGGACGAGCTGGCGGAGTACGACGCCGCGGTCAAGGAGTCGTGATGGGATACAAGGCGAAGTTCCGCGTCTGGCGCGGCGAGGCCGGTGAAGGACGGCTGGAGGACTTCACGGTGGAGGTGAACGAGGGCGAGGTCGTCCTCGACATCATCCACCGGCTGCAGGCCACCCAGGCTCCCGACCTCGCGGTCCGGTGGAACTGCAAGGCGGGCAAGTGCGGCTCGTGCTCGATGGAGATCAACGGCAAGCCGCGGCTGGGCTGCATGACCCGGATGTCCACGTTCGAAGAGGACGAGACGATCACCGTCACGCCGCTGCGGACGTTCCCCGTCATCAAGGACCTGGTCTGCGACGTCTCGTTCAACTACGAGAAGGCACGCGAGATCCCGTCGTTCACGCCGCCCGCCGATGTCAAGCCGGGCGAGTACCGCATGCAGCAGGTCGACGTGCAGCGGTCGCAGGAGTTCCGCAAGTGCATCGAGTGCTTCTTGTGCCAGAACGTCTGCCACGTGATCCGCGACCATGAGGAGAACAAGAAGGCCTTCGCCGGTCCTCGCTACTTCATCCGGATCGCCGAGCTCGACATGCATCCGTACGACGTGCAGGACCGCCGCCCGCAGACCGCCCAGGAGGAGCACGGGCTCGGCTTCTGCAACATCACCAAGTGCTGCACCGAGGTCTGTCCCGAGCACATCAAGATCACCGACAACGCGATCATTCCGGTGAAGGAGCGCGTCGTCGACCGGAAGTACGACCCGCTGGTGTGGCTCGGCTCGAAGATCTTCAAGCGTTCGAGCTGATCGACACCGCATGGACCGCCTGGTCCTCGAGAGGCACCAGGTTGTGATCTCGCGAAAGCCGCCACGCAGTCGACCTGCATGGCGGCTTTCGGTCTTGTGGGACCAGCACCGCGTACATCTGCGAGTGCCGTCAGGCGTCCCGATATCTGTCCCGGACCTCGGGGAGTCGCCGGAAGCCGGCCGACTCGTAGGTGGCCACGGCACCGACATTGGAGCTCGGGGTGCAGACGATCGCGCTCGACGAGCCCAGCTCCCGGAGCGCGGCCGCAGCGGCGAGGGTGATCGCCCTGCCGTGGCCGTGACCGCGATGTTCCCGGTGCACGCCCATCGGCTCGAGCAACCCGGGCTTACCCGGACCGGCCGACCACACCGTCACCGCCGCCACCGCGTCGCCCTGGTCGTCGTATGCGACCAGGCACCGGGCGCCGGCGTACGGCGGTCCTGCCGCCATCGCGTGCCAGCGCTCGTCCGTGAACGTCGACCCGTCGAACGATGCCCTCTGTACGGCGGCCCGCACGTGCGCCTGCTCCGGCCCGATCACCTCGATCCGCACGCCCGGATCCTTCACCGGCTCTGTGAGATCGCGGCGCAGCGGCGTCCACGGCTCGTCGGTGTTCCAGCCGTTCTCGGCCAGCAGATCTTGGACCAGTGCATGCATGGGTGCTTCGATGTTCACCTTCCCCTCGATCAGCACGCCGCGCTCCGGCTCGGTCACGTCCTCGACCAGTCGCTGTGCCAGCTCCTCGTTCCGCTGAGCGTCCGGCGCGATCGTCAGCCGCAACAGCTCGGGCTGGTCCAGCAGCCCGATGGCGAGAATCCGTCCGTCCCGGCTCCACGTCCGGACCGCTGCGGCCGTCGCCTCCGCGCCGAACCGCCAGAACCACCCCAGGTCCCCGGGATGCAGTTGCATCGGCGCCCCGTCGTGCTGCCACTCCCGCAGCACGCCCACGACCTCGCCGAGCTCGTCGACTTCCGGCTCACCCAACACGATCGTCATACTTCCGATCACACACCACCACGCCGGCGGTCCGCATCCGATTTCCGGCCGGTCGGCGTGCCGGCGGATTCGGGAAGGGGGCACGAGAGGGTCGGCGACGCCGCAGGTCGTCGTGGGAATGCCCGTCCCCGGTCAGCGCGACCAGCGATCGCAGGGCCGCCGACGGGGACCCGAAACTGAAGATCCCCGAGCGGCGGGCCTGGGGAGATCAACCGCTGGAGCAGCTGATGCCGGTGGGAGAGGCGGTGGCGTCGCCGTTGGCGAGGTAGCCGAACGTGGTGGTGCCGTTGGCGGGGATCGTGCCGTTGTAGGAGGCGTTCCGGACGCTGACCGTGCCGGTGGTGCCGTTGTTGATCCCGTTCCACAGGTTCGTGATGCTCTGGCCGGAGGGCAGGGTCATGCCTACCGTCCAGCCGTTGATCGCCGCCGATCCGCTGTTACTGACCGTCACCTCCGCCTGGAAGCCGCCCGGCCAGCTGTTGATCGTCCGATATGTCGCGGCACAGCCCTGCCCCGGAGGCGTCGGGCTCGGCGTGGGAGTCGGCGTGGGAGTGGGAGTCGGTGTGGGAGTGGGAGTGGGCGTGGGAGTGGGGGATGGGGAGGGTGAGCTGCCGTCCAGGCCGAAGAAGCGGATGGCGTAGATGGCCATCCCGCGGTGTGGCAGGTCGTGGCCGGCTCCGTTGATGGTGTAGGCCTCGACCTGGCCGGAGCCGAAGACCCGCCGGGTCCAGCCGGACTGCGGGCTGCTGGTGGAGGTGGGGGTCTGGCTGATTCCCCACACGTTCGTCCACTGGTCGACTTCCTTCTGCAGCATGCTGTAGTTCAGCACGTTGTCGTTGGTGCCGTGCCAGGCCGTCACGCGCGGCCGGGGTCCGGTGTAGCCGGGGTAGGCGTTGCGCACCAGATCACCCCACTGCTGGGGCGTCTTGTCACCGCACCCCGCAGGCCCGAGACAGCCGAAGGGCACGCCGGAGAACGGCGCGCCGGCCTTGAAGACGTCCGGGTAGGTGGCCAGCAGGTTGTTGGTCTCCATCGCGCCCGAGGAGAAACCGGTGGCGAACACCCGGTCGGGGTCACCGTTGTAGCGCTGCTTGACGTAGTCGACCATGGAGACGATCGAGACCGGGTCGCTGCCGCCACCGTGGCGCAGGGCCTCGTTCGACCAGACGTCGAAGCAGTTCGACAGGCCGTTGGCGCTCTTGTTCGCCTGCGGGTAGATGACGACGAAGCCGTACTGGTCGGCCAGCGACGCGAACTCGGTGCCCTGGTAGAAGCCGGACGCCGTGCCGTTGCAGCCGTGCATCGCCACCAGGATGCCCGGACGGGCCGCGACCTGGTTCGGGACGTACAGGTACATCCGGATGTTGCCGGGGTTCGTGCCGAAGTTGGTCACCTCGGTCAGGCCCGCCGCCGACGCCTGCGG
>NZ_BCBX01000036.1:137356-261113 GCF_001417795.1 Sphaerimonospora mesophila | reverse complement strand
ATGGACAACGCTGTGATCACCGCTGCGACACCGGCACCGGCGAGTCTTCTGGTCTGCCGTCTCATCCTTCCGCCTTTTCTCGGGGGTTTCTTCGGGGGGCCGCGTTCAACGCGGTCGTGCGGTGGAGGTCGCCTGCCGGCCCGTCTCCTTCGGACCCTCGCTCCGCTCGCGGAATCCGTTCATGCCTGCCGGGCGGTTGTCGAGCCGACTCGGCCGTCCCCGCCGACGGTTGCGGTCACCGCGCCGGCGATGCCCTGGCGGCGTCGGCCGGCACTGCGAGGAGACACGCGCGCCGACGGCGCCGTTCGGGAGGCGTCGCGGAGATCCGGCCCGGTGGTGCGCCGTCGGGGCGCGATCCCGACCTCGCGCGCCCGGAGGAGCCGAGGGTCCGGCCAACGCGGGGCGGCTCGCCAGGTGACAGTTCAGGGGTCTCGTCTCGTGGTGAGGCCGGCGGGGTTCGGCGACCTGTCGGTGGGGGTTGGCTGGAACCGAGCTCGGATGTGCTGCTTGCATCAGCGCTGATGTCACCAGTCGGCGTGCCGGGCTTCGACGTGCGCGGCAGACGCCTCGCCGGTCGTTCAGGACCTATGCCGACGACCCGTGCAGCCGGTGGCAGGCTTTTGTTAACGTTAACATTCTGTCCGTTGGCCGAGCCCCTCTCCGTCGGGTGACTGCAGGTGGTGTGGGGCAGAGCAAATACGAGGGAGAGCGCGACTGTCAAGGGTCCGATGCGTGCCCACATCGACCGCATGGGGTCGAGCGTGAGCCAACTGGGCGTTGCCGCGACGGCACACCGAATCGGCGGTGGCACACGGTGAAACTTTCACCCATGCTCTTCGTTCGATGGACGACCTACCGAAAGTTTTCTGAGGCTTGTTCGGCTTGTACGCCCAGGTTCTACATCTGCTTCAGGCATGGGAATCGAAACTTTTCGTAATAGCATTGACAGATTTCGGAGACGTTTACACACTAGGGAGTGTTGAAAAAGTCCTGGCCGGCACGAGCGTGGATCCAGATGGATGCATCGTCTCCGCGGCGGCCCCGCTGTTCGGTGGTGGTGGTGCCCGAGCGGCGGACGCCCGTCTACGGCGCCCGGTGGTGTGCGGCCCCTCATGGCGGGGCGCGGCGTCGAGCCCGCGGGGATACCCCCGCGTTCCCTTTTGGGATTCGGCCACGGAGGCTCACGCATGGGCGCGAACGTCACACCCCGCCCTCGATCCGGTGCTCCTTACGTGGCCCCGCAGTCCCTAGTCGGTCGGCGGGGTCCCCCCAGCGGGGTCCTGCGGCATCGCCTGGGCCTGCTGGTCGTACGACTGCGGATAGCCGCCCTGCTGCTGAGGGTAGGGCGCGTGGCCGTACGCCTGCGGCGGTGCGCCGTACGGCTGGGGGGCGCCATACGCCTGCGGCGCAGCGCCGTACGGCTGGGGCGGAGCCCCGTAGGGCATCGGATAGCCGTAGGGCTGCTGCTGCGGATAGGCCACCGGGTAGGTCTGAACCGGCACGAAACCGACGGCGTAGCCCGGCGCCATCCCCGGATAGGCGGCCATCTCCTGCCCGCCGGGGGCCTTGGCCCGGCGGCCGCCCATCCTCCCGGCCGCCGTCGCATGCGCCATCCGGCGCAGCCTGCCCTCGAGCATGAGCCACGCGAGCAGCGCCAGCACCACGAGCACGGCGGCGACGATCGCGAGCTTGTTCGCCAGCGCCGGCTTGTCGAACTCCGGCGTGGCCTTGCGGATCTGGTACTGCACCGCCTCAGGCGTGGGCGCGTCGAACGCCATCTCCTGTGCCGGCGTCTGCTCCGCCGGCGGTGCCTGCTGCGACTCGGGCGGCGTCGTCGCGGCGGGAAGCGAGACCTCCGGCTCCGTGGTGGCCGGGGTGTCCGAGCCCGGGTTCGAGTCCGTGTAGACCGGGACCGGCGGCTGAGTCGTGTGGATCGGCGCCGTGTCCTCACGCTGCTTCGGCGGGTCGTCGGCTTTCTTGTCGTCGTCCTTCTTGTCCCCGGCCGGCTTGGGCGGCGTCGGGGTGACCGTGACGGTCTGCGTCACCACCGGATCACCGGTCGGGGTCGGCGACGGACTGTTCCCGGGCGTCTCGGTGATGGTCACGGTGACGGTCTCGCACTCGCCGGGCAGACACGGTTCCACGGGGGTGTCGTCCGCCGCGTTCGCACTGATCGCCGGCCCCACCGTGAGCACGGCCAGCGTGGCGAGGGCCAGCGAGGCGAAAGCCGAGGACGCGGCCCTGATCTTTGCGCGTCCCATCACCGCTCGCCTCCACCATGTCTCATGCCCAGGGGTCAAGGGAGATTCTAGTTGGGTAAAACCCCCAGCAAAGCCCTTCTCGGTCACGAATTCGCGCCCAGAATCCCGTACTCACAGGAGTTTCTCGACGGCGGCGACGATCGGCAGATCGGCCGCGATCCAGGCGACCTCGTAGAGCTCGTGTGACTCCAGCCAGCGCAGCGCGAGGTGCTCGCGCGCGTACGGGACGCCCGCCGCGATGCTCGCGAGCCAGACCCGCATGACGTGCCCGCCGGGCAGCGGCCAGTCCCCGCCCACCCGGCGGCCGACGACGATCTCGACGCCGAGTTCCTCTGCGCACTCGCGGACCAGCGCCTCGTGCTCGCTCTCCCCCTCGTCGACCTTGCCGCCGGGGAACTCCCAACCACCCCTGAGCTCGGGCGGCGCGGCCCGCTGGGCGGCGAGCAGCCTGCCCTCCCGCACGATCGCCGCCCCCACGACGAGCTTTCCCATCACGTCCATGACCGCCTAGGTTAGATCGCGCCTGAGCTGGGCCTGGACGTCGGCGTTCTCGAGCGGCCGGGTGAAGCCCACGATGCTCGGCCGGTCGCCATAGGTCGTGACCTTGATGGGCCCACATCGTGTGCAGCGCGCCTCGACCATCTTCCCCGGCGCGACCACCAGCCCGACGTGTCCTGGGCGGTCGATCGACGTTCCTGGGCCCGCGTTGAAGAACACCAGGTCGCCCGGCCGCTCGCTGCCCGGCTGCACCCGCACGCCGAAGGGCCACTGCCCGAAGGTCGTCCTGGGGATCGACAGCCCGGCGTGGCGGTAGGCCATGTAGATGATGCCCGAGCAGTCGAAGGCGTCCGGGCCCGTCCCACCCCACCGGTACGGCTTGCCGCGCTGGGCGAGGGCGTACTCCAGGATCTTCTGTACGACCTCGCCGGAGGCCGCGTCCACGTAGCCGATGTCGCAGGCCGGGTCGGCCTCGGGCGGCAGACCGATGTCGCCGGTGACCGCGTAGCGCTTGGCGATCTCCAGGACCTGGTCGACGTACCAGGTGGCCCGGTTGTAAACGAAGATCGCCCGCCTGAGGTCGTCGGGAGCGCCGTTGCGCTTGAGCATCTTCGCCGCGCCCAAAATCGCGTCGGCCGGGTTGTAGACGTCGCCGTACCCGTCACCGTCGCCGTCCGAGGCGTACCCGTTGACCCCCGGCGCGATCTTGATCTTGGCCTTGCCGCCCCACGTGCTGATCAGGAACTGCATCGGCCCGGCGGCGCCCGCGTAGTTGGTGCCGCTGCCGACTCCGGGCAGCTTCGACCGGCCGTGGTCGGTCTCCCGCTTGCCGATGGCGGCGAGCACGTTCCACTGGACGCCGATCTCCTTGCCGACCTTCTTGTAGAGCTCGAGATATTCGGCCGGGATGTCCGTCCTGGCCGTCTCCGACACCCCCAAGGTGGCCGTGTCCGCCTCCGCGCAGTCCTCCGCTGTTCTGCCACCGAGCAGGAACGACGGCAGGGGCGTCATCAGAATGATCGACCCGATGAGCGTGAGCGGGACGATCACGGCCAGGGCGAGGAGCACGGCCATGAGCGGCCGCCCCCGAGCCGTGATCACCCGGAACGGCGCCTGAAACAGCGTCCGACGGGGCGGCATGATCACGGCGTCGTGTCCCCGTCCTGGCCCTCGTCGGCGAGTCCGAGGTCGTAGACCCGCCAGTCGCCGCCCGCCTTGATCACGGTCACGGCGAAGCGGTCGCTCTCGTCCTTGTCACCGTCCTTGTCGGTCACGTGCCGCACCGAGCCGACGACGAAGACCACCTGGCCCGCGGTCATGTCGCGGATCGTCTCCACCCGCGCCGACGCCCGCGAGACCACCTGGTCGGCACGGTTGCGCTGCACCAGCGCCGGATCGGTCATGGCCCGGGTGAGCTGCGCGGCGAACTCCTCGGTGGAGAACGCGCCGAGCCGTCCGGCGAACGCCGCCGGTTCCTCGTCGTACCGGAAGGTTCCGTACGACTCGGTGAACCGCCGCGCGAGATCGGCGGCGGCGCCGAGCTCCTGCCGCGTCAGCGGCAGGTAGTCGTAGACGTCGAAGTTCGCCGGAGTCTTCGCGACCTGGCGCGGCACCGGGCTGCGCGGTGCGACGGCGGCCGTCTCGGACGGTCTGTGCTCGCCCGTGGCCGTACGCCCCTCGCCGCCCTGCGCCGTTGCCTCCCCCGACGTGGGCGGGTTCATCGTGAGGTAGACGCCCACGGCGGCCAGCACGACGACGGCTCCGGCGAACGCGAGCTTCTTGCCCCTGTCATTTCCCTGTGTGCTCATGGACGTCTGGTCACCCGGTCAGTCGCCGGAGTTTCCGTCGGTGGGCCTGGCCCAGAACGGGGTGGGCGCGTCTTCGGATGTCCGCCCACCACTCCCCCGGCTCGGCAGCCACAGCGGTGGCGCTTCGGACGACCTGCCGGACGACGAACCGGACCGGGAGGCACCGGATCCGGAACCCCGGTCGGCCGATCCCCGGTCGCGGGAGCCACCGCCGCCGAAGATGCCACCGGAGCGACCACCGGAGCCGTTGCCGGAACCACCACCGGAACCACCGCCGAAGATGCCGCCCCCACCCCCGGAACGGGAGCCGTTCGAACCGCGTGAACCGTTCGAACCTCGTGAACCGGCCCTGGCACCACCACCACCTGAACCGCTCGAACCGCGGGAGGACCAGCCACCCGATCGGCCGCTGAACCAGCCGCCGCGTGAGCCCGTGCCGCCGCCCGATGACGTGCCGGAGCCCGACCCGGAACCCAGACCGGCGCTCAGGCTCGAACCGGTGCCGGAGCCGGAACCCGATGGCGCGCCCTTGGCCCCCGGATGGCGCGGCGACTGCGACAGCTTGAGCGGAGGGGCCGACCCCTGGCGTGGCGCCGTCACCGCCTTGCGGCGACCGGCGGCCTGGGCGTCGGCGTCCAGCGGCGCCGGCTGGGCCCCGGCCCGGGCCTGCTCCGCCGTCTGCCCCGCCGCCTGAGCCATCCCCGACCCGGCCGCTCCCTCCTCGCCGCGGACCCGGCCCTGCGCCACCGATGTGGCGACGGCGGCGGCGGTGCCGGCGCCGCTCGCCATCGCGGCGGCGCCGATCAGCGGCTCGGCCTTGCGCAGGCCCCAGCGGCCCATGCGGGCCGCGGCCACCGGAGGCAGCGCGTTCGCCGCACGCGACAGCGTGGGCGCGCTCGCGGCCTCTCCGAGCATGCGGGTCGTGAGCGTATGCCCGTCCATCGAGGCGAACAGGTGCTGGAACGGCCGCCGGTAGAAGAAGACGGCGATCGTCAGCAGTGCCATGAACAGGATCTGCATGCCCCAGGGCAGACCGGTCGAAATGATCAGCGCGTAGCCGTACACGAGGACGCCCAGCACGATGGCGAGCACGGCCTGGCGCAGCAGGGTGCCGACGACCATCTCCACCCACCGCATCGCGATGATCCGCCCGGAGCCCGGATGCACGCCGATCAGCAGGAACACCGGCCCCAGCATGAGCAGCAGCAGGAAGCCGACCTTGAGCACCAGCAGCGAAACCGCCACGAGGAAGATGAGCAGCCCGGCGACCATCGCGGCGATGAACGCGCCGATCGCGATGCCGAGCCGGCTCGTCCAGTCCTTGCCCTGGATGAGGAAGAACACCGGGGTGTTCTCCAGCGGTTTGACCACCTCCTCCTCGAACCGCTTCTGGTGGGCGTCGCTGGCGGGCGTCTGGTTCGCGGCCTGCTCTGCGGCGTCGATGGCCTGCATGTCGAGGATCTTGGCGCCGAACATCTGCACCACGCCCGAGTCCGGATCGGCCGTGCCGAGCTGGCCCATCAGCCACGGCTTGCACACGAGCGTCGACCAGAGCGCGTCGGCGTTCTGGGCGACCCCCGGCGTGCCCGGCCTGCCGTACCCGCCGGCCTTCACCTCGGTCCCCGCCGCCGAGCCCGCGCCGGCCCCTGCTGCGCCCGCATCGGCTCCGCCGCCCGCGTCGGCCCCGGCTCCGGCGTCGTCCTTGAGCGGCAGGCACGACGCCCCACCGGCGCCGGGCAGCCCGGAGAACGCCGAGTTGACGATTTCGCCGGTCTTGTCGGTCACGGTCTTGCCGATGTTGGTGAAGTCGCCGGGACGGCTGAAGAACCAGACGGCCACGGTGACCGCGAGCACCATCCAGACGACGCCCTCGGTGGTGGTCGTCGCCCGCCTGCGGATCAGGCCGAACCAGGCGAGCCAGACCGCGCCGAGGATGACGACCGGCCGCAGGTAGGGCCAGTACATCGCGTCGGCCAGCTTGGTGACGATCGCGTCGGCCGCCTCCTTGATGGGCTGAAGCGGTCCCTCGGTGGCCGCGGCCTCGTAGGTGCTGATCGTCAGCCGGTCGACGGCCTTGGCCCAGGAGAAGACCGTGTTGGCCCAGGCGTTGCCGAGCACGGCTGCGACGTCGGAGCACCCGAGATCGTAGGTGTGCCAGAACTGGCCGGACATGCCGTACCGCTCGTAGTTGGTGAGCGGCGGTGCGGCCGCCCCCTCGCCCGCACCGCTCCCGGTGGCGGCGGCGTCGGCCACCGGCGGGCGGACCAGGCCATCGATGCCGCCGCCGACCATCTCGGGAGCGAGGTCGGCGGACAGGTCACAGAGCCCGACCGCGCTCGCCGTGTCCGCCGGAAAGACGAACGGCAGGGTAACGAACGCCGCGAAGGCCACCAGGAGCAGGACGAGCCTGCGCCGCAATCGCTTCAAGACCGCACCTCCTGCGCGACCCCCGACCGACCGGAACCCCCGACACTCTGATCGTCATCGTTTCCGTTCTCGCCTGGCTTCTCGTGCGTCGGATTCGTGTCGAGCCACCGCAGCAGCTCCGCCGAGATCAGGTCCACCCCGATGCGACCCGCCCGGCCATCCAGATCACGGAAGACGCACTCACCGTTGCCCAGAGAGCGCAGCACGCCCTTGTGCTCCTCCGACGGATCCACGCCGAGGAGCTCCATCACGTGCTCGACCTCCACCCGCTCGGTCGAGCGGAAGGCGAAGACCGATGACAGACAGTTGGTGACCTGCTCGTTGAGCAGGTCACCCGCGTTCTGGGAAACCAGTACGAGCGCGGTGTTGCGTGACCGGCCCATCCTGGACACCTCGGGCACCAGCTTGGCGCCCTCCGGCGTGGACGTGATCGCCCAGGCCTCGTCGAGGAAGATCGCCTTGGGGGTACGTCGGTCGAGCCCGTTCATCAGCCGCCGGGCGAACTGGGACACCAGATAGAGCAGGGCGACCGACAGCCGCTGCTCGTAGGAGTAGTCGTCCCTGGGGGTCGTGACGTCGGGCAGCGTGAGGCCGCCCAGCGTGAACACCGTGGTCCAGCCCGCGGTGTCGATCTGCTCGCCGCCACCGGGGTCGAAGCAGAGCCTGGCCAGGTGCATCTCGGACATCGACCGCAGCACGGCGCCGAGGTTCTTCGACGCGGGGTCGTCCGACCGCTCCAGGTGGTCGACCACCTTGCCCAACGACGGGTCGGGCTCGTTCGACACCGCGGCCACCGCCTGGATCATGGCCGACTCGCGCTCCTCCGACATGCGCGGCAGCAGCAGCCGCAGCGTCTCGCTGGCCATCGTCTTCTTGGCCGCGATGTCGTCGCCGAACGAGAACGGGTCGAGCAGGCCGGGCGCCGCCGATCCCAGGGGGATGACGCGCGCCTGGCGGCCACGCCGCTGCAGGAGCCGTACGAGCGACTCCGCGTCGCCCTTCGGGTCGATGACGGCCACGGTCACCCCGCGCAGCGCCATCTGGTAGATCAGCAGCAGCGCGAGCGTGGTCTTGCCGCCCCCCGGCTCCCCCGTGATCGCGATGGCCGTCGGCCGGTTGCGCGCCGCGGCCACCAGGGGATCGAAGTGGACGATGCCGCGCGCCCGGCCCATGGTCTCGCCGATGTACGGCCCGACCCACCCCGCGTTCGACTCGTCCACCCGGTCGCCGAGCTCCACGGTGGCCGTCGCCATGCCGCCCGCGATCGTACGCAGGGGCTGCCGCTGGGCGTACGCGTTGACCCGCAGCCGCTCTCCGGGAAGTGCCTCGCAGAACAGCGAGAACTGGTCGCCGGTGGAGTTGACGATGTCGATGCCGATGTCACGGTAGTGCTCCACGACGGCCTCGACCCGCTGGACGCAGATCTCCTCCGTCGGCGCGCTCACGCTCAGCCGGTGCCAGCCGTACACGAACGGCAGCCGCTCCTTGGTGATGCCGTGTTCGAGCATGCGGGCGGCGTCGATCTGCTCGGCCAGCGCGAGCGGCGCCTCCGCTCCGGCCTCGCGGATGTGGATGTCCATGTCGCGTGCGTGCGCCAGCTTGCGCGCCACGTCCTTGCTCGCCCGGACCGGCGGGACCAGCCGCATCCTGCTGGAGACCTCGACCGGGAACGGCAGCTGGTCGGCGAAGTGCAGCCACGGCTCCCCGTCGGGGAACGGCATGAGGTCGGGGAACCGGGCGAACGACAGGTGCGCGACGTAACTGTCACCGGTCGGCTGCACGATCCGGAGTAACGAACGCCCGTTGTGGATCTGACCCTCGACCAGCGATTCGATCTCGCCCCTGCCCCATCTGCGCCGGGGTGACGCCGACGGCGGCGGGTCGCCGAGCCCGCCGGAGGCGGAGTGCTGGAACAGCCAGGCGACCTCGGTGGAGGTGGCGTGACGCGCGTAGAGGGCGCTGGAGGCCAGCGCACGGCCGAGCCGTTCCGCCGCCTCGGTCCACCGCTCGATCTCACGGGCCGGCACGTGGTCGTCCTCGATCCCGAGCGCCTTCTCCCCGCGCTGGTAGAAGCCGAAGAGCTGGGCCAGCACGCCGGTGCCCAGCTGGGCGCCGCGCGGGCCGAGCCGTACGCCCAGGTAGACCTCCTTGCTCCAGAAGTCCTTGGCCCAGACGTGGCGGTACATCTCCTCCAGATACTCGCGCCAGCCCGGGCCTTCGTCCGAGGTGGTGTCGAGCGCCATCGCCCACTCGGCCGCCGGATAGGCCCGGTGCGCGATCCTCAGGTGCACCTCTGCGTCGGGCATCCTGATCGCGGCCAGCGCGATGGTGATGTTGGTGGCGAGCGCCTCCCGCTCCTCCGGAGTGAGAAACTCGTAGCTCACCGTCGGCAACCGGAAGTACGCCCATGCCGCCGACTCGGTGAGAAGGACGCGATCGTCGAAGTACCGAACCGCCAGGCGGCTTCGCGCCCTGCTCATCGCTCACTCACCCGCTTTCTCACCCGTGCGTTCTCGGACCCTGGGCATGTCGCTCGGCCGGTTGGCCGCCAGGCTGCTCACGATCACTCCCGCAAGTGCAACGTACGCCCTGCGGCCCCCCGTGCGAAGGTGGTTGAGGTCAACAGGTCCGGGACGGCCCGGCGCGAGCTCGTCCTCCCAGGGCACCCGGACGATCGCCCGGCAGCGGCCGCTGGCCACGGACTCCGCCTGCTCCACCTCGGGCAGGCTGCGACGGCTCACCCCGTTGATCACCATCACGCCCCGGCGGCGCAGCTCGGAGCAGCCGTGACCGTCGAGCCACTCGTAGGTCATGGCGATCGCCTCGGGAGCGTCCGCGCTCGCTGGCGCCACCAGCACGAGCTGGTCGGCGTACGGCAGCAGCCGGGCCGCCAGCGCGGCGGCGGGGTCGATCACGGTGAGTCCGTAACAGCGGTCCAGCGCGGCCAGCGTCCGGCTCCAGTCGCCGTGGGACGCCCGGTCCGCCAGGCGCTGCGCCGCCTGGTCGTCGATGTCCGCCCCGAGCACCTCGAGACCCGACCCGCATCGCGAGGTCTGCGCCCCGAGGCCGAGGTAGCGGGTCAGCGACCCCGCGCCCTCGAGAAGAGAGCCCGGCCGCTCGGGCTCGGCCGCGATCCTCTTGATCATCGTGTCGTCGCCGCCGCTCGCGTCGAGGGCCAGCACGCGGTCCTCTCGATAGCGGGCGAGTGTGTGTCCCAGCATCAGGGCCGTGGTGGTCTGCCCCGCACCACCGGTGCAGCCCAGCACCATGATCCGCTTGCTCTCCGGGAGCGGCGTTCTGGCCCGCGCCTCGTCGATCTCCATCCCGTCGGTACGGCTCCCGCCCACGACGACCTGGGCCAAACGGCGCCAGCCGCCGGAGGGGTCGCGGCCGACCACGGCCTCCACGCGGCGGAGCCTGGGCGGCCCCTCCCCCCTGGTCTTGGGTGGCTGGATCTTCGGCGGCGCGATCTTCTCCGGCCGGGTCGTCCGCTTCGCGGCCTTCGTCGCCTCCGCGTGCACCGGCTGCGCGGGGGGTACGGTCACCGGCCGGGCGGGCGGCATCGCCTGCATGGGCGGCACCGGGTGCATGGGTGGCCGCTTCGTCGGCTGCCTGGGCTGCTCGGGGCGCATGGGCCTCGGCGGTCGGCCCTTCCTGTGCTGCTCGCGCGCTCTGCGCTGCCAGTCGTCGGAGTCGTGCCGTCCGGCGGCCTTCTGGTCCGCCGCCTCGTCGCTCGCTGGTTCCCGATCTCCCGATGCTTCGCCCGCGGTCTCCTCCGCCACGGGGGCGGCGGGCTCGTCGCTCGCGGCGGGCCCGATGAGGGCTGCCGGTGTCCGGGGCTCCGCCGCTCGGGGTTCCACCGCTTGGGGCTCTGGGGCCTGGGGCTCAGGCTCCACCGCTTGGGGCTCTGAGGCCTGGGGCTCAGGCTCCACCGCTTGGGGCTCTGGGGCGCTGTGCTCCGCGGTCTCTTCCGGCCAGGCCGGACTACTCGGCCGAGGAGCCGGATCCGCCGACGGCAGGGCGCGGCCGTCCGCGGTGGCGGCGAGCCGGCGAAGGCGGCGGAGTGCCTCGGTTCCTATGGGCGGCGCGTCCGAGACCGGCGTCGCCGACCCTCCACCCGAGCCCGACTCATCCGCGACCCGCACCTCCTCGGCCCCCGCGTACGGAACTCCGACGTCGGAGACCCGAACGTCGGAGGTCTGAGCGTCGGAGGTCTGCGCCTCGAAAACCTGCGCGTCCGAGACCTGCGCTTCCGAGGCAGGGGTGCTCGAGGCCGGGGTGTCCGAGGCCCGGGCACCGACGGAGGGCGGCCCGGCGGGTGTCATCTCCCGCGCGTTGGGCGCCTGCAATGCCGTGGGGGCCTCCGGCACCCTGGGCGCCTCCGATGCCGGGGGCGCCGTCTCCTGAGCGGAGACCGTGCGGTCACGCTCACCCGATGCGGCTCCCCTCCCGGTCGCGGAGGCCGTACGCCATGAGACGGCGGACGGGACATCCGCGATGGGAGCGGCCGCGGCAGCGGCGGCGGCCACCGCCGGACGCACGACGCCGGACGGCACGGCGTCGGCGGAACGGCCGACGTCCTGATATCCCCTGCGGGCGGGACGGCCCATGCCCGGGGCGGCGGGACGGCCGGAAGGGGTGAGCGCCGCGGGCGCGACGGCCGGCCGTCCGGTCGTCCGGCGGCGCTCCCCGGCCGGTCCCGACTCCTTGACCACGGCCTTGGCGCGCGCCTTCCCGCTCGTCTTCCCCTTGACCCTGACGGTGGTCCGGGCTGCGGCCGGCGCGACCCGCGGCGAAGTGGCCCGCCACACCCGGGCGGTGAAGGTGATCTCTTCGGGCTCGCCCAGCGGGGCCATGCGGCACCAGGTGCGGGGCTCGGCCAGATAGCGGAGCTGAGACTGCAGGAGCTCGGTGAGCCGCTTGCCCTCGATCACGGGACGGGTGGCGAGCCAGGTCAGGACGCCGGGCGGGACCAGATAGACGACATGCCACGGAGCCTGGAACGGAAGCCCGACAAGCGCGAGGAAGACCCACCAGGGGACCAGCACGCCCACGAACACACCGATCCAGACGATGGGAAGCGGCATGGGCAGCCGAAGGTCGTACAGCTTGTACAGCCGCTTCTCAATGCGCCAAATATTGGTATACGTGGGCAGATCCACCCGATCCTCCTCTCTGCCCGTCGCTCACTTGATGCCGAGCGCGCCCGCGATGGCCTTGGCCGTCACCTCGATGATGTTGGGGACATAGAAGATCACCCCGATCGCGATCGCCAGGATGATGAACTGCACAAATCTGGTGATCTCGCGGGTGAACAGAAAGAAGATCGCCACAACGGAGACGACCGCGAGGAAAAGCGGGGCGAAGAAAGTCCGGAGGAAATCCGCGAGCCCGGCCGTGTTGATGCCCGTCGTCGGCTCGGGGGTCGGCGCGGCGGCAAGATCGTGCATGCCGGCGATGATTCCGCCGATGACACCGTCCACCATGGTCTTCACAATCAATTCTCGCCCTCCCGGGGGTATGGATCAGCGATGTCATGATCGGGTCGCGCTACCCCGCGGGCCGCTTCGCACCCTGGACGTCCCTGACGAACCACTTGTCGCCCTGCTTCTCGATCATGAGCTGGTAGGCCTGCTCCAGTCCACCCGGCTGTGTCCTGGGGTCGTCCAGAGAGGGGGTCGGCGAGGTCGATCCCGTCGAGACCGCCCACACGACGACGGCGGTGACCTCCCTGCTGTTCGCCTCACCCGGCGGCACGATCACGTCCTTCAGCCGGTCGAGCGTGAATTCCCCGTTGAAGCCCTCTATCGTCACCCCGTTGGCGACATAGCGCTGCAGATCCACCTGGTTGCCCGCGGCGTACGCCTTGAAGAAGCCCTCGAGTTGGGGACGCAGCTCGGACTCGGCGGCCGAGTCGCGATCGGGGCCGGCGACCGGGGGCAGGCCGGCCGGCGCCGCCTCGGGCAGCAGCGCGGGCCGCTCCGACACGACGAACCCGGCGCCGTCGTAGTAGACGGGCACGGAGAGCAGTCCGCGTCTGCCGCCCGACTGGTACGTCACGGTGACGCGCGCGTTGTGCGCGTCGATCACGTCGATTCCGGCGAACTGAATCGCCCCGGCGGACATCCGTCCATATCCGTTCCAGCCGAACTGCCTGTCGTCCTCGTCGTCGGGGAGGAACGACCTCAGCCGCTCGGCTCTCTGCTGGGGGTTGGCGGCGTCGTAGTTCAGGTAGACGGCGGCGAACTGGTTGGCGAACGCGGACGCCTGGGTCACCGGGAATCCCATGTCACCCGGGTCGCTGGTCGCGGTCGTCGGGTCACCGCTCTGGCTCAGCCGCTCGAACGGGGCCCGGACGCCGTTGACGACGATCACGATGATCAGTGCCCAGAGGACGACGCGGCCGATCCAGATAAGCCAGCGGCCCCCGCCGCCGCTCCACCCACCGCCGCGCCTGGGGGATGCGCCCCGGGTGACGGGCACCTCGTCAGGGCCCTCCGGAGGGTACGACTCTGGGTCGCCAGCGATCCGCGGATCCTGCTGGACGTCCGACCTGCGAGCCATCACGCCTCCGCTCGCGCCGATCCCCCCGGCTGGCGCGCTTTCGTCTTACTGTCGATCCGGTTAGCCGCATTGAAGTATTCACCTTAGCGGTCCCGCCGATTCTTCCAGGTGAGCCACGCCCATGGTGCAAGCATCGCCGTGACCGAGCAAACCGGATCCGCGCCCCCATGAGACACCCCGCTTGCCACCCATCCGGGAAAAAGCGCGTTACGCCTGGCCAGCGGGGACATCGATTACCTAACCGCCACGTATTGGTTTCCTCGCAGCTCAGAGACGTATCGAATGCGGCGGCACCGGTCGGGGCGTTCCGACCGGTTCTCGCTGAGGCTCTCGCCGGACCGTCCCCCGGCCGCCGCTCCCCGCGGACCAGGGGTCACAGGCCCTCGTGGATCACGGTCGGAGCCCCTCGTGGACCATGGCCGTAGCCCCTCGTGGATCACGGTCGGAGCCCCTATGGATCACGGCCGTCGGACCCGCGGACCCCGGAATTCCGCGACGCGCGGGTGGCCCCGCACCGGAGTGCGGGGCCACCCTGGGACAGGTCGAGGCCGTGTCGGCCGTGTCCTAGCAGCAGGATGCCCGCCAGGACGCCTCGGCCATCCTGTGCTCGCTCTTGCGCGCCTCGCGGGCGATGCGCCGCTCGGACTTGCGCACCTCGCGGTTGATCCGCGACTTGGCCACGTTCGCGTGGTGCTGGATGCGGGACTTCGCCCGGCTGGCCTCCGCCTCGACCCGCTCCTGCGAGCCAAGCGAGAGCCGCTCCGTACGCTCGAACCGCGACGGCAGGAGTTGGCTCGAGAATCGTGCGCTGCGGTACTGGAACGAGATCGGCTCACTCGCGAACCGTTCGCTGTGGAAGTACCGCGGGCTGGAGAACTCGGGCTGGATGCTCACCGAGACCCTCATCGGCTCCGCGAGGACCGGCTGCGCGATCACGGGCTGCGCGATCACAGGTTGTGCGATCACGGGCTGCGCGATCACGGGCTGGGCGAGGACCTCTCGCGAGATGACCGGCGCGGAGACCGTGGACACTTCGGACAGCTCGGACACCGTCGAAAGCGGCAGCGCGATCTCGGAAGTCGAGTACGACGACTCGGAGACTTCAGGACAGTCTTCCCACCCGCTGGTCGCGGCGAAGGCGGGACCGCTCAGGAGCGCGGCGCCGCCGGCTGTCAGCGTCGTGGCACAGAGGGCCAGGGCGAGTCGTCTGGATTTCCGATGCATGTTCCCTCCTTTGGCCCGGATCGGGCTCAGGCAGGTCAGGACGCCAGGTTTTCCCAGCTCCTGGAATGGCCGAGGAGTTTCACCCCACTCCCCATCGCCATAACGGCGAAAATGATTGATCGGGATAAAAGGGGGTGTTTTTTCTCGGGCGCCATCACACCCGAGCGGCCATATTCCGATCCTTAATCGTGCTGTCCCAGGGCGTCTAGGCCACTTGAGGTAAGTGTTTCCGGTGACATCCCAGGATGTGACTTACCGGAGGCCGGTCCCAAAGATCCTCCCGCATGCTCTTTCTGAGCTCTTGACGGGCAGGGGAGGCTGATGTTGCCCTTGGGCGCCGTCCCCCGGTCAGACCTGCCGCCACCGAAGGGGCATGCCACGACCCGCGGTGACGAGAAGCCCGGCATGGGCGGTGAAGGTGCTGCCCGGCACCGCGTCCGCGTAGGGCTCCCATGCGGCCCCGTCGCGTTCGGCCGCGGTCCCTTCGGCCGGGGACACGGGCAGCCGGGTCAGCATCCGGCCACCGGCGTCGAGGGCGAAGAGCCTGCCGTTCATCCCGCCCAGGGAGACCGCACCTCCCGACGACCCCATGTGCTCCCACTCATCGGTGCCGAAGACCTGCCGCCACAGCTCTCCGGAGGAGGTGGCCACCCAGAACGTGCAGTCGGCCACGGCCAGGCCGATCGCGGCCTCGGGCGCCGGCCCTACCTCCCGCCATCGCGACCCGTCATGACGCAGGAGCCGCCCCTCGGCGGTCACACCGTACAGACCGGAGGCGATGCCGCCGGCGGCCTCACGCGGAACGGCGAGCCCGCACACGCCGTCGGCCGTACCGACCGGCAGCCAGGGCAGGTTCTGCCCGCACAGTTCCCGTGCCAGCAGCGTGCCGCCGGCGCTCACCGCGTACAGCGTCCGGCCGAGCACCGCCAGCGCACGCAGATCGGCGGCCGGGCCGATGACGTCCCAGTGCCCGCCACGCGCGGACGACAGCCGGTCGATCACATTGCGGGTGATGCGGTCGACGACGGGGTCGTCCAGGCCGTTGCCCCAGTTCACCGTGGCCGCGGTGAAGACGGTCCCGAGGCCGCTGGTGAACACGCCCATGGTGGCCATGCCGCCCTGGCCATACGAACTCCAGTGCCGCAGGTCGGCGGTGGCGAGGACGACGAACGACGGCGGAGTGCCGTCGCGCCCCGTCACCCGGGGCACCCCCGCCCCCTCGCCGGCCGCCACCTCCTCGAACTCGGCGGCGTCCGTCTCATAGCCGAGACAGCCCTGGCCGAACTTGTCACCGTCGGTCAGCCCCGTGCCCTCGAACACCCAGTGGGCCGCGAAACGCGTGGTGTACGACTCCTCCAGCATCCGCGGCATGTGCGGTCCCCAGGCTCCGGCGCCCAAGCGGAAGCTCACCCCGGTCAGCGTGTTCTCCGGGCGATTCACCGGTGCCGCCGACCACTCGACCGTCGTCAGGCGGGGATCGATCGAGGCCGAGCCGGACGCGGCCGGATCGGACACCGCGTCGCGGTGACAGACCATGGTGCGGCCGCCGTCTTCGAGCCTGATCTGCCACCAGCACGTGTTGCCGGCGAAGAACGCCACGTTGCCGCCTCGCCGTACGAACTCCTCCACGGCGTCGCGCATCTCCAGCGACCAGTACTCGTCGTGGCCGTTGACGATCAGCATCCGATGCCGGGACAGCAGGTCGAGGCCGTCGTGCAGGTCGAGGTTGGAGCAGTAGGCGACGTCGTGGCCGGAGCGGCGCAGCCAGCGCATCAGCCCCTCCTCCCAGCGTTCGGGCGGGGGCCCGCCACCGGGGCGGTCGAAGGTCACGCGCGCGGCCCGGGTGGGCGACTCGGTCCAGTAGACGCTCTGGCCGGGTTCACCGGCCCGGTTGTACGCCTGCCAGGTGGTGAACGGGACGCTCAGCAGCACCGGCGAACCGGGGACCGCCTGCCGCACGACGAAGAAGACCTCGTTGTCCGGGCAGGGCGTGCTCCCGGGCAGCGAGTGAGGCCACGGCACCTCGGGACCGAAGCGGGCGCGATACAGCGAACTGCGCCAGCCGGCGGGGATGTCCAGCTCCCATCGGGGCCCGGAGGCGAAGCCCTCGAACACCACCCGGTCGTCGGCGACGTCGGTCACGACCACGGGCGCCGCCCCGTCGAGCACGAAGCCGAGCGAGGCCCCCTGGGGGCAGGATGTCGAGGTGGCGTAGGCGCGAACGGTCATCGGACGGCCGTCTCCACGAGAAGGGACTCCAACTCCAGCAGGAAGCGCTCGATGTCCGGCCGGGGAAGATAGCGGGTGTCGGCGGTGAGCGAGACGCCCTCCGTGGTGAGGTGGACGCAGAACCGGCAGTTCAGCTTGTCCTGGCTCATCGGCCACGACACCGAGGTCCGGGCCAGTGCCGCCGTGATCTCGCCGGGGTCGCAGGCGGCGGGCCCGGGGTCGGCGAAGCGCATGTCGTTGAAGCAGCAGTACGGATGGATCGGCATGCCACGCTCCGAGCCGACGAGGGCGGTGATCCGATTCCGATCGGCCGGATCGTGGTAGGCGCTGCGATATGCGCGCAGCGCGGCGGGGCCGGCGGATCGCAGCAGGTCGGTGAAGGACGAGGCGCCCCCGCCGCCGAGATCGAGGGTGAACAGTCCCTCCTGCGACATCGTGGCCACGATGTTCGCCGTGTCGCGGCGGAACCTGTTGGCCGCGATCGGCAGCATCGCGCACGTCTCGTGCCCGGTGAACCGCCCGACCAGTGCGGCCACCGCCGTCAGCAGCACGGTCGAGGTCGAGGCGGCATGGGTGTGTGCGATCGAGCGGACGGCCGATTCCAGGGCGGGTGAGTGCAGCAGCGCCCGCCAGATCGGCGGCCGCGCGGCGTCGCGCGCGTCGCGCGGCGCGGAGAACATCGTCGGCGGGATCCGCCGATACTCACTCTCCCAGTACGCCGCCGCCGCCCGCGCCGCCTTCCGCCCCTCGGGACCGGCCTGCCAGCGTGCGAGGTCGATCGGCTGCGAAGCGTCCGGCCATCGGAGCCGGTCTCCCCCTCGGCCTCCTCTCAACAGCAGCATCCGCAGGTCGCGCACCGCCGCCTCGGCGCCGAGGCCGTCGGCGGCCAGATGGCAGAAGACCAGCACCACATGGGTGACCCGATCGCCGTCGAGGACCAGCGCCACCCGCATGGGCCACTCGCCGGCGTAGTCGAACCGTCGCGCCGCCAGTTCGCCCAGCACCCGGTCCGGATCACCGGCGGCGACCGTGACCGGCAGCCGCCCCTTCTCCTCGAGCCGTTGGTACGGCTCGGCCCCGGATCTCCCGGGCTCGCCCAGCCGGGTGCGCAGCGCCCCGTGCCGCTCGATCAGCGCGGCCAGCGCCTCGACGATCTCGCCTGCCGTCCTGCCGCCCGGGACCTTTAGCACACGGCCGAAGTTGAAGTAGTGGTCGTCGGGAGCCGTACGCTCGATCGCCTCCCAGATGGCCCGCTGACCCCAGGTGAGGGGGGCGGTGCCGGAGCCGGGCCCGGCGAACTCGACGTGCGTCGGGAAGCCGGCGTTCATCGGGAGGCCAGGTGCCCGGCCAGCCGGTCGAGGTCATCGAGCAACTCCATGCCCTCCTCGGTCAGGTCGAACTCGACGCCGAACTCCGACTCGATCGCGTCGATCAGCCGCAGCCGCGCGATCGACGTGATGCCGAGCGCCGACAGCGGCACGGCGGCGGTCAGCGCCTCCTGCGCGGTCACGGCGCCTTCCGACGATTCGGCCACGAGTTCCGCCAGCCTCTTCTTGATCATTTCAGCTCCCCGGCGAGGCGCCCGGCCTCCTCATCGGACAGCCGGCCGAGATCGGCGGTCGAAGCTCCCCGACCGCACACGCCGGCGTCCCGACTCAGGACAGATTGGGCCTTTTGAAAAGACTCTTAACTGTTTGGGATCGCCCGCAGTTTTCCATGGATCTTCAGTGGTGCGCAAGGCGCGGCGGGAAGCGGCCGCGGGCCGCGCGGAACCGCGGGGCTTGCCGCTGTCTCCGGGCTCATGCAAGACTGACCACTGGTCTACTAATAGGAAAGTTTCCTATAAGTGGTCTCGCGGTCACGTCTGTCCGATTCCGTCCGCGGGTCCCCCGAGCTGGGAATCCTCTTCCTTTGGTATACGCCGACTTACGCGGCCCGACGACTTCCCGGGAGCCGATAATGAGCGTGACTCTTCCCGGTCTGCTGCGCGAGCGGGCCGCGACCGAGCCCGGCCGGGTGGCCATGACCGTCCACGGCGTCGGCTCGCTGACCTTCGGCGAGTGGGAACGCAGGTCGTACGGCCTGGCCTGCGCGCTGCGGCGCCGAGGGGTCGGCCACGGCGACCGGGTCGGCCTGGTCTTCGGCAACGGCGACTGGCTGGACTACTCGGTCGCGTTCTTCGGCGTGATCAGGGCGGGGGCGGTGGCCGTACCGCTCTCGGACCGGCTGCCGGACGCCGACGCGATGCTCGCGCACTGCGGTGCGTCGATGGTGCTGCGCGCGGGCGAGCTGCCGTACGCCGACAGCGCGGCGGACGGTGCGGACGGCGACCTCGGGCCGGTGCGGCCCGGCGACCCGGCGCAGATCCTCTACACGTCGGGCACCACGGGCCGGCCCAAGGGAGTGGCCGCCACCCACGCGAACCTGGCCTACGGCTGCGGGGGCCGCCGTAGGCCGTTCATGCATTCCGGGCACCTCGCGCACGCCTTCCCCATCGGCACCAACGCCGGCCAGTGGATGCTGGTCAACGCCGTGGACGCGCACCCCGAGGTGGTCACGCTGCCGCGCTTCACGCCCGGCAGGTTCGCCGCGCTGATCGAGCACTACCGCGCGGGCACCGTCTTCCTGGTCCCGGCGATGGCGATCGAGATGCTCACGGTCGGGGTGCACACCAGGTACGACCTGTCGAACGTGCTCCTGCTCGGTTCGGCGGCCGCGCCGCTGCCGGCCAGGGTGGCGAGTGATCTGAGCACCGCGTTCCCCAACGCGACGATCACCAACTACTACACCTCGACCGAGGCGGCGCCGGCGCAGACCGTGATGATCTTCGATCCCGACCGGCCGTCCAGCGTGGGCCGCCCGGTCTCCGGCGGCGCGGTCAAGATCGCCGGCCCGGACGGCGCCCCGCTGCCGCCCGGGGCGACCGGCGAGGTGTGGATGCGCTCGCCGACGGTCACCCGCACCTACTTCGGCGACGAGGCCGCCACCGGCGAGGTCTTCCGCGGCGGCTGGGTGCGCATGGGAGATCTCGGCTACATCGACGACGACGGCTACCTCTACCTGATCGACCGCGAGAGCGACGTGATCAAGTCGGGCGCCTACAAGGTGTCCACGATCCACGTCGAGGAGGCCGTCCACCGGCATCCCGGCGTCGTCGAGGCCGCCGCCTTCGGGGTGCCGCATCCGACGCTCGGCAAGGCCGTCGCGATCGCCGTTGTCGGTGCCGTCGCACACCAGGAGCTGCGGATCTTCCTGAAGGACCTGTTGGCCCCGCATGAGCTTCCCGTACGACTCATCACCCTCGACACCCTGCCCCGCAACCACGGCGGCAAGGTCGACAAGCGCGCACTCCGAAAGGTCGCCACATGACGCAGGTCTCGTTCGTCCAGCATGGGATGTGGGTCACCGAGCGGATGGGGGCGGGATCGGCCTACCACATGCCGATCGTGATCCGCTTCGCCGGTTCGCCCGCCCCCGAACCCGCCGTGCTCGCCAAGGCGTGCGCGAGCGTGGTCGAACGACATCCGCTGCTGGGCAGGGCCGTACGCGAGCAGGACGGCGTGCCGGTCCTGGTGCCGGCCACGCGGACCCCGTCCCTGGAGACGGGCGAGTCGATCGAGGAGGCGATCAGGCGGCCGTTCGACCTGGAGAACGGCCCGCTGATCCGCTTCACGCTCGTCGGCGACACACTCGTGATCGTCGCCCACCACCTCGTCTTCGACGGCGGGTCCAAGGACATCCTGATCGCGGACCTCGCCGCGTTCGTGGCGGGCACCGTGCCACCGCCGCTGGAGCCCCTCGACCACGCCGCCGCCGAACGGGAGCGGGTGGCCGGCGTGCTCGACGAGGCTCGGGCGTTCTGGGCGGATCGGTGGCGGGAGCCGGGCGAGACGCTCGTGCCCGGCGGGGTGCTCCGCTCCCGCAGGGGCGGCCCGGGACGGCTGCTGAAGTTCACGCTCGACGTGCCCGAATTGCCCGGACTTACCAGGTTCGAGGTGCTGCTGGCGGCGCTGCACGCGCTGCTGGCGTCGTACGGCAACGCCGACGTCGTCACCGCGGTCGACCTGTCGACCAGGACCGCGGCGTCGGAGGGCCACATCGGGCCCTTCGTCAACGAGCTGCCCGTCTTCTCCAGCCCGCCGTCCGAGACGCCGTTCACGACGTTCGCCGCCGGGCTGCGCGCCGAGCTCAGAAGCCTGTACGCCTATCGCGAGGTCCCCCTGGCGAGGGTGGTCGCCGGGCTGCGGCCGCACGCGGCGCTCGCCCCCGTCTCGGTCAGCTACCGGCGCGGCTCCGGTCCCCGGTCGGAACCGGCCGAACGGTTCGGCGAGGTCGACCGGCTGGCGTTCAACCACGCGGTCAGGGGCGCGCTGCAGCTCCAGGTCCTCGACGCCACGGCGGACGCGGCGGAGACGGAGGCGACGGGGATGACCGCCAGCCTGCGTTACGACCCGAACGAGCTGACCGACGCCGCGGGGTTCGCCGACGACCTGCGGGCGGTGCTGGCGGCGGTCGCCCAGGACCCGGCCCGGCCGCTGGGGACGCTGCCGACCCGGGATCCGGCGGTCGCCTGGCCGGTGCCGGCGGGCGCCTGTGGCGTACCGGTGGCGGAGCCCGATGACGACGCGGCGCCCGACCGGCCGGGAGCGGACCCGGACGATCCGCTGACCGCCGAGATCCGCACGATCTGGGAGGAGGTGCTCAAGGTGTCGCCGATCGAGCCGCACGACGACATCTTCGATCTCGGTGGCCACTCGCTGACCATCACCCAGATCATCGCCCGCATGCGCAAGCGGCTTGACGTGGAGGTCGAGCTCGACGACTTCTTCGACAACCCGACGATCGCCGGGGTGCTCCAGGTGATCCGCCGATGACGCGACCGGCCACGATCGAAACCGCCGAGCTCGGCCTGGACGAGGCCGACCTCTCGCTCATGCTCACGATCCGGGCGTTCGAGCTGAAGCTGCTCGACCTGTACGGCAAGGGCCTGCTCAACGGCACCACGCACACCTGCCTGGGCCAGGAGTACATCCCCGTGGCGATGGAGGCGCTGCTCGATCCCCGCGACCGCGTGTTCAGCAACCACCGCGGGCACGGCCACTACCTGGCACGCTTCCGCGACCCGGCCGGACTGCTCGCGGAGATCATGGGCCGGGAGGGAGCCGTCTGCAACGGAGTCGGCGGCAGCCAGCACATCCACAGAGACGGCTTCCTGTCCACGGGCGTGCAGGGCGAGAGCCTGCCGGTCGGCGTCGGGGTCGCGCTGCACCTCAAACGGACCGATCCCGGCCGGCTCGCCTGCGTCTACATCGGCGACGGCACGTTCGGCGAGGGCGCGGTCTACGAGGCGTTCAACATCGCGTCGCTGTGGCGGTTGCCGCTGCTCGTCGTGGTCGAGAACAACGGCATCGCCCAGTCCACGCCCACCTCGCGGCATCTCGCGGGGAGCATCGCCGGCCGGGCGGCGGCCTTCGGCATCCGCCATCGCCTGATCGAGACCTCCGACGTCGCCGAGATCCGCCGCACACTCGAACCCCTGGTGTCGCGGGTCCGTTCCCACGCGACGCCGCTCGTCGTCGAGTTCGTCACCCGGCGTCTCGGACCGCACAGCAAGGGCGACGACACCCGGCCGGCCGAGGCCGTACGCGATCTGCGCGAGCAGGACTGGTACGAGCGGTGCGCGGCGGCGGACCCCGACCGCTTCCACCTGCTCGACGCGCAGGCCCGCGCGCACGTCGACGCGATCGCCGCCGAGGTCATGGCGCGGCCCCCGTCACGCTGGGAGACGCGATGAGGGTCGGCGAGAACCTGAACACGGCGCTGGCCGCGCTGCTCGCGCGGGAGCCGAACCTCTACGTGCTGGGAGAGGACGTCGTCGATCCGTACGGCGGAGCCTTCAAGATCACACGCGGGCTGTCCACGAGCTTCCCCGATCGCGTCCTGTCGACCCCGATCAGCGAGAACGCCATCACCGGTGTCGCCGCCGGGCTCGCGCTCTCCGGGGATCTGGCGATCGTCGAGATCATGTTCGGCGACTTCGCCGCGCTCGCCTTCGACCAGCTGCTCAACTTCGCGTCGAAGTCCGTCTCCATGTACGGCTCCCGCCTGCCGATGCGCATGGTCGTACGCTGTCCGGTCGGCGGCGGACGCGGCTACGGGCCGACGCACAGCCAGGCCCTGCAGAAGCACTTCGTCGGCATCCCCGGGCTGGCCCTCTACGAGATGTCGCCGTTCCACGACAACCTGGCCGTGTTCGAGGAGATGTTCGCCCGGGCGCAGCCGTGCGTCTTCTTCGAGGACAAGGTCCTCTACACGCGCCGAATGGGCGCGGTCGAGCCGCCGTTCTCGCTGACGGTCTCCGGCGGCGTGGCCAGGGTGTTCCTCGACGGCTCCCCCGACTGCGTCGTCATAGCCCCCGGAGGGACGGCGCATCGGGCGATGGCCGCGATGCGCTCGCTGCTGGTCGAGGAGGAGATCGGCTGCACGTTGGTGGTGCCGTCCAGGTTGTACCCGTTCGACGAGCTCGATGCGCTCGAAGCGGACGTCCGTACGGCACGGCATGTGTTCGTCGTCGAGGAGAGCACCGCCGGGGGGACCTGGGGCGCCGAGGTGGCCCATCTCCTGCACCAGCGGCACTGGGGGCGGCTGGCCCGGCCCGTGACGTTGATCCACTCCGCCGACGGGGTCGTTCCCACCGCGGCCCACCTCGAGCGGGCGGCCCTCGTGAACGAGACCACGATCCACAGCGTGATCAGGGAGACCCTCCGTGGCTGAGCTGCGCGTGCCCAAACTGAACAACAACGACACCGAATATCTCCTGGTCGAGTGGCTCGTCTCCGATGGCGCGCGGGTGAGCGAGGACGACGCGGTCGTGCTGGTGGAGACGTCCAAGGCCGCGGAGGAGCTGACCGCCGGCGCCTCCGGCGTCCTGCGCCACGGCCTGCGCGAGGGAACCTGGTGCCACCCGGACGAAGTGATCGCCACGATAGGCGCGGCAGGAGATGCGGAGCCGCGTGAGGGGACGCGGCCGGGCCAGGTTCTGCCCGATCCGGCGCGGACCGCCACGACGGTCGAACCCGGCCCGGAAGACTCGGCGCCACCGCTCATCACGGCCCCGGCCCAGGCGCTCATCGACGAGCTCGGCATCGACCTCGACCGGGTCAGGGCCCTCGCCATCCCCGTCGTCAGGCGGGCCGACATCGAACGCCTCGCGGCCGCCACGACCGGAAACGATCATGGGCGTCGAGAGAGCGAAGGCCCGGCGGAGCGGGAACCGCGGGTTCCGCTCGGCGCGGCTCCCGTCTCCACTGCGGAAGAGCCCCTGTCGGCCGAGCACCGGCTCCCGCGGGTCCAGCGAGCCGTCGCCAGATCCGTCACGCTCTCCCACCAGACCATTCCCGCCGCGTACGCCGTCGTGCGCATGGACCTCGGCCCGGCGCTCGAACACGCGCGGGCCAGGACGAAGGAGATCCGCCGCCCGGTGGGCCTGGCCGAGATCTTCGTCCAGGCCGTCGCCGGCCTGCACGAGCGGTTCCCGCTGTTCTTCGCCACGGTCGACGGCACGCGGGCGCTGCTCGCCGAGGCCCCGCACATCGGCGTCACCGTCGACATCGGCGAGGGGCTGTACGTCCCCGTCGTCCACGCCGCCGCGAGCCGTACGATCAAGGACATCGCGACCACGCTGATGAAGCACCGGCTCGCCGCCACCACCGGCGAGTTCAAGGAGAGCGACCTGTCCGGCGCGAACTTCGTCGTCACCCTGCACACCGAGCACGGGGTCGTCCTGGCCATCCCGTTCGTCTTCCCCGGCACCGTCTGCGCGCTCGCCGTGACCGGGCCACGCGACGGAACCCTCGCCGACATCGGCCTGGCCTACGACCACCGCCTGATCAACGGCAGGGACGCCGCCCTGTTCCTGAACGCGCTCAAGGCCACCGTCGAAGGGCTGACCTGACGCCCGTCGCCGGTCTGCCACGGCGAAGACCACCGGGCGGGCACAGCGCCCTCCGGCCCTCCGCATCCCCGCGAGGCGCACGTTTGACGTACGACCTCGCGGGGACGGAGCGGAAGAGCCATACCCGTCGGTAATCGGTCATGACGGGCGTCAAGACCCTTCCCCCTCTGACGCTGATCCATACCAGGGCAAACCCGAGGGGTTTATTGTTAGGAAACTTTCCTTTATATTAGCCTCACCATCCCCCCAGCAAAGGATGCACGACATGCGGAAACTCTTCGCGCCACTGGCGGGACTCGCGGTCGCCGCCACATCGGTAGTGGTGATGTCCTCGCCCGCTTCGGCTCACGGGTACATCTCCGACCCGCCGAGCCGGCAGGCCTGGTGCGCCATGGGCAAGGTCCCCAACTGCGGACAGATCATCTGGGAGCCGGAGAGCGTCGAAGGGCCCAAGGGTCAGCGCAACTGCAGCGCGGGTGACGCGCGGTGGTCTCCGCTCGACGACGACAGCAAGCCCTGGCCCGTCACCAGCGTCGGCAACACGATCAACTTCCAGTGGCGGATCAAGGTCCCGCACTCCACCAGCACATGGGACTACTACATCGGCAACGAGCGGATCGCCCAGTTCAACGACCGCGGCAGAGTGCCCGGCAACGTCGTCACGCACAACGTGAACCTGGGTGGCAGGACCGGCCGGATCAAGCTGCTCGCCATCTGGAACATCGCCGACACGGCGATGGCCTTCTACAACTGCGTGGACCTGCAGGTCGGCCCCGGCGGCCCGACCCCCACCCCCACGCCCACGCCTACCCCCACCCCCACCCCGACCCCGACGCCCACTCCGACTCCTACGCCGACCCCGACACCCACGCCGACCCCGAGTCCGACATCGTCGACGCCCACCGCCTGGGCCGCCGGCACGTCGTACGCCGCCGGATCGCTGGTCACCTACGGCGGCCGCACCTACCGCTGCGTCCAGGCGCACACCGCGCTGACCGGCTGGGAGCCGCCGAACGTCCCGGCGCTCTGGCAGGCCGTATGACCCTCCTCGCGTGACCCGGTAGCTCTCGCCGAGTCACCACCCGCGGGCGTCCCGTGTCAGCGCACAACACGGGACGCCCGCGGGCGCTTTCTGTGGGCCCGACAGTGTCCGTCAGCCCTTCACCAGGGAGACGAGATCGTCCCACCGGGCCATGAGCAGCCCGAGGACGGCCCCGAAGATGCCCACGACCACGCCCATGGCCAGGTCGGCATGGCCCGGTCCCACGGAGCCGACCAGCCCGAGCAGGGCGACCGCGACGAGAATGAGGTTGCGGACCACGTGCGGCACCCCCATGGGCGTCTGGGAAGCGCCGAAGCAGCGGCACGCAACGGCCGCGCCCCGCCGGATGACCCTGACGACGGCGATCGTGAGACAGGTCAGCAGCCCGGCCGCCAGGACGAAGGCCGCCCATCCTGCCCACCGCAGGGGCACCGCGGCCAGCACGATCACGCCGCCCTCCGCGGCCACCGTCGCCAGCGCGGCCGGTACGGCCAGGGCGTCACGGACCACCGCCATCGTCCTGATCGACCGAACGAACTCCTCCCAGGCGTCGCGGCCGGAGATCTTGCTCCACAACGCGATCGCGAACACCGTGAGCAGCATCAGCCTGCACGCCACGTCGACGTACTGCATGCAAGCAACCTAGCAAATGCGAGAAAGGTAGATAAAGGTTCATTGGTCTAAGGAACCTGCTGATTCGGTTGCTCTGAGCAGAGCGGCGGCCACGAGCAGGCGGCGGCCTCCTACGAGCGGGCGGATTGACCGCTGTACAAACGGTGCGACCTGCGGAGATGAATAACGCCGACGGCCATTGAGAAATCATTGAGAAGTCATTCAGAGCCGGGGTGCACGCTGCGACGGACAACGGAACGACCGAAAGGAAGTTTTCGATGCGTGTCGTAACCAGAATCGCCGACCGGCTCCTGGAGCGGGTGGCACCGCACTCCGTGGCCCGGGCGACCGACTGCGACTACCAGTGCTGCGGCACCGACACCTGGAGGTACTGCTGCTACTACCCGAACGGCAGCGTCTCCTGTGGCTCGTGCGTGAGGAGCTCCAGCAGCATCAAGTGGTGCTGAGGCCGGCGCAATGAACCAGTCCGGCGGCGGACATCCGCCGCCGGACATACACCCCCACGAGATCCCATCCTGAGGTGTCCATGCCTTACGTGCTCGCCATCGTGGTCCTCGTCGGCCTGCTGTGCCTGCTGGACCTGCTGTTGACCCTCGCTGTGATCCGCCGGCTGCGGGAGCACACGAAGCTGATCGACGCGCTGTACGAGGTCGTCGGCGCGGGTGGCCTTCCCGCATCCAGCGGCGGGACGGCCGTCGGTGAGATCGTCGGCGAGTTCGACGCCATGACCGTCGACGGAAGCCGCGTGACGCGGGATCTCCTCCCCGGCGGCACGGTGGTCGCGTTCCTGTCACCGGACTGCAACGGCTGCCGTGAGCAGCTTCCCGAGCTGGTCTCATGGGCGGCCGGGCAGGACAGGTCGCGCGTGCTGGCGGTGGTCGACGGCCGCTCGGGCGACCCCGCGCACATCGTCACGGCGCTGTCGCCGGTCGCGTCGGTGATCCTGGAGGACGCGGACGGGCCGGTCGCCGACGCGTTCAAGGTGACGGCGTTCCCGAGCTTCTTCCAGGTGTCCGAGGGCGGCAAGGTGCTGGCCAGGGCGCCCAGGGTCTCCCGGCTGCCCGCCGGATCGCCCGCATGAGGGAGGCACCGCGGCCGCGTGTCCTGGCGGGATGTGCCGCACGGAGCGCCGGCATGGTGTGGCGGGCCGCCCCGATGCACGTCGTGGGCTACCTGGCGGTGACGCTGGTGGGCGCCGTCACCCCCATCGCGGTGGCGTGGCTGACGAAGGCCGCGCTGGACGGGGTGGCGCAGGGGCAGGCCGCGATGCTGCTCGGCCCGGCGGTGGCGCTCGCCGCCGTGACCACCCTCGCCGCCGCGGTCTCCTACGCAGGACAGTATCTGCGGGCCGAGGTGGACCGCCGGGTGACGCTGCGGGCCAAGGATGAGTTGTTCGCCGCGGTTTGCGGCTTCCCCGGGCTGGCCCGCTTCGAGAGCCCGGCCTTCCTGGACCGGCTGAGACTGGCACAGCAGAGTGCGAGCAATCCGGGCCGGCTGGTGGACACCACCCTGTCGGTCGCGAGCAGCACGGTCACGGTCGCCGGTTTCGTCGGTTCGCTCGCACTGATCAGCCCGGTGTTCACGGCTCTTGTGCTGCTCTCCTCCGTGCCCGCGCTGCTGATCGAGCTGCGGCTGTCGCGGCAGCGGGTCGACATGATGTGGCGGATCGGGCCAGCCGAACGGCGGGAGCTGTTCTATGCCGAGCTGATGACCACCTCGGATTCCGCCAAGGAGATCCGCCTGTTCGATCTCGGCTCCTTCCTGAGGCTCCGCATGCTGGCCGAGCTGCGGACCGCCAACGCCGCCCGCCGCCGGATGGACCGGCGGGAGTTCTCCGTACAGGCGGGCCTGGCGGGCGCCGCGGCGGTCGTGGCCGGAGCGGGACTGATCTGGGCGATACTCGCGGCCGGCCAGGGGCGGCTCAGCGTCGGTGACGTGTCGATGTTCGTGGCGGCCGTCGCGGGCGTGCAGGGGGCGCTGAACGTCATGGTGTCGGCCGGGGTCATGGCCCACCAACAGTTATTGCTCTTCCACCATCACGTCACGATCGTGAACGCCGGGCCTGGCCTGCCCGTCCCTGATCGCCCTGGGCGGCTACCCGCGCTGCGGCGCGGCATCGAGCTGCGTGACGTCTGGTTCCGCTACAGCGACGACCACCCCTGGGTGCTGCGCGGCGTCGACCTGTTCATCCCGCACGGGCACATGGTCGGCCTGGTGGGACGCAACGGCACCGGCAAGAGCACGCTGGTGAAGCTGCTGTGCCGCTTCTACGACCCGACCCGCGGCGCGATCCTGTGGGACGGGGTCGACATCCGCGAGGTGGCGCCCGAGGCGCTGCGCGCCCGCATCGGTGCGGTGTTCCAGGACTTCGTCGCCTACGAGCTGACCGCCGCCGACAACATCGCGGTGGGCGACCTCACCGCGGCCGACGACCACGCGCGTCTCGAGCTGGCGGCCCGGGAAGCGGGCGTCCATGATGCGGTCTCGGCCCTGCCGTACGGCTATCGCACCATGCTGAGTCGCGAGTTCGCCCCCGATCAGGACGAGGAGCAGGACGGGGTGCTGCTGTCGGGCGGGCAGTGGCAGCGGCTGGCGCTGGCCAGGGCTTTCCTGCGGCACGACCAGGATCTGATGATCCTCGACGAGCCCAGCGCCGGGCTGGACGCGGAGGCCGAGCATGAGGTGCACAGCCGACTCGCGCGGCTTCGGTCGGGGCGCACCAGCGTGGTCATCTCCCACCGACTCGGCACGATCCGCGACGCCGACCTGATCGTGGTGCTGGCCGATGGCGTGGTCGTCGAAACCGGCACACACGCCACGCTGATGGCGAACGGCGGGGGGTACGCGTGCCTGTTCACCCGGCAGGCCGCCGGCTACCGGGACGGTGTCCAGCCGACGGGAGCCGCGTGATGTTCGTCATTCTGATCGTCGTCGGTCTGCCGGCCGCGGCCCTGCCGGTCGCCGCCGTATGGCTGCGCCGCCGATACCTGGTGGTGACCGTGCGAGGTGAGAGCATGCTGCCGACGTACCAGCCGGGCGAGCGCGTGCTCGTACGGCGGACCTCCGCGCGCTTCCTGCACACCGGCCAGGTGGTGGTGCTCAATGGCCCTCAACAGATCATCAAGCGCGTGGCGGCCGCCCCGGGCGACCCGATACCGAAAGAGACGGTGCCCGCGCTCAGCACCGCCCCCGGAACGCGAGTGCCGGCCGGTCACCTGGTCTTGCTTGGAGACAACCCCACCCGCTCACACGACTCCCGAGACTCGGGCTACTTCACGACGGACCGCCTGGTGGGCGTAGTCCTACGCAAGATGGGTTGACTTCCTCCCCCTCCTGAAGACGCGGGTTTCCTCGGAGGTTTCCGATAAAGCCCTTGGTGGGAAGGCGGCGGGCCGCCGCGGGCATGCCAGTGGTTCCTTAAGTAACTTCTCGGTAGCTTCTCGACACTTTCTCAATATCGTGACAGCACGGAGGAACCGGAGTCAGCTCACTACGCTTGAAGAGCATGATGATTCGGTTGCTCGGACCGGTGGAGCTGGAGCGCGCGGATCAGACGAGGCCGGTCCGGCCTCCGCAGGCCGCGCTCGCACTCACCGCGCTCGCCTGGGAGGTCGGCCGGGTCGTTCCGGTCGACACGCTGCTGACCCGTATCTGGGGCGAACGGATCCCCTCGAGGGCGCGGAACACGCTGTACACGATCATCACTCACCTCCGCCACGACGTGCTCGGCGACGACGGACACGTGCTGCGCAGGCCCGGCGGCTATCTGCTGGACGTGGACCGATCCGCCGTGGACGTGGCACGGTTACGCGACCTGGCCGAGCGGGCGGCAGCCGTACCGGACCCTGGGCCACTGCTGAGTGAGGCGCTGGCGCTGTGGCGCGGTGACCCGCTGACGGGGCTGTCGGGCGAGTGGGCCGAGCGAGCCCGTCAGCGCCTGCGGGACGAGCACAAGGAGATCGTGCTGCACTGGGCACGTACGGTGGCCACCACCGACCCGGGCGCCGCGGTGACGGCTCTGTCGCCGCTGGCGGAGGAGTATCCCCTGGACGAACTGGTGGCCGTCGCGCTGATCGAGGCGCTGCACGCATGGGGTCGCACGGCCGAGGCGCTGGCGCGCTTCGCCGATGTGCGCCGCACGCTCGCCGAAGAACTGGGCGTCGAACCCGGGCCGGCACTGCGGCGCGTTCATCACATGCTGCTGCGGCAGGGCGAGGTGACGGAGACCGGCCATCCGACCCCCGCACAGTTGCCCGTCGATCTCGCGGGCTTCGCAGGCAGGGAGGCAGAGCTGGAACGGTTGTCCGCGAGCGCCGCCGTCTGCGTGATCTCGGGACCGCCCGGTGTGGGCAAGTCCTCCCTGGCGCTGCACTGGGCCCACCTGCACCGCGGCCGCTTCCCCGACGGGCAGCTCTACGCCCACCTCGGCACCCTCGACCCTGACGATGCCTCCGCGGTCCTACCCCGCTTCCTCGGCGCGCTCGGCATCGCGGAACCTCGGGTCCCCTCCGGTGTCGAGGCGCAGATCGGGCTCTACCGGAGCATGCTGGCCACTCGCCGGGTGCTCGTCATGCTCGACGACGCCCACGGCACCGACCAGGTCGCCCCGCTCCTGGCCGCCGCGCCGGGGTGCATGACGCTGATCACCAGCCGTACCGATCTGCCCTCACTCTCGGTCACCGTGGGCGCCTCGCTCCTCCACCTGGACGTCCTCTCCGATGAGGACGCCCACCAGCTGCTCGCCGCCCGGGTCGGCGAGACGCGCCTGGCGGCCGAGCCCGAGGCCGCCAGGCTGATCATCAACAGGTGCGGCCGCCTGCCGCTGGCCCTGGCCATCGTGGCGGCGCGGATGGTACGGCGGACCGACCTGCCGCTGGCCGAGATCGCCGGCGACCTCGAACGGGCCGGAACCGATCTGGAGCCGTTCGCCGGCACCGACCCCGTGATCGACCTGCGCGGTGTTTTCGGCCGGTCCTACCGTGACCTTCCCAGGGAGGCGGCCCGCCTCTTCCGCCGCCTCGGCTGTCAGGCCGGCCCGCACCTGCCGCTGCCCGCGGTCGCGAGCCTGGCCGCGCTGCCCTTGCCGCGAGCGCGGAAACTGATCGACCACCTCGATCACGCCAACCTCGTCGAGCTGTCCGGCAGCGGGCGCCTGCGCCTGCATGACCTGTTGCGCGCCTACGCCGCCGAACAGGCTCGCGCCACCGACGGCCACACCGCACGGCGAGCCGCCACGCGCCGCCTGCTGGACTACTACCTGCACTCGGCCTGCGCAGCCAGCGCGATCTGCTACCCGCACCGCGAACGCATCAAGCCGGACCCGCCCGCCCACGGCGTCACCGTCGAGCGTTTCACCGGGCAGACGGAGGCTCTGTGCTGGTACGCAACCGAGTCCGTGGCGCTGCCCGCGCTGCAGTCGGAGGCGACCCGGGCCGGGCTGAACCGATATGCCTGGCAACTGGCCTGGGGGTTCGCCGAGTTCATGCAGCGCCGCGGCCCCTGGGAGGAGATCCTGGGCGTCCAGGCGGTGGCGCTGAAAGCCGCGGAGCAGCTCGGCGAGCGCCTGGCGCAGGCCGGCTGCCACAGCAGGCTCGCCCGCGCCTACGCCAAACTCGGCCGCGACCAAGAGGCGGTCGAGCACTTCGACCGAGCCATCGAGCTCCACCGCGACCTGGGCGAGCCCATCCTGGAGGCGCACGTGCACCTCGGTCTGACCATCCCGGTGAGCCGGGTACGGCCCGGCGAGCAACTCTCCCACGCGCTGCGCGCCCTGGAGCTCTTCGGCAAGGGCGGCAACGCCATCGGGGAGGCCCGCGCGCTGAACAACGCCGGCTGGTGGCGCGCCCAGGTGGGTGAATACGATCAGGCGCTCGCCGACTGCCGTCGTGCTCAGCGCATGCTGGCCGACCTCGGCTACGCCCAGGGCGAGGGGCATGCCTGGGACAGCATCGCCTACGTGCTGGACGCGATGGGCGAGCACGCTCAGG
Source organism: Sphaerimonospora mesophila (assembly GCF_001417795.1). Taxonomy (NCBI): domain Bacteria; kingdom Bacillati; phylum Actinomycetota; class Actinomycetes; order Streptosporangiales; family Streptosporangiaceae; genus Sphaerimonospora; species Sphaerimonospora mesophila. The sequence goes on along the minus strand of NZ_BCBX01000036.1, from coordinate 228,486 downwards.
CGGTGGCCTGCTACGAGAGGGCAGCCGAGCTGTTCCACGAGTGCGGCGACCTCCACCCCGCCGCGGAAACGCTGGTCCGGCTCGGGGAAGCGCACACCACGGCGGGGAATCCGGCGGCGGCGCTGGATGCCTGGCGGCGGGCCGCGGAATGTTACGACGTGCTCGGGGACGCGCAGGCGCACAAGGTCCGCGCTCGCTCCGCGACGTTGCACGCTCAGTGAGAGATCATTCGAACCGCCCTTCTGACATCGATCTATACCAGGCTCAACTAAGGGGGTTTATTGTTAGGAAACTTTCCTTTATATTGGCGCTAATACCCCCCAGAAGAGGATGCACGACATGCGAAAAGTCTTCGCTCCCCTGGCGGGACTGGCCCTCGCCGCCACCTCGGTGGTCATCATGGCCTCGCCCGCCTCGGCCCACGGCTACATCTCGGACCCGCCCAGCCGGCAGGCATGGTGTGCCATGGGCAAGGTCCCCAACTGCGGTCAGATCATCTGGGAGCCGCAGAGCGTCGAGGGGCCGAAGGGTCAGCGCAACTGCAGCGCCGGTGACCCACGCTGGGCGCCACTGGACGACGACAGCAAGCCCTGGCCCGTCACCACGGTCGGCGACACGGTCAACTTCAAGTGGCTGATCGGGGCCCGGCACGCCACCAGCACATGGGACTACTACATCGGCAACGAGCGGATCGCCCAGTTCAACGACCACGGCAGGGTGCCCGGCTCCACGGTCACGCACACCGTGAGCCTGGGCGGCAGGACCGGCCGGATCAAGCTGCTCGCCATCTGGAACATCGCCGACACAGGGAACGCCTTCTACAACTGCGTCGACCTCCAGGTCGGCCCCGGCGGCCCGATCCCCACGCCCACACCCACACCAACGCCCACACCCACCCCGAGGCCGACCCCCACACCAACGCCCACGCCGACACCGCCGCCGTCGACGCCCACCGCCTGGACCGCCGGCACGTCGTACGCGACCGGAGCGCTGGTCACCTACGACGGCCGCACCTACCGCTGCCTCCAGGCGCACACCGCGCTGACCGGCTGGACGCCGCCGAACGTCCCGGCGCTCTGGCAGGCCGTATGACCCTCCTCGCGTGACCCGGTAGCTCTCGCCGAGTCACCACCCGCGGGCGTCCCGTGTCAGCGCACAGCACGGGACGCCCGCGGGCGCTTTCGGGAAGCCCATGCGCCAGATCTTCAGTGGGAGGGGTCTCGCCTCGGCACGTTATGCACGTGGACCAGGCCGAGCGGGGGCGGCGGCGGCAGCGGATCGGTGTGATCAGCGTGATCGGCGTCAAAGGACTGGAGCAGGTAGGCGACGAGCCGGCGGGAGGCGGCCGGCGCGGCTTCCGTAGAGCCGGCCGCGATGCCGCTGTTGGCCATGAAGAGGAGTATGAGGTCCGCCGGTTCGAAGTCGGCGCGTAGCCTCCCGGCCGCCTTGGCCCGCCGCGTCAACTCGGTCAGGCCGTGCTCGGCGCGTCTACGTACCCGCTCGTAGTCGATCGCGTCGGGGAAGGCCGTCAGGAACGCAGCGGCGAATCCCCGATCGGCGACCTGCATGACAGATACCTTCTCGATCACCGTACGGAAGCCCCGCCATGCGTCGGGGTCGGCGAGAGCGTCATCGACGATCTTCGAACATGCGGCGAACTGGTCGGCGAACACCTCCTTGACCAGTGACTCCCGCGTGGGAAAGCGCCGGTAGAGCGTGGCGACGCCGACCCCGGCACGGCGGGCGATCGCCGCCATCGGCACGTCGAGCCCGAGCGTGGCGAACGCCTCACGGGCGGCTTCGAGAATGCGCTCGCGGTTGTGCCGCGCGTCCGCACGCAGCCCTGCCGCTCCGGCGGGCGCGACGACGGCAGGCGGTAACCGAGAGGAATTCGCTGGCATGTTTCTCACATTAGTCTAAGTGGACGCACCTCTCCATTTATGTGATTAGCCTCCCGTAAGTGAAGCTCGCCGCCTATTCGGGTCGGCCTGCCAAGGCATGACAGGCGGCAGCAGATCAGGTGAGGAAGACGTGAGTGAGATGCGCGCGGCGCTGTACGACAGGTACGGCCCACCGGAGGTTCTGTACGAGGGAACGGTGCGGAAACCGGTCGCGAAGCCGGGTGAGGTGCTGGTGCGCGTCCATGCCACCAGCGTGAACGGAGGAGAACTCCTCGGTCGGGCGGGGAGAGTGCGGCTCGTGACGGGGCTGGTGGGGCGGGGCTTCCCGAAGCGCATCGGGATGGACTTCACCGGCGAGGTCGCCGCCCTGGGCTCTGCCGTCCCCGGTCTCATGCTCGGCGATCGGGTATGGGGAGTGATGTCACGGACCTTCGGAAGCGCCGCCGAGTTCGTGGCCGTACGTCCCCGGCAGTTGGCCCTCGCTCCGGCCGGCCTCGACCTGGTCGAGGCCGCGGCTCTGCCCGTGGGCACGACAGTGATCACGGCACTGCGGGACAAGGTCCGGCTCAAGCCGGGTGAGCGGCTGCTCGTGCGAGGTGCGAGCGGCGGAGTCGGCAATGTCGCCGTCCAGCTCGGCCGGGCCTACGGCGCGCATGTCACCGCACTCGCCCGGGCCGCGAATCTCGACTTCGTGCGGGGACTCGGCGCCGACGAAGCCTTCGATTACGCGATCACCGGTGCGGTCGACCTCGGCCCGTTCGATGTGGTTTTCGACACGGTCGGCACCGAACTCGGCACCTACCGACGGCTCCTGGCACCCGGAGGGCGCATGGTCTCCATCGCCTTCGACATCGACCACGTGGTCCCTTCACTCTCGTACATCCTCGCTTCCGCCGTCTTCGGCTCACGACGCGTACGGTTCTTCAGTGGCAGGCCGACCCATCGGCTCTTCGCCGACCTGACCGGATACGTGGAGAGCGGAGCGCTGCGGCCGGTCGTGGACTCGGTGCATCCGCTCGCCGACATCGCCGCGGCACATCGCGCACTGGAGGCGGGCGGCGTCCGCGGGAAACACGTCATCCGGATCGATCACACCTGATCAGGTGCGATGGCGGTGCAGGCGTCGCCCGGCCTCGGCGAGCGGCGCCGAGGCGCATTCCCGCCAGGCCCGCCGTCGTGTCCACCGGGACCGTGGGCGGGGGATGCCGGCCGACACAGCGCGCCGGGTCAGTCCTTGACGGCGCCCGCGATGCCGGAGACGAGCTTGCGCTGCACGGCGATGAAGAAGATGAGCACCGGGATCGTCATCAGCGTGGAGGCCGCCATGATGCCGCCCCAGTCGTTCTCGTCGGGTTTGAAGAAGACGAGGAGGGCGGCGGGAAGCGTCTGGTTGTCCTTGGCGGAGATGATGAAGGTACGGGCGAAGATGAAGTCGTTCCAGGCCGTGATGAAGGAGAACACGCTGGTGGCGACGAGACCGGGGGCCACGAGCGGGAACAGCACCCGCCACAGGATGGTCCCTCGGCCGGCGCCGTCGATCATGGCCGCCTCCTCCAGGGCCTCGGGCACGGCGGCGACGAAGCCGCGCATCATCCAGATCGCGAACGGCAGCGAGAAGGCCAGGTGCACGAGGACGAGCGCGCCGAGCGTGTTGAGCCCCACGCCCGGCACGACCGTACCGATGTCGCGGACCAGGAAGAACAGCGGGATCGTGAGGGCCTCGACGGGGACCATCTGCGCGACGAGGAACATCAGCAGGACCGTCGTACGGAACCTGAACGAGAAGCGGGTGACGGCGACGGCGGCGAGGAACGCCACCAGGGCCGACAGGACGACCACCGACAGGGCGACGATCAGGCTGTTGACGAAGTAGCGGCTGAAGTTCTCGCCGGAGAGCACCCGCTGGAAGTGTTCGAAGGTGGGTGACAGGGTCCATGGCCGCGCGTCGAGCGACTGGATCTCGCCGGCGGGTTTGAGCGCCGACAGCACCATCCAGTAGATGGGGAAGAAGGTCACGAAGGCGGCGACCACCGCGACGACGTCGGCGACCGGACGCCTCACAGCTTCTCTCCCGTCCGGTACAGCGCTCGGATGTAGAACAGAGTGATCACCAGCAGGATGAGGGTCATGACGACGCCGATGGCCGAGCCGAGGCCGTACTCCGAGGAGCCGAACGCGGTCTGGTAGGCGTAGACGTTGAGGACGGAGTTCTGGCCGGCGATGCCGCCGCCGTTGGTCATCACGTAGATCTGGGTGAAGATCTTGAAGTCCCAGATGACCGACTGGATGACCACGATGGTGATCAACGGCCGGAGCATGGGGACGATGATCCGCCAGAACGACTGCCATTCCGAGGCGCCGTCGAGGGAGGCTGCCTCGCGCACGGACGGCGGGATGGCCTGGATGCCGGCGTAGAGCACGACCATCACGAACGGGAACGAGTGCCAGACGACGGTGGCGCCGACGACCCCGAAGGTCATCCATTTGTCATAGAACCAGTTGAAGCCATCGATCCCGAGCACCTGGTTCACCAGGCCGAGATCGGCGTCGAACAGGAACATCCAGACGGTGGAGCCGGTCATCGCGGGCGCGGCCCAGGCGGCCATGGCCGCGAACGACAGCAGCAGTCTGGGCCAGCGGCCGGCTCGGGTGAGCACCACGGCGAGGGTCGCGCCCACGGCCAGGGTGGCGATCACCAGGGCGGCGGCGAAGAACACCGTCTGGGCGAGGATGGACCAGAACCTGTCGTCCTCCAGCAGCGTGAGGTAGTTGGCGAGGCCGACGAAGCTGGTCGGCTCACCCCCGCTGACCTGGGCCTGCCGATAGTCGAAGACGGACAGCAGGCCCAGCATGTAGATCGGGTAGCCGAAGAGCGGCAGCAGCACGGCCGCGGTGGGCAGCAGGTAGAGCCAGGGTGCGAAGGCCCTGCCTGGGCGCGGCCGTGCGTTCCGAACTCCGGTGGGTACGGCGACCTGGGTCATGGCCGCCCGAACGCGGCGTTCACCGCCCGAGCCGCCTCGCTGGTGGCCTCATCGAGGGTCGCCTGCTTCGTCACGATCTTCTGCAACATGGTGGGGATGATCTTCTGGTTGTCGATCTTCACCCATGCCGGGTCGATCGGCACGAACTTGGTGCCGGCGGCGACCGTGGCGAGGAACGGCAGCAGGAACTCGTCCTGGGCGGCGATGTGCTCACGGGCCGAGGTGAGCGTCGGCAGGTTGCCCATGGCCCCGTACATCTTGATCTGGTAGGTCCTGCCGGCGAGAAGCTCGACGAACTTGACGGCGAGCGAGCGGTGCTTGCTGCTCTTCATCACCCCCAGGTTGTTGCCGCCGGCGAAGGCGGGCGCGATCGAGCCGTTCTCGGACCCGGACAGCGGGACGACGGCGTACTTCCCGGCGACGGGGCCGGCGTCGACGGCCGAGCGGTTGAAGTTGCCGAGCAGGCCCATCGCGGCCTTCCCGCTGGCGAACAGCTCGACGGTCTTGCCGCCGGTCAGCGAGGCGCAGGTCTGCGGCGGGCAGTTGTCCTCGGTGAACAGGTCGGTATAGGCGCGCACGCCCTCACGCGACTCGGCCGAGTCGAGTTTCTCGATGTCGCCGCCGGCGTCCCAGATGAACGGCAGCGCCCCGAAGGTGTACTCCCCACCGACCGCCATGCCGTACATGTCGGGCTTTTCGGCTCGGATCTTGCGGGCCACGGTGGCGAGTTCCTTGATCGAGGTGGGCGGTAGGAGACCCAACTCCTCGAAGACGTCGGTGCGGTAATAGAGGGCGCGGACGCCGATGAACCACGGCACGCCGTAGAGCTTGCCGTCCACGGTCGCCGATTCGAGCAGGGTGGGGCTGATGTCGGAGCCCTCCGACCACGACGCCACGTCGGCGCTCAGGTCGGCGAAGCCCCCGGCGGCGACGTACTCCGCGAGGTCGGTGTTGCCGTACTCCGCCACGTCGGGCGCGCTGGCCGGGTCGTTGAAGGCGCCCTTGAACTTCTCGTGCCTGGCCGGGGTCGTCGGGATGTAGGTCACCTCGACCTTGACACCCGAGTTGGCGGCCGTGAATTCCTTGATCGCGTCTTGGACGACCTTCTCCTTCGGCGCCCGATTCGGCTCGTCGTACAGCCAGACCCGTAACGTGCCGGACTTCTCGTCTCCCCCCTCGGCCTGCGGGGCCGTGGACGGCGCGCACGCCGCCAGCATCAGTACGGCCAGGCCGGCGGTCGCCCAGTTAAGAATCTTCACTATTACCTCCCAATGGGGCCAAACCTTAGGAGGGTCACCACGATCTTCGGAATGACAAGAGTGACTTGTTGTGCACTGCACCACGATGTGCTGCAAGGGGTTGCGTCGCTACCGTGATTCGACGAGGTATGGAAGGCAGCCGTCACTCGCCATCCACGGGAGGAGCCGATGAACGAACCCCCCACGGCGCGCAACCAGTCGGCATCCCTGCGGCGCGCGCTCGCCATCCTGGAGCATGTCCGCGGTCATTCCGGCCAGGACCTCTCCCTCACCAGGCTGGCCGAGGCGGTCGGCATGTCCAAGAGCACCGTGTTGCGTCTCACCGTGCCGCTCGTCGAGGCGAACCTGCTGGCCAGAGACAGGAAGAGCGGGGTCTACCGGCTGGGGCTCGGTGCCCTGCGCCTCGGCCAGTCGTACCTCACCCGGCTCGACCTCAGGACCATCGCAGCCGAGGAGGCGCACCGGCTGATGTCACAGGCCAAGGAGACCGTCCACCTGGTGCTGTACGACCCGCCGCACGTCGTCTACATCGACAAGGTGGAGAACGCCACCAACGTCAGGATGGCCTCCCGGATCGGCAGCCGTGCCTCCCTCCACTGCACCGCCGTGGGAAAGGCGATCCTGGCCTGGCAGCCCGAGGAGATCGTCGAGGAGGTCGTGGCGGCCGGCCTGCCGACCGTCACCCGGTTCACGATCACCGACGCGGACGCGCTGCGCACCGAACTGGGCCAGATCAGACACCGCGGCTACGCCGTCGACGACCGCGAGAACGAGCCCGAGGTGCGCTGCGTCGGCGCACCGATCTTCAATCATCTGGAGGCCGTGACGGCCGCCGTCTCGGTCTCCGGGCTCACCTCGCGCATCACCGCCGCGCGGGTGCGCACCCTGGGTCCGCTGGTGGCCGAGACGGCCCGGCGGATCTCCAGAAAGCTCGGCTCCGCGCGCTGATCATCACCCGCAGGCCGGTGTGCTTCCGATGTGTCCGGCCGGGCCGCCGCTGCCGGCCATGAGAGACGCCCGGGTCACCGGCCGCGGGCGAACCAGGCGGCGGAGGCCGACCGGTTGAGCAGGATCAGCGCCACACCGGCCATCGCGCCGAGAACGAGCGGCACGAGCTGTGACGGCTCAAAGCTGATCTTTCCTTTGACGATCAGGTTGAGCAGCGCGATGCCGAAGAGCGCGAGCGTGAAGTATGCGGGAATGCGGATCTTCTGCGTCTGCCCCCGCCACGCCTGGATCATCCCGGCCCCGGCCATGTACCCGACCAGCAGGCACAGGGCGAGGATCACGACGGCGAGAATCCAGAAGAAGATCATGCCGTCGCCCTCCATCCTGGCCGTGACGACCAGCCAGACGAAGCCACCCGCCAGCCAGGCAGCGCACACGGGTGCCATGAGGACGACCGCGAGAACCACGCTCAGCGGCCGCCGATCGATCGGGGTGACGCCGGAATTCTGCGCATGACTCATCGTTCTCTCCCCCGGTTCTGAAGACGCTTCAGATCGCCTAGGCGGGGGATCGTATCGGAACGTTGATCCCGATCGCAGGGGATTTCGGCGACGACCGAAACCCTGTGGCACACGACGAGCCAGGCCCGTACGGCCCGGCGGAGCCGAGCGGAGGACGGCAGGATGAGACGCTCCGGTCAGCCGATGGTGGCCTTCCACCGGCCGCGCTGCAGGTGGATCACCCCATCCGGGATGATCCGGACCCGCGCGCCGTACAGGGGCAGACTGCCGTGCTGGAGCGCCAACCAGGACGGGGGGATCGGCTTCACGGACACGGTGGCGACGACCCTGTCGTACTCGCCGGGGAGAGGGCCGGTCGCGTCCACCGCGTGGATGCGCGGCTTGTACCCGATCGCGGCGAGCCGCTCGGCCGCGACGCTCGTGAGGTAGTCGTCCACGTCAACCGACGTGACCTGGCCGTCGCCGAGCCGGGCGCACAGCAGCGCGGTGCCGTACCCGGTGTCCGTGCCGACATCGAGCACCTGGTGGCCGTCGCCGATCCGGGCGTGCCGGTACATCTGCAGGAGCAGGCCGGGCAGCGGGGAGGAGGAGGTGGGCCGTCCGGCCGGGTGGTCGCCGGGTACGGCGTGGTCGGCGTGCAGGTCCCCGATGCGGGTGACGAGCGTACGGTCGGCGCAGGCGGCGTTCAGCCACGCCTCGGCGTCCTCGGGGCCGGTACGGAGCCCATAGGCCGCCCGTGTGCTGCCACCACCTGGGCACGAACCGGTGGCGCGGCGTGTCCGCGATCGGGGCGTGCCACCGTGAGCCGAGGTGGGCGACCTGGTCGGCGAGCCGTTTCGCATAGGCATGCCAGTCCATGTCCATCAGTTTGACGCCGCACCGCAGTCGCCGGTGTCGCCCTACGTAGGAGAGCAGTCCCGCTCCAGAGTGAGCGGTATGCAGCACTGACGTAGGGCGTCCTGCGTCTCGGGCAGCTTCTGTGGTATCGCGGCGCCGAAGCCTCGAACGTCGCTATGCTCATGGCTTCCCGAGACCAGGGAGGCCGATGTGACCCAGGAGATCGAGGTCAAGTACCGTGTCGGCGATCTGGGCGCGCTGGAGAATGCGCTGGCCGAACGGGGGGCGATCCTCTCAGCCCCGGCACGGCAGGATGACCAGGCGTACGCCGAAGACGGGTGGACCTACGCACAGCCCAAGATCGGCAGGACGTTTGCCCGGCTGCGCACCCAGGACGGTCGGCACCTGTTCACGGTCAAACGGCCGTTGAATAACGCGATGGCATGCCTGGAGCATGAGACCGAAGTAGCCGACAGGGAGCAGATGCACCAGGCCGTTCTCTCGATGGGCTTCTACCCGACGGTCCGCATCGTCAAGACCCGCCGCACCGGCCGACTTGACGACGTGACGATCTGCGTGGACGAAGTCGAACACGTCGGCGTGTTCGTCGAGTTCGAGCGGACTGCCCCCTCGCAGGAGGACGGCAGTGCCGTGCAGACGGAGCTGGACGCGCTCGCTCGCTCCCTCGGCGTCGCGCTGGCGCGGACCAGCGAGACCTACGACTCGCTGGTCCGTGCGGCGCCGGCCCCGGCTTAGAAGAGGGCGGCATCCGGTTCAGCCGGGTCGTGGCAGGGTAACCGCGTCCCGTCGGCTGCCAGGTCCAGGCGGACGGCCGCGTGGTCGGTCAGCCCTTGCTCGCGGGTCTCGTGCAGGTAGGCGTGGTGCGATTCACCTTCAGCGCCGAGGTGGCGATGCGGCTAGCGGCGACGGATGAAGTCCGGGCGCCGCTCGAGGCCGCCGAGCTGAGGTTCCGGGCGTTCGTCGCTCTGGTGGCGTTCGCCCGGCTGCGCCTGGGCGAGGCCGCCATGCCTCTGGTCCTCATCGCAGCCGGGTTCGACGTGGTGACAGTTCAGTGGGCGCTCGGCCACGCGAAAGCCACGGATGCACCAGGCTGCGGCAGCTCTGCTAGCCGAGACGTTGAGTTCTGCGGACTCTGTGCGGACTGGGGAGGTGTGAGGTGGTGTCTGACGTGGGGTCAACGCCGCTCCTTCACAGGTTGAAGCGGAACTCTGATCGCCATCCTGATGACCTGGGCCGGGATGCTTGCTGCGCTGGTCGCTCGGCCTTCTGGCCTCGCGGTGATCGCTTATTGCCGACGTTTCACGGTGTCCTGTGCCCCCTACGTGCCCCGCACGCAGTCACCCTGCCCTTTTGGGCGATGAGGCGTGATCAGGCGAGGCGACTTTGCAGTCCGCCTGCTGCCCCCGGGAGCTATCGGGGCAATACCGCCTCCCCCGCTGATATAACCCCTGCATGACCTACCGATTCACTGCCCGCGCCGTTGGCGGAGAAGAAGATTTCGATGAGGATTACCGCCAAGCCGGGGTGGCGGAATTCGAGGATGGCAGCGGCTTCATCCTGCTCTTCATGAGCGGAATCGAAGAGGCCGAAGAGCAGGACGCGGACCTTGCTATGGACACCCACTGCCTGGTTACGGCCGATCAGGGAACCGCTTACGGCTGCGTGCGAGAAGTCGCTGTTCTCGATGGCACGTTGCGCGTTGTACTCGCCCCGGCCGCTCTGGAAGATCTCGGCTTGGATGACCCGGTGATCGAAGCCGTGTTGGACGTCCCCGAGGCCGACGTGAACCGTATGCGTGACGTGCTCCGCCGCATACTCGCCTATGGCAGAGCAGACGCCAGACCGGCGCTTGTTGACCTGTAGAGGTCCATAACAGGGCATGTTCCGGGGTGCTCGGCTTGGCTCGGCTACAGGAGCACGCCGAATCGCGCGGCGAGATCGCGCGATTCTGGGCGCGGGCGACCTCCCGATAGCTGGATGAGGTCTCGAGCCACGTCACGGGCGGCCTTGTGCGTGCGGATCTGCCGCCATCACTATGCGTCCCTGTTGCTGCTGCAGGGCGAATCCGTCATCGTCGTGGCCGAGCGCCTGGGGCACGAGAGCGCCGACCTCGTTCTCTCGACCTACGGACACCTGATGCCGGACTCCGAGGAGCGGACTCGCCGAGCGGTAGATGACGCCTGGTCGTGTGCCCCAGATGTGCCCCACGACGAGGACTCACAGTCATGAGCAGGGCGAACAGCGCCGATTCAGACGTTGAAGCGGAATTCGACGACGTCGCCGTCGCGCATCACGTAGTCCTTGCCCTCGATCCTCGCCTTGCCGGCGGCGCGTGCCGCCGCCATGGAGCCGGCCTCCACGAGCTCCTCGAACGAGATGACCTCGGCCTTGATGAACCCGCGCTGGAAGTCGGTGTGGATGACGCCCGCAGCCTCCGGAGCCGTGGCCCCCTTGCGGATCGTCCAGGCGCGAGCCTCCTTGGGCCCCGCCGTCAGGTATGTCTGCAGGCCGAGCGTCTCGAACCCGACCCTGGCGAGCTGGGCCAGGCCCGACTCCTCCTGTCCGACCGACTGAAGCAGCTCCAGCGCCTCGTCGTCGGGCAGCTCGACCAGCTCAGACTCGATCTTGGCGTCGAGGAACACCGCCTCGGCCGGGGCGACGACCTGCGACAGCTTGGCCCGCAGCTCGGCGTCGGTCAGCTCGTCGGCGTCGAGGTTGAAGACGTACAGGAACGGCTTCGCCGTGAGGAGATGCAGCTCGCGCAGGTCAGCGAGATCGATCCCGGCGTCCTTGGCCCCCGCGTACAACGTCGTACCGGTGTCGAGCAGCTTCGCCGCCGCCTCGACGACCTCCATGAAGGCCTTCCGGTCCTTGTTGCTCTTGGCCTCCTTCTGCAGCCGCGGCAGCGCCTTCTCGATCGTCTGCAGATCGGCGAGGATCAGCTCTGTGTTGATCGTCTCGATGTCGCGCTCGGGCGCCACCCCGCCGTCGACGTGTGTGACGTCGGGATCGGAGAAGACCCGGATGACCTGGCAGATGGCGTCGGTCTCCCGGATGTTGGCGAGGAACTTGTTGCCTCGCCCCTGCCCTTCCGATGCGCCCTTGACCAGCCCGGCGATGTCCACGAACTCCACCTTGGCCGGGAGGATCCGCGCGGAACCGAAGATCTCCGCGAGCTTCTCCAGCCGCGCGTCGGGAACGCCGACGATCCCCACGTTGGGTTCGATGGTGGCGAACGGATAGTTCGCCGCCAGGGCGTTGCCGCTCTTGGTCAGGGCGTTGAAAAGCGTGGACTTGCCGACGTTGGGCAGGCCGACGATGCCGATGCTCAGGCTCACGTAGGCCGAGTTTACGGGCCGGGGCGGGTGAGCCGAACATCAGCCGAGCGGAACCGCGTCTCCCTGTTAGGTCAAGGGCACGTGGCGCGCCTCCCCCGCCACCGCTGCCTTGCCTGAAATCATGCCAAACCGTGGATGTCGTGGCTCTCTTACTGGGACTCGCCGTCGGCGTGGTCGCGGGACTCGTGATCGGCGTGCTCCTCGCGCGAGCCAGGGGCGCCCGGCAGGCGGCCGAGTCCGCGATTGGGATCGCGGAGGCGCAGGCGCGGGCGCGGGCCGCCGAGGACAAGGTCGCCTATGTGGAGAACCAGCTGTCCGAGCGGTTCCAGGCCATCTCCGCCCGCGTGCTCGACGTCAACAACCTGCGCTTCCTCGAACTCGCGGAGAACCGGCTGAACACCACGAGGGCCGAGGCCGCCGGCGATCTCGACCAGCGCAGGCAGGCCGTGGAGAACCTGGTCACGCCGCTCAGGGAGACGCTCGCCAAGGTCGAGCAGCAGCTCCGGGAGAGCGAGTCCGGCGCCCGGGCCGCCCGCGCCGAGCTGAACCAGCAGATGGAGTTCGTCCGGCGCAGCTCCGATGAGCTCAGGACGCAGACGGCCGCGCTCGTACGCGCCCTGCAGCGGCCGGAGGCACGCGGCCGCTGGGGCGAGCTCCAGCTTCGCCGGGTCGCGGAGATCGCGGGCATGGCCCGGTTCTGCGACTTCGACGAACAGGTGACCGCGGCGACCGGCGAGGGGACGATCCGCCCCGACATGGTCGTACGGCTCAGCGGCGGCAAGAACATCGTCGTCGACTCCAAGGTGTCGCTGGCCGCCTATCTGGAGGCCGCCGAGGCCGACGATCCCGGTTTCGCCGCCAAGCGTCTGGACGCGCACGCCCGTCATCTGCGTGAACACGTCGATCGGCTGGCCGCCAAGTCCTACTGGCAGGCGTTCAGTCCGACGCCCGAGTTCGTCGTGCTGTTCATCCCCGGCGAGGCGTTCCTCGCGCCGGCGCTGGAGCGCGACCCCGGGCTCCTGGAGCACGCCATGAAGCGGCGTGTCCACATCGCCACCCCGACCACCCTGATCACGATGCTGCGCACCGCCCAGTACGCCTGGCGGCAGGCCGCGATCAACGAGAACGCCAAGGCCGTCTTCGAGCTCGGCAAAGAACTGTACGAGCGGCTGGGCGGACTGGGCCGGCATGTGGAGGAGCTCGGCAAGGCGCTGTCGAAGGCCGTCGCGACCTACAACCGGACCGTTGGGTCGCTCGAAAGCCGGGTGCTGGTCAGCGCACGCAAGCTGAGCGACCTCGATCTCGTGGACCTCCCCCTTGAAGCGCCGAGCCCCGTCGAAGACGTCCCCCGACTGGTGTCGATGCCCGAGCTTGAAGGTGAAGAGGAGGTAAGTCCGCCTCCTTTCCCTCGGCACAACGGTAAATTGACGCGAGACTTGTCGTAAGGGGGCTCCATGGCAGGCGCCGATCGAACAGGGCTCAGGTTGACCGCCCGGGGAGCGATCGTCCTGCTCTTTGCGATCACACTGGTGGGTCAGGTCGTCCTGCCGAGCGGCCTCGGCTTCATCGCCGGATGTCTCGCTGCGGCTCTGCTGGTGCGGCCGCGCGACCTGCTGCCGCTCGTGGTCACCCCGCCGCTGGTCTTCTTCGTCGCGGCGCTGCTCGTCGAGGGCGTCGGCTCGCTCTTCTCGGGCTCGATCCCGCAGACGCTGAGCGTGGGGCTGTTCACCACGCTCTCGTCCGGCGCACCGTGGCTGTTCGCCGGGACCGCGTTGACCCTGGTGATCGCGTGGCGTCGTGGGCTGCCGGCCAACGTGCGCGAACTGCGCGGCGGCCTCGAACCCGCCGCCCGGCCGGACACCCGGCCGGATACGACGGACACCCCTGGCACCGCCCGTACCAGGGGTGGAGGCCGGGCGGACTCCCGACCGCGGCGCGGCCGCGCCGCGGTCTTCGACCCGGAGCCGGAGGGCTACTTCGAACCCCGTCTGTACGGCAAAGCCGCCGACGAGCGGTGACGGGGAGGCGCGGCGGCCATCCGTGTGACTATCCGGCGCGCAGATCCCGGCGCAGCTCGTGCGGAAGGGCGAAGCGCATGCTCTCCTTCACGGTCTCCACCTCGTGGACGTCGGCGAAGCCGAGCCCGGCCAGCTTCGCCAGCACCCCGTCGACCAGTTCCTCGGGGACCGATGCGCCGCTCGTGACGCCGACCGTGGTCACGCCCTCCAGCCACTCTTCGCGTACGAAGGAGGCGTCGTCGACCAGGTAGGCGGCCTCGGCTCCGTAGTCCTTCGCCACCTCGACCAGGCGCTTGGAGTTCGACGAGTTCGCCGAGCCGACCACGACGACCAGTTCGGACTCCGCCGCGATCTGCTTCACGGCGGCCTGGCGGTTGGACGTGGCGTAGCAGATGTCGTCGCTCGGGGGATCGATCAGGTTGGGGAAGCGCTCGCGCAGGCGGGCGACGGTCTCGGTGGTCTCGTCGACCGACAGCGTCGTCTGCGAGAGCCAGACGACCTTCTCCGGGTCGCGTACGGTGACACCGCTCACCCCGTCGAAGCCGTCGACGAGCTGGATGTGGTCCGGCGCCTCGCCCGCCGTGCCCTCGACCTCCTCGTGCCCGTCGTGGCCGATGAGCAGGATGTCGTAGTCCTTGGCCGCGAACCGCTTGGCCTCGTTGTGCACCTTGGTGACCAGCGGGCACGTCGCGTCGATCGTCTTGAGCCGCCTGGCCGCCGCCTCCTCGTGCACGCTCGGCGCCACGCCGTGGGCGGAGAAGACCACGATCGCGCCCTCGGGGACGGCCTCTGTCTCCTCTACGAAGATCGCGCCCTTCGCCTCCAGCGTCTTCACGACGTGGGTGTTGTGCACGATCTGCTTGCGTACGTAAATCGGCGCGCCGTACCGCTCCAGCGCCTTCTCGACGGTTTCCACCGCACGGTCCACACCGGCGCAGTAGCCACGCGGTTTGGCGACGAGTACCCGGCGGGTCGTGGGGGTCTGTGCGTCCATGTTCCTATGCTAGGTGGAACGCCAGCCGCCTCTTGACCCCAGGGAGCATCCGACACGCTCCCCGGCCAGGTCGCGTTTCGGAAATCACCCCCAGCTGCGCGTGGCCCTGACGGCGCCTCGCTCGCTCGCCACGGGCAACCGGGGGCAGCGTTTTTGAAACACTCCCCGGTCTTGGGACACTGGATAATCGAGAGCAGATCTCCCCAGGAGCCGCTATGTCCGTCCTTAAAGCCATTACGAATAAGGCCAAGGACCTACCTGTACTCGTCTTCCAGACGGCCCTTCAGGGGGCGGGAAGGGCGCTGCAGTTCGGCGACCGTGTCCGACTCACCGTCAAGCGCCTGACCGGTGGCGAGGGCCCCAACGGCGAGCAGTCCGCCGAAGCCCCGGCCACGACAGCACAGTCCACCACCACGGCACAGCCCGCGGCCGAGACGGCCGAGGCGCAGTCGAAGCGCCCTGAGCCGGTCATCTACGCGCCCCGCCCCTCGAAGACGGAGGCCGAGGCCGAGCCGAAGACCGAAGCCGAGAAGGCCAAGGAGTCCGAGAAGACCGAGGTCAAGGAGCCTGAGAAGGCCGAGAAGACCGAGGCCGAGGACGTCAAGGAGGCCGAGAAGGCCGAGAAGGCCGAGAAGGCCGAGAAGCCGGCGCAGCCTGTCGCACCGGCCGATGCCGAGGCCGGAGCGGCCGTCGAAACGCCGGCCCCGGCGGCGGAGGCCGAAGCCGCGGCACCCGAAGCCGCGGCACCCGAAGCCGCGGCATCCAAGGCCGCAGCACCCGAGGCCGAGACCGAGGCGCCGAAGCCGGTGGCCGTGGAAACCGCTGCCGAGACCACCTCAGCGGAACCCGCCGCCGCCGAAACCGCGGCTCCGGCGAAGCCGGCCCGCGCCCCGCGCAAGAAGAAGGCCGCCGAGCCGGCTGAGCAGGCCGAGCCGGCTGCCGCCGCCGAGCCGGCCGAGGCCACCAAGGCCGCCAAGGCCACGAAGCCGGCGCCCAAGCCTGCCACCAAGAAGACGGCCAAGCCCGCCAAGCCGGCGGAAACGGTGGCCGCCGCGTCCGGCGAGCCGATGCCGAACTACAGCGAGCTGACGATCCCCTCGCTGCGTGCGCGGCTCCGCGGCAAGTCGCTGGAGCAGGTGCAGGCGCTGCTCGACTACGAGCAGGCGAACCTGAACCGGCCGGAGGTGGTCCGGCTGTTCCAGAACCGCGTTTCGAAGATCCAGTCCGAGGCATGACCCGCGGGTCCTCGCGCCTGACCACCGGAATGTCGGTGTGAGTGGTTAGTGTGCGGGTGCGGTCCGGCGGAAGCGCGACGCGCACCGCCGGGCCGCACCACCACGCGAGGAGGCAACGTGAGCGCCAAGACGTCACCGGAGTCACCGCTGCCGATCCGGTCGGTCCTGCAGATGGTCGCGCAGTGGATCGGCAAGCTCGGCACCGTGTGGGTGGAGGGGCAGATCACCGAGCTGACCGCGCGTGGCGGCACGGTGTTCCTGACCCTTCGCGACCCGGTCGCCAACGTCTCGGCCAGGATCACGTGCACGCGTGCCGTCTACGAGTCGAGCGTCCCGCGCCCGGTCGACGGTGCCCGGGTCGTCATGCACGTCAAGCCGGATTTCTGGGTCAACAAGGGGTCTTTCGCCTTCACCGCCCTGGAGATCCGGCCGGTCGGCATCGGAGAACTGCTGGCCCGGCTCGAACGGCTGCGTCAGGTGCTGGCCGCCGAGGGCCTGTTCAACGTCGACCGCAAGCGGCGGCTGCCGTTCCTGCCGGGCACGGTGGGATTGATCTGCGGACGCGACTCGGCGGCCGAGCGCGACGTCCTGGAGAACTCCCGGCGGCGCTGGCCCGCCGTCCGCTTCAAGGTGGAGACCGTGGCGGTGCAGGGGCCGTACGCCGTGGGAGAGGTGACCGAGGCGCTGCGCAGGCTCGACGGTGACCACGAGGTCGACGTCATCGTGATCGCGCGAGGCGGCGGCTCCCTGGAGGATCTCCTGCCGTTCTCCGACGAGTCACTGGTGCGGGCCGTCGCGGCCTGCCGCACGCCCGTGGTCAGCGCGATCGGCCACGAGCAGGACACCCCGCTGCTCGACCTCGTGGCCGATGTGCGGGCCTCGACGCCCACCGACGCGGCCAAGAAGGTCGTCCCGGATGTGGGCGAGCAGTTGACGCTGGTCCGCCAGCTGAGGGACCGGAGCCGCCGGGTCGTCCGCGGCTGGATCGAGCGGGAGCTCTCCTGGCTCGACTCGGTCCGCTCGCGGCCCTCGCTCGCCGATCCGGTGCGCGAACTCGACCGCCGGGCCGAGCAGGTCGACGCGCTGCGCGACCGGTCCAGGCGCTGTCTGACGTCCTCGCTGGACCGCTCGGCCGACTCCCTGGAGCATCTCCGCGCCCGCCTGGTCGCGCTGTCGCCCGCCGCCACGCTGGAGCGCGGCTACGCCATCGCACAACGGCCCTCGGGCGAGGTCGTACGGCTGGCCGCCGACGTGAAGCCCGGTGACGAGCTCACGATCCGCTTCTCCGACGACCGCATCAGCGTCACCACCTCCCCGTCATGACCCCCCCACCCCCAGGGTGATCTTGTAATTACTCGCAGGCCGCCCATCTGACCTGCGGTCCACCCTCGCTGATCTTGCAGAAACTCTCTCGATCACACTCTGACCCGCACATTCACCTTCCGTGATCTTGCACTCTTCACTGCAAGATCACGAAAGACGAATGTGCAGGTGGGGGCACACCCTCGCCGGTTTTGCAAGATCACGGAGAAGATCTGCCCAGCTCACAGCGGACATGTGCGAGAATTCGCGAGATCACGGCGGAGGTTAGAGGGCGAGGCGGGTGCCGTAGTCCTCCAACCAGGCGTTGAACTGCAGGAGGCCCTCGATCGCCGACCGGGCTCCCTGGAAGCTGACCGCGCCCACGGGCTGGTCGAGCACGTTGCGGATCTTCCTCGTGTCCACCAGGGGTGCCGCGGCGAAGTCGCCGTCCGCGATCAGATCGGCCAGCTCGGTACGCAGCGCCTGCTCGTAGGCCGGGTCCTGGGTCGAGGGGTAGGGAACCTTGCGGCGCTCGACCACCGAGCGCGGCAGCACGTCCTCCACCGCGGCGCGCAGCAGGCTCTTCTCCCGCCCGTCGAAGGTCTTCATCGCCCACGGCGTGTTGAAGACGTACTGCACGAGCCGATGGTCGCAGAACGGCACCCGCACCTCGAGGCCGACGGCCATGCTCATCCGGTCCTTGCGGTCGAGCAGAATCTGTACGAACCGGGTGAGGTGCAGGTAGCCGATCTCCCGCATCCGCTTCTCCAGGCCGGTCTCGCCCGGGAGATGGGGCACCTCGGCCAGGGCCTGCTGATAGCCGTCGGCCCGGTAGGCGGGCAGGTCGATCTTGCGCAGCAGATGCTCGTCGAAGAAGCGGCCCCGCGTCGACTGCTCGGCGATGCCCGGGATGGCGAGCCAGGGAAAGGTGTCGGCGTTGACGGCGGCCGGCTCGTGGAACCACCGGTATCCGCCGAACACCTCGTCGGCGGACTCCCCCGACAGCGCCACCGTCGAGTGGCAGCGGATCGCCTTGAACAGCAGATACAGCGAGGTGTCCAGGTCGCCCAGGCCCAGCGGCAGGTCGCGGGCCCGCAGCGCGGCGGCCCGCACGTCATGGTCCATCAGGTCGGCCGAGTTCAGCACGATGTCACGATGATCTGAGCCGACGTGCCGTACGACGTCCTGGACGTACGGAGTGTCCGGGGTGTCGCGCATGTCGTCGGGCTGGAAGTTCTCCGCGTATCCGGTGAAGTCCACCGAGAACGACCGGACCCTTCCCCAGTTCTCCAGCGCGCGGGCGGCGAGCGCGGTCACCGCGCTGGAGTCGAGGCCGCCGGAGAGCAGCGTGCACAGGGGTACGTCGGAGATGAGCTGGCGGGCGATGATGTCGTCGAGCAGCTCGCGGATGGTACGGATGGTCGTGGGCAGGTCGTCGGTGTGCTCGCGGGCCTCCAGCCGCCAGTAGCGGTGCCCGCCGACGCCCTCCCTGCGCACCCGGACGATGTGACCGGGACGCACCTCGTACATGCCACGGAAGACCGCGCGCTGCGGCGTCTTCACGAAGGCCAGCAGCTCACGCAGGCCGTCGGCGTCGACGACCCGTTCGGCGAGCGGGTTGGCGAGGATGGCCTTGGGCTCCGAGCCGAACAGCACCCCCTGAGGCGTCGGGTAGTAGTAGAGCGGCTTGATGCCCATCCGATCGCGGATCAGCAGCAGCTCCTCGCGCCTGGCATCCCAGATCGCGAACGCGTACATGCCGTTGATGCGCTCGACGAGGTCCTCACCCCACTCCAGGTACGCCTCCAGCACGACCTCGGTGTCGCTCTGGGTACGGAAAGCGTGGCCGAGCCCGATGAGCTCGGTACGCAGCTCCCGGAAGTTGTAGACCTCGCCGCTGTAGGTCAACGCGGCCACGGCCTCGCCGTCCCGCTCGGCGATCATGGGCTGTCGCCCGCCCTCGATGTCGATGACGGCCAGCCGCCGGTGGCCGAACGCGGCGTGCCGGCCGAACCAGGTCCCTCCGGCGTCGGGCCCCCGGCACGCCATCGTGTCCGTCATGGCCTGCACGGTCTCCTGCTCCAACCGGAGGTCGCGTCCGTAATCGACCCAGCCGCTGATGCCACACATACCGCCGCCCCCGTCGATGTGTCGCTACATCACTACGGAACCCAGCAAACGGCCCATACATACCCAAAGCGGACATTCTTAAGGGTGGGCGCTCCACCACGAGCAGCGATACGTCGGTGGCGGCATCTATCGTGGGGGCCGTGGCCCGGCCGGGCCCGGCCGTGTCCGGTGACCCCTACAGCGGCGTCACGGTCTGGTTGAGCTCGGCGAGGGTGATGAGCCCGTCGTCCAGGGCGCGACCGACGAGTTCGCTCTTGGTCCGCGCGGGCCGTCCCACGTTGGCGTACTTCACCCGCACCCGCGAGATGTAGGTGTCGACGGTCTTGACGGTGATGTTGAGCTTCGCGGCGACGAGTTGCTTGGACGAGGACGCGAACCACGCCCGCAGCACCTCGGTTTCGCGCTGGGACAGGCGCGGCCGACCGGGGGCGTCGTCGGAGATGAGGGCCCCGGACAGCGACGGCGTGGTGTAGGGCTCGCCCCGCGCGGCCGCCCTGATGGCGGGCACCAGGTGATCGGATCCTTCGCGCTTGGTCAGGTAGGCGAGCGCGCCGAGGTCGATGCATTTGATCACGGTCACGTCGTCGGCGTGCTGGGAATACACGACCACGCGCCTGCCGCTGTCGACCAGCCGCCGCAGCTCGCCGAAGTCCGGCCGGCCCGGCACCAGCTCCAAATCGAAGATCACCACGTGCGCGTCGGCGCCCGAGTCGGTCCAGACGTCGGCCAGCCGGTCCCCTGCGTCGATGACCTCGATCGGCGGCACCGCCTGGGCGCACCAGGAGCGAACGCCGGCGGCGATCGCCGCATGATCATCCACGATCACCGCGGTTATCGGTTCATCAGCTGCCGGGTCGGCTGCCATCGGGCCTCCATCCATACCATGTCGTCCGTTTTCAACGTCTCGACCTGGACGCCGGGTGCCGCCGGGCTCGGGAGGTCCACCTCGCCGCAGTCCGCGACGACGCTGACCGACACCAGGTCCGCACTGCCCACGACGGTGACCCGCGCCCGGGAATCGGCGGTGGCGAGCGTGGTCAGCACCGCCTCGGTGAGATCGCGCCGGACGGCCAGGGGCGGGGCAGGCCACTGGCCGCGTGCGTCCAGCTCTACCGTCACGCCCTTGCGATCGGCCACATCGGCGCAGTGTCGCAGCTCGTGCAGCAGGGGGTTCTGCACAGTGTCGGCCTCGGCGAACAGCCGGCGCATCCTGGCCGCCTCGATGGCGCAGCGCCGCTGGACCGCCGGGTCCTCGGGGCGGAGTGAGCCGTCGGCGAGCCCTTTCAGCAGCGGGATCGTGGTCGCCGACAACTCGGCGAACCGCCGCTGCCGGCGGCGGTGGGACTCCGCCGCGACGGCCTCGGCGACGCGCGCCTCTTCGATCTGCCGGTGCGAGGCCGCCGCCGCCGCGCTGAGCCCGTGCAGGATCGTCGCGACCACGGCCACGCACAGCGGGAAGCCGACCACGCTCACCGAGCCCGTGGCGAACCGGGCCAGCGCCTCGCGGCTGGGCTCGTCGAACACCAGCAGGTGAACCAGGGCGGTGAACTCGTGGGCGAGCAGGAACACCGCCGAGCTTCGCAGCGGGCGGTCCAGCAGCACGACGACACCTACCCAGTTGGCGGCGCCGAAGATCCAGTCCACGGCGGTCGAGGTGCGCCCGTCCGGCAGTGTCGCGTACGACAGGGCTGACGCGGCGAGCACTACGGCGATGACCGCCAGGCGCGGCGCGCCCCACGATCGCCGCCGCACGAGCAGCACGACCTCGGCGGCGAGCACCGCGCCCAGCACCGCGAAGGCCGCCACCTGCGCGAGTGCCGGCTCGTAGACGTCCAGGCGACGCAGCATGGCGGACAACCCGAGACCGAACACGATCGCCACGGCGACGAGCAGCGTCGCGATCCGCAGGCCGCGCCGCAACTGCTCCAGGGTCCGCACCTCGACGGCGTCACTCATCCCCGGCCCGCCATTCCAGCCGTACGAGGGTGCCCTCACCCGGGGCGGAGGTGATCGTGGCCGTACCACCGACGCGGTCCATCCTGCCGCGTACGGACTCGCGCAGACCGCGCCGGGTCTCCGGCACGTCCGCGAGCGAGAACCCCTTTCCCCGGTCGGCGATGTCGAGCCGCAGCGCCCGGGCGTTCCCACTCAGCCGGACGGTCGCCCGCGCCGTGCCCGCGTGGCGGCGCACGTTCGTGAGGGCTTCCCGCGCCGCGTCGGCGATGGCCCTGGCACTGTCGAACGGGAGCACCAGCCGCGCGGGGGCATCGAACTCCACGGCCAGTTGCGTCGCGTCGAGGTCGGCGCACAGCAGATCGACGAGGTCGGTGTGCCGGGCCGTCCGCCCGCTGTCGGAACGTAGCCGGTCCAGGTCGCGGCGGGCCTGCGGAGCCAGCCAGTCCGCGTCTGAGCGCACCTGGCCGGTGCCGACCATCAGCAAAGTCGTGGCCGCCGTGTCGTGCAGTGAGTTGGCGAACTCGCGTTCCTCGGCGCGCACGGCCGCGGCCACCATCGACTCGCCGCGGACCCGGGCGGCCTCGGCCGTGATCCGGTCGGCCCGGTCAGCGGCGTGGCGGACGAGCACCCACGCCGCTCTGGACAGTCCGGCTGCCGGCACCGCCCACAGTTGCCCGCTGAGCAGGCTCGCGTCCACCTCCGCCGCTCCCGCCGCGGCGAGGACGCCCGCTGCCCCGCCCCCGGCCGCCACCGCCGCCGCGCCGCCCACCATCGGCGAGGTGTGCCACTGACACGTCACACAGGCGAAGGTGATCAGCAGCCGCAGCCATCCGGTGTTGCGGTCCTCGATGGCGTCGGTCCAGAACACGCTCGCGGACAACCCCAGCAGGACGACCACGTCCAGCGCGACCGGCAGCGCGCCCCGGCCCGAGCTGAGCCACCACACGTAGCAGCAGGTCCAGGCCGCCGCCGCACCGGCCACGGACACGGTGGCCGCCAGGTGCTCAGGAGGTGCCCGGAACAGGGCGATCGCGCAGATCGGAACCAGGGTCGCCAGGCGCACGGCGGCCGCGTACCGGCGGCCGAACCGCACCAGCAGCCGCGCCGCCTGCCCAGCCACTCGTCACCTCGCTCGGCCCGCCCGTCTCGCGATCTCGACGTGACGTAGCCTAGCCACCCGCCCTCTCGGTTTGGCGTGACTCATGTCGTCGCGCTGGGCGGCGCACCCTGATGGCCTCGGCGCCGCCGGTCATTTCAGACCGGCGAGGAAGGCTCTGGCCAACCGCTCTACGGCCGGCTGCGCGACCGAGGACTCGAAGATCGGCTTCTGGTAGCCTCCGGCGCCGACGATGCCACCACCGGTCGTCGTTCCTCTGAAGACGAGTTCGACCGTCCGGTCGCCGACCAGCACCTTGATCAGAATTTCCTGCATGGGGTCCTCGTCCGGCCGCCCCGGCCTTGTGGTGGCGGACACCACGGCGAAGGCCCGCTCGCCGAGCCCGGAGAGCTCCCGGCGGGGCTCGTAGTCGATGTGGATGTTGTCGTTGCCGATGCCTTCCTTGGCCCGGTAGCGGTCGTACTTCTTGGCGTCCCGGTCGAACTGGAACTTCGACCCGAGGTCGCCGTCACCCCAGTCGACCATGTGAACGCGCAGTTCCCCGCCCCGAGCGGTGTACTCCTCCCCGGGCCTGTGCGCGACCGGCTCTCTGAGGTTCCAGGTGCAGGTGGTCTGCTGGATCCTGCCGTCGTTACCGCTGACGGATGGCCCGGAAACAGTGGGGAAGAACGCCGACTCGATGTCCTTGACGGTGAGGATGGCGCACGGACCGTCGAGCTTCACCTTGCCTGCGTCCTTGGCCATCTCCGCGGTGATGAGCTCGGCGACCTTGCCGGTCGCGGCCCGCACCTCGTCGCCCGAGGGATACTTGCGCCCGGTGCGGTTGCTCCCGCTGTACGAGACCTCGATCAGCCACGGCCCCTGCCGGACGAACACGCCGGCCTTGATGCCGCTGGTCCCGAGCGAGGTCTGGCTGTACGACGCGTCGCCGTACTTCAGCTCGGCGAGACCGCCGAACGCCGATCCGGAGGTCCTCCCGTCGACCCGCTTGCCATCCCGGACGTTGACCCGCCGCTCATGCGCCTCCTTGTCCCTGTCGAACCGCTCCTTCGCGCGCTCAACCGCGTTCTGCCTTTCAGTGCTCTGGGCCTCCACCGAGATGCTCAGCGTGCGATGGCCGATGACGCCGTTGCCGACGTCCATTTTGTTGTTGGACCACCTGCAGGCCGCCCGCTTCTCGGTTTCGGTGGCGGCCCCGGTGGACACGTCCTTCCCGCCGTACCGGCCATCGGCGACCAGGGTCTTGCGTACGCCGTCCGGAATGGCGGCGCAGAGCTGGTCGCCGGTGATCGGCCGCAGTTTCACCGGCTCGTCCGTCTTCACCGGTTCTGTCGTCGGCGGCCGGGCCGGATCACGCCGGTCCTGGACGGAGCCGATGGACGATCCGGGTGCTCCGTCACCGTCGCGTAGGAACATCCAGCCTCCGGCCGCTCCGGCGACCAGCACGACGCCGAGCACGATGGCGATCAGCGGCCCCTTCCCGCCTGACCCCCTGCGCGGTGCCGGCGGCCACGGCCCGCCGGGGCCGCCCGGTGGCGGTCCTCCCGGCATCGGTCCCCCCGGCATCGGTCCCCCCGGTCGTGCCGGTGGAAAACCACCGGGATGCCGGCCCGGTGGCCCGGGCGGCGGACTCGGCGGCCCGGGCATGCGGTGTCCCGGCGGACCTGGCGGCCCAGGCGGCGGACCCGGTGGCCCCGGCATGCGGTGTCCCGGCGGCGACCAAGCGGGGTCCGGTCCCGGAGACGGAGGGTACGGGGTGGACATTGCGCCCCCTAGCACTGACCGGCGATCACCCGGCGGTCCCCTGGTTCCCGCCCTCGTTCGAGAACCGCGTTCAGGAACGCCATCGGCGATGTCGGACCGATGCCTCCCGAAGCTCGAGCACCGTGGTCCGCGGCGAAAGCGCATGCCGGGATGCCGTGATTCATGTCCTCTACCTCGCCCCCTGGAGTGCCTGTACATCGGCTGTTGCGAGCCTAGGGACGGCGCGAATTCGGGCGTGTCAGGTGAACACCTGACAACGACATCACAGTTCGGTTCAGTCCTCGCAGGAGAGGCGATGAGCGCGTCGGGCACCCGCCACCCTCCCGGTTGCGCCGACGGCCGGGCGTTGCCAGGCTGGTGCTCTGCGGCCGGCCCCGGAGGCTGAAGCCCGGAGTATCCACGGGAGGATCCGATGACGAAGAGCACCACCGGGAACACGGCGAAGCAGGGTTCTCAGCAGTCCTCGGCTGAGCAGACGCCGTCGTACGAGCAGGCGCGAGAGGAACTCACCGACGTGGTGCGCCGCCTGGAGACCGGCGGGCTGACGCTCGAGCAGTCCATCGAACTATGGGAGCGCGGCGAGCGGTTGGCCGCCATCTGTGAGGAGTGGCTTCAGGGGGCACGCGCGAAGCTGGCGACCGCGATCGCCCAGCGGCAGGAGCCCCAGCGGAACGGCTCGGCGGACGCCCCGTTCTGACCACGCCGGCAGGTCTGTCAGGACGTGGCGGAGACGGTCGCGGCGGGCCTGGGCTGGGCGACCAGCGACTCTGCGAGAGCGGTGAGCTCCGCCCAGTCGGCGGTGCCCGTGACGACGACGGTGCGATCGGGGAGGATCCGCACCAGCGACCGCTGGTTCTTGTCCTGGCGGATCCGCTCCTGCCAGGTCTCTCCGTTGATGTCGCGGCTTCCGGTGACCTTGTCGGTGTTGGCCATCCGGTTGGCGAAGTCATCGAGCGGCCGCTCGTCGCTCTGCGCCAGCATCGCGTGCTGCCGCTGCGCGGTGGCGAAGCCCAGCCGCCAGGTCACGGCGCCGCCTTCGTCGGTGAGGGTCGAGCTGTTCGGCACCCAGTCCGGCAGCACCTCACGCGGCGACACGATCTCGTACGTCGCGGCCCTCGCGGCGTTGGCCTGATCGATCGAGTAGTTCACCCGGGGAATGTGCTCGGTCCGGCTCTGCGGCGTGACGAGCAGGAAAAGCCCGACACCGGCGAGGCAGACGAGCACCGCGAACACGTAACCGTAGACTCCCTGAGTGAACCGTCCCACACGAGCGAGACTACCGGTCACCAGGGCCGGTGGCCGTACCAGCTCCGGGGGGTTCAGGGGCGCCGGATGCCGCCGATGAGAACGAGCGCGTCCTCGGCCATCCGCCGGGCCGCCACGGGATCCTCCGAGAGCGTCACCTCCTGCACGACGGCCGCCAGCGCTCCCGTCACGACCACGACCAGAGCGTCCTCGTGCTCGAAAAGCGCGGCCGTCCGCCTGGCCCACTGACGCAGCCGGTCACGCATGGTGACCTCGAAACCGGGCGGGGCGTCCCCCCTGAGGAACAGCGCGGCCAGATCGCGTTCGTCGAGACAGCCCTCCAGGTAGGCCCGGGCTCCCGCCAGGAACTGCGGCATCGGATCCGTCTCCCCAGCGGCGCGGGCGGCCTGGACCGCGTCCCAGGTCCGCTGTGTCTGCCGCTGCTGGAACTCCTCGAACAGCGTGAGGTAGAGATCCGCCTTGCCGGAGAAATGGTGATAGAGACTGCCCACGCTGGCCTCGGCCCGCCGCACCACGTCGGTCACCCCGGCCTCGGCGAAGCCCCGGGTGACGAACACCTCCCTGGCCGCCTCCAGGAGCGCGACCCGCGTGGCCGCCCCGCGGGTGGCCACGCCGTGATCCCGAGCCGCCGCCGCACCGTGGTCCGACTCGCGCGTCGTCGCCGTCTGCTCCATGTCGCCGCTCATGTCGGCGAAGGATATCCCGGCCGGTCAGATCCCGAGTGATCCGGCGGCAAATGGCCGCCGACCAGCGACAACAGGTTCAGACCAATCGGACAAAAAACACTTAAAGAACTACGATCACTAATTGCCCTGATCGACCGAGACGACATAAAGACCGGCACGAAGGGCACGAGATAGTGAATCCGACTTTTAAGGGGATCGATGTCTGATCACGTTCCGGCCCCGCTGGCGACCGGCGAGCACGCACCAGACCGCAACCTGGCCCTCGAACTGGTCCGGGTGACCGAGGCGGCCGCGATGGCCGCCGCCCGCTGGGTGGGCCGCGGCGACAAGAACGGGGCGGACGGCGCCGCCGTCAACGCCATGCGGCAGCTCATCAACACGGTCTCCATGAACGGCTCAGTGGTGATCGGCGAGGGCGAGAAGGACAACGCCCCGATGCTCTACAACGGCGAGGACGTCGGCGACGGCACCGGCGCCGACTGCGACGTGGCGGTCGACCCGATCGACGGGACCCGGCTGTGCGCGCTCGGCATGAACAACGCGATCTCCGTCATCGCGGTCGCCGAGCGTGGTTCGATGTACGACCCGTCCGCCGTGTTCTACATGGAGAAGCTCGTGACGGGCCGGCAGGCCGCCGACCAGGTCGACATCGAGGCGCCGGTCGGCGACAACATCAGGGCGGTCGCCAGGGCCAAGGGCGCCAAGCCGTCCGACGTGACCGTGGTGATCCTCGACCGCCCACGGCACGACAACATCGTGAAGGAGATCAGAGAGACCGGGGCGAGGATCAGGTTCATCACCGACGGCGACGTGGCCGGCGCGATCATGGCGGCCCGCCACGGGACCGGAGTCGACCTGATGCTCGGGATCGGCGGAACCCCGGAGGGCATCATCGCGGCCTGCGCCATGAAGTGCATGGGCGGCGTCATCCAGGGCAAGCTGTGGCCGCGCGACGACGATGAGCGCCGCCGGGCCACCGACGCCGGGCTCGACCTGAAGCAGGTGCTGACCACCGATGACCTGGTGCGCTCCGACGACGTCTTCTTCGCGGCCACCGGGATCACCGACGGCGAGCTGATGCACGGCGTACGCTTCCAGGCCGGCGCCGCCGTCACCCACTCCCTGGTCATGCGCGGCCGGTCCGGAACGATCCGCAAGATCGAAAGCGAGCACCAGCTCTGGAAGCTGGGCGCCTACAGCGCCATCAACTTCGACACCGCCGTCTGAGCGCACCTCCGCGACACCGCCGTCCGAGGCCGCCGTCCGAGAGTGCCTCGGGAGAGCGCGGCTAACGCCGGAAGAATCCCTTGCGTGGTCGTTTCGGGGAGCGGGCCACCACCTTCCCGGCGAAGACGAATCCCGCCAGTTCGATGACGGGGGCGTCCTGGGCGTAATCGGTCGCGCCCGGCGGCAGCCGTACCTCGTTCTTGACCGAGCCCACGCGGGCCGACGGCGCGGTCACGATCCGTACGCCCTCGGGCACGATCAGCGTGACCGTGCCGGCCAGCACGGCGAGCTGGACCACGACCCGGCGCGACCGCAGCAGGGCCTCGCACAGATCCATGGTCACCTTCCCGCCCAGGGAGGTGACCGGCACCTCGGCCGGCACGACCCACCGGCCGGTACGGCTCTCGCTGCGGAACAGGGCCGTCACGGGCCGGTTGTCCATCCGGAACGGCTGGCTCTCCGGGGGCAGCAGGTCGACGGTGAGCCGGGCCAGCTCGCCAAGCGTCCGGGCGGCCCAGGCCTGATCGACGCGTTCCTCATGCTCGTCGAGGGAGAGCCGGCCGTCGGCGGCCGCCTCGGCCAGCACGGCGATCACCCGTTCCCGGTCCCGGTCCGACGCGCGCAGCTCACCCGGGTCCGGTGCGTCGGACACCCGCGGCGTCAGGAACGCGGAGATCCACCTGCTCGGCTGGGACTGGAACTCGCTCACGACATCGAGCGTAAACGGACCCGCCGAAGAACGCATTGACCTGCCGAGCCGGGAATTCTAATCTGGCGAAATCTGAACCCCCCTCATGTTTCCGGAGGCAGCGGTGCCCATCCCACGCGACCGGCGGGCACGGCTGGCGACGTACGCCGTCTTCGCCGTCCAGGGCCTCACCTTCGCCACCCTGCTCACCCAGGTGGCCACGCTGCAGAAGAAGCACGGACTGACGGACGGCGAGCTCGCGATCCTGCTTCTCGTCGCCCCGGTCGTCGCGGGCGTGGGCAGCGTGCTCGCCGGGGTCCTCGCCGCGCGGTTCGGCAGCCGCCGGGTGCTCCGCCCGGCCCAGCCGTTCACCTGCGCGGCCGTCGTGCTCGCCGGGCTCGCCACCGACGTACCGACGCTGGTGGCGGCCGTCGTGCTGTTCGGCCTGGGGCTGGGCACCGTCGATGCCGGCATGAACATGCAGGGCGTCGCGGTCGAGCGCAGGTACGGCAGGCCGGTGCTCACCGGTTTCCACGCGCTGTGGAGCCTGGCCGCGGTCATCGGCGCGCTCTGGGCCTCCGCCGCGGCTGACACGGGCCTGAGCCTGGCGGCCACGTTCGCGATCGCGCTCGTCCCGGCCGCCGTCGCCTCGATCGCCGCCGCCGCCTGGCTGTACGGCCCGGCCGAGGAGCGGACCCGGAGCAGCGGCGTGACACCGGAAACGCGAGTGGCGAACGACGCGTCCCGTGTTCCCTGGAGGCCGGTCATTCCGCTCTGCCTGGCGATGGCCTTCCTCTATGTCGGCGACTCCTCGATCTCGAACTTCGGGTCGGTCTTCATGGAGAAGGTCACGCACGCCCCGGCCGGTGTGGTCCCGCTGGCGCTGGGCGCGTACCAGGCCACCACGTTCCTCGTCAGGATCGGCGGCGATTTCGCGGTCCGCAGGTACGGCCCGGCCGCGATCGTCCGGATCGGCGCGGTCGTCGCCACGCTGGGGTTCGCGGCGATCGTGACGGCCTCGGCCGAGGTGTGGGCGATCGCGGGCTTCGCCCTGACCGGCATCGGCCTTTCCGTCATCGCCCCGCAGTCGTTCTCCGCAGCCGGGCGGCTCGACCCGACCGGCAGCGGCGTGGCCATCGCACGGGTGAACATGTTCAACTACGTCGGCTTCATCGCCGGAGCCGCGCTCGTCGGCGGCATCGCCGACGCCACGGACTACCGGATCGCTTTCGCCGCCCCGCTGGCGCTCGCCGCAGTGATCATCGTGCTGGCCCGCGGCTTCCGGCCCGCGGACCGCGCGGCGTCGCGAACCCGCGTGCGACCGACGTGACGAGAACGCCGCCACCACCGCACACTCCCGGAGCGGAGGGCCCACCCTGAGGTCTGTTCGGCGGGCCTTACCCTTTGGTGGGGCGGGTACCCGCGGCCGGTTCGCCGTACGGCACAGCCCCGACCGACTCAGATGAGGCAGAACAGAGGACCGAGGACATGCCGGAGTTCGACTACACCGACCTGCTGCCGCTTGGGGCGGACGACACCGAGTACCGCCTGATCACCGCCGAGGGGGTGCGCGTCGTCGAGGCGGCAGGGCGTCGGTTCCTGGAGGTCGACCCGGAGGCCCTGCGCCTGCTCACCGAGACCGCGATCCACGACATCTCCCACTATCTTCGGCCATCTCACCTGGCCCAGCTCCGCAAGATCATCGATGATCCGGAGGCCAGCGGCAACGACAGGTTCGTCGCACTCGACCTGCTGAAGAACGCGGGCATCTCCGCCGGCGGCGTGCTGCCGATGTGCCAGGACACCGGCACCGCGATCGTGATGGGCAAGCGCGGCCGGCACGTGCTGACCGACGGGCGGGACGCCGAGCACATCAGCCGGGGCGTGTACGACGCCTACACGCGTCTCAACCTGCGCTACTCCCAGATGGCCCCGCTGACGATGTGGGACGAGAAGAACACCGGCAGCAACCTCCCCGCGCAGATCGAACTGTACGCCGAGGACCCCCTGGGCCACCCGGACGAGTACAAGCTGCTGTTCATGGCCAAGGGCGGCGGCTCGGCCAACAAGTCCTTCCTCTACCAGGAGACCAAGGCCGTGCTCAACGAGAAGCGGATGCTCCAGTTCCTGGAGGAGAAGATCCGCTCGCTCGGCACCGCCGCCTGCCCGCCGTACCATCTGGCGATCGTCGTCGGCGGCACGAGCGCGGAGTACGCGCTGAAGACCGCCAAGTACGCCTCGGCCCGCTACCTCGACGGCATCCCCACCGAGGGATCGGTGAGCGGCCACGGCTTCCGCGACCTGGAGATGGAGAAGAAGGTCTTCGAGCTGACCCAGCGGCTCGGCATCGGGGCCCAGTTCGGCGGCAAGTACTTCTGCCACGACGTCCGGGTGATCCGGCTGCCGCGCCACGGCGCCTCGTGCCCGGTCGCGATCGCGGTCAGCTGCAGCGCCGACAGGCAGGCGCTGGCGAAGATCACGCCGGACGGCGTCTTCCTGGAGCGACTGGAGACCGACCCGGCCCGATTCCTCCCCGACACGACCGAGGAGCACCTCTCCGACGACGTCGTGAGCATCGACCTCAACCGCCCGATGCCGGAAATCCTCGCCGAGCTCACGAAATATCCGGTCAAGACGCGACTGTCGCTCACCGGTCCCCTCGTCGTGGCCCGCGACATCGCCCACGCCAAGATCGGCGAACGGCTCGACGCGGGCGAGGAGATGCCCGAATACCTGAAGAACCACGCCGTCTACTACGCGGGACCGGCGAAGACCCCCGAGGGGTACGCCTCCGGGTCCTTCGGGCCGACCACGGCCGGGCGGATGGACTCCTACGTGGAGCGGTTCCAGGCGGCGGGCGGCTCACTGGTCATGCTGGCCAAGGGCAACCGGTCCAAGCAGGTGACCGACGCCTGCCGCGAGCACGGCGGCTTCTACCTCGGCTCGATCGGCGGTCCCGCGGCCCGCCTCGCCCAGGACTGCATCAAGAAGGTCGAGGTCCTGGAGTATCCGGAGCTGGGGATGGAGGCCGTCTGGCGGATCGAGGTCGTGGACTTCCCGGCCTTCATCGTCGTCGACGACAAGGGCAACGACTTCTTCCAGGACGCCTCTGGACCGGTCCTGACCATCGGCCGCAGGTGAACACTGCTGGAAGCTGTCAAAACTTTTGACAGAAGATCTCAACAATTTCCCGGCATGGTCTCTACAGGTCGCATCGCGCAAATCGGTAAGCTGCCACCCATGCGTGCGCCCTCCGGATACCTGCTTGCCGCGCGCTACCGGCTTTTGGAGCCGGTCGGCCGCGGCGGAATGGGCACCGTCTGGCGCGCGAGGGACGAACTTCTCGATCGTGACGTGGCGGTCAAGGAGGTGCGGCTGCCGCTGGTCCTCGACGAGGACCTGCGCGCCGAGCTGTGCGCCAGGACCGAACGGGAGGGCCGGGCGACCGCCATGGTCGCCCACCCCTCCGTGATCACCATCTTCGATGTGATCACCGAGGACGACCGGCCGTGGATCGTGATGGAGCTACTCAAGGCGCAGTCCCTCGAGGAGCTCGTCAGGCGGGAGGGGCCGCTGCCTCCGCGCCAGGTCGCCGAGATCGGCCGGCAGGTCCTGGGCGCGCTCCGCGCGGTCCACGCGAAGGGCATCCTGCACCGGGACGTCAAGCCGAGCAACGTGCTGGTCACCGAGGACCGTGCCGTACTGACCGACTTCGGTCTGGCCGCCGTTGAGGGCGACAAGTCGATCACGCAGGCCGGCATCGTGCTCGGCTCGGCCGGATACATCGCGCCGGAGCGGGTCCTCGGCGCCAAGGCCAGCCCGGCGGCCGACCTGTGGTCGCTCGGCGCGACCCTCTACACGGCGGTCGAGGGCCGCGGCCTGCACGGCCGTCGTACGGCCGCCGCCGCGCTGGCCGCCCTCACGAGCGGCGCGCCGATCCCCATGGAGCGGGCCGGTCCGCTCGCCCCGGTGCTGCGCGGGCTGCTCCAGATCGACCCCGCCGCGCGAATCGACAGCGTCCGCGCGGCGCTCATTCTGTCCAGGATCGCGTCGGGCGACACCGTGGAGGAGTACGGCCCGCAGCCCCGCCGTACCCCGACCCCTCCGCCGTCGCCCCCCGGATTCACCCGTAAGCCACCGCATCGGGGGCAGCACCGGGCGGAGTCGCGGCCGCGACTGCGCATGTTCCCGCACACCTCGTCCACGCAGTCCCAGCCCCGGCCTCAATACAGTCCACCGCAGTACAGTGCACCGCACTACGGCGAGCCACCGCACCACACCCAGCCGCAGCAGGTTCCACCGCAGCAGGCGCAGTCCCAGCACGGTCAGCCGCAGCACTACGGCCGGCCGCAACCGTCACAGCCACACCAGGCACCACCTCAGCCGCCTCCACGCGAGTTCCCGGATGCCGCGATGTCGAACCACGACCACCCCTGGCCGTACGGCCAGGGGTACCAGCACACGCAGCAGCACTTCGGGTACCAACGCGATCACTTGACGGCGGCGACCCCGCCGCGGCGCCGCCCGGCCGAGGGCGTGCACCGCAAGCCGGCCGAGCCGGCACTTCACCAGATGGTCCGCAGCCCGCTGATGCGGCGGCTCGCCGGGGTGTTCAAGATGGTCGTGCCCAGGCGCTTCTGGCCCCGCGACTTCCTCAGGTGACGGGTCACGTCGCGCAGATCTTCGCCGTACCGATGATCGACGGACACTCCCCCAAGCGGTTCGCGACGTGAAATGGCTATCTTTCTTCATATGGCGGAACTGCAACCACGGCTGCTCGCGCACCGCTACGAGCTCCGCGCGCCGATCGGCCGGGGGACGATGGGCACCGTCTGGCGTGCCTATGACCGGGCACTGGGCCGCGAGATCGCTATCAAGGAGATCCGGCAGGATCCCGGACTCAACCCCCGGCAACGGCGTGAGCTGCGAGAACGCATGCTGCGCGAGGGCCGGACGGCGGCGAAGATCAGCCATCCCTGCGTCGCCACCATCCACGACGCCATCGAGGCGGACGGCAGCCCCTGGATCATCATGGAGCTGGTCGAGGGCCGGTCGCTGGAGCAGGTGATCGACGAGGAGGGTCCGCTCCCGCCCCGGCTGGTGGCCGAGATCGGCCACGACCTGCTGGGCGCGCTGCGTGCCGCGCACTCCCGGGGCATCCTGCACCGGGACGTCAAGCCGAGCAACGTCCTGCTGACCGAGACCGGCAGGGTCGTACTGACCGATTTCGGCATCGCCAAGGCGGCGGGCGACAGCGCCCTCACCCAGACCGGCATGGTGATCGGCTCGCCCGGCTACACGGCTCCCGAGCGGGCGCGTGGCGAGCACACCGGCCCCGAGTCGGACCTCTGGTCGCTCGGCGCCACCCTGTATTTCGCGGTCGAGGGCCGACCGGCCTACGAACGGGGGTCGCTCAGCGAGACGCTGAAGGCGCTGATGAACGAGACCGTCGATCCGCCCACCCAGGCGGGGCCCCTGCGCCCGATCCTGAACGGGCTGCTGGAGAAGGACCACCGGGCCCGGATGACCGCGGGCAGGGCCGCCGCGATGCTCCGGGTCGTGGCCGACACGCCGACCGGCGCCGCATCGGCCGGTACGGTCCCCGACACGGGCGGCGAGGCCGCCGGGGCGAGCTCTTCCCACGCATCGGCTCCCGCCCACGAAGCGGTGTCCCATGGCCCGATCGCCCCGATCACGCCACGGGAGAACGCCGGACCGGCGGACAACGGCGACGGCGACGGCGACCAGACGGTGGTCGTCATCCGTCCGAAGGACGGCCTGCGCATCCCGTCGGTCTCCGCGACGCCACCACCCGTCCCCGAGATGGACGAGGTGACCGCTCCCAGACGATTGCCCGCTTCCGGCAGGGCGTTGCCCCCGAGACCGGGCACCGACATCGGTAAGGGCGGCGAACACCATGCTCCGGCGCCACCCGGCCCCGGGCACGGGCACCCCGGGCACGCCCCCGCACACCACGGGCACGCCCCGGTGCCGTCCGCCGCACCTGCCGGTCCTCAGCCCGGCGATCAATCCGGAGAGCGGGGTCCCGATCGGCCGCTCGGGCTGGGCACCGACCTGTTCTCCGTGCAGAGCCCGTCACCACCCGACACCGCGGCCCGGGTCCGCGTGCTCCTGCTGGCCGCGGCCGCCTTCGCCGCGTTCATCGTCCTGGTGATCGTGATCATGGTGGCGTACGGCTGACGTCAACGCAGCGGAGAACATCCTCGCCGCCGGGCCGGCGGAGAGGTAAAACGCCTGCGGAGGGTAGGTAAGACCGGTCTCGGAGTGTTCCGGGGAGGCACGGCCTGATGAAACGGGAAACCCGACCTGGCGACGGGTCGGAATCCCCGGCTCTGGTCCCGGGGAGGAAGTCAAAGGAGTGGTCCATGGGCGAATTCCGCGTTGAACACGACTCCATGGGCGAGGTGCGGGTTCCCGCCCGCGCCAAGTGGCGGGCGCAGACGCAGCGGGCGGTGGAGAACTTCCCGGTGTCCGGCCGTGGGCTGGAACCCGCGCACATCGCCGCACTCGCCCGCGTCAAGGCCGCCTGTGCGAAGGTCAACGCCGACTACGGCATCATCGACGCGGACCTCGCCCAGGCCGTACGGGACGCCGCCGGGGAGATCGTCGAGGGGCGGTGGGACGACCAGTTCCCGGTCGACGTCTTCCAGACGGGTTCCGGCACCTCGTCCAACATGAACGTCAACGAGGTGATCGCGACACTCGCGGAGGAACGGCTCGGCCGGCCGGTCCACCCCAACGATCACGTCAACGCCGCCCAGTCGTCCAACGACGTGTTCCCGTCCTCGATCCACGTGGCGGCCACGCTCGCGGTCGCGCACGATCTCACCCCCGCCCTGGAACACCTCGCGACCACGCTGGCGCAGAAGGCGTCCGACTTCGCCGACGTGGTGAAGGCGGGCAGGACCCACCTGATGGACGCCACACCGGTCACGCTGGGCCAGGAGTTCGGCGGATACGCCGCACAGATCGAGCTGGGCATCGAGCGACTCCAGGCGGCGCTGCCACGCCTGGCCGAGCTGCCGCTGGGTGGTACGGCCGTGGGCACGGGCGTCAACGTGCCGGGGCCCGACTGGGCGGCGGAGGTCGTGGCCGAGCTGAGCCGTACGACCGGCCTGCCGTTCACCGAGGCGCGTGACCATTTCGAGGCGCAGGGCGCGCGCGACGGCCTGGTGGAGCTGTCCGGCGGGCTGAAGGTGATCGCGGTGTCGCTCAACAAGATCGCGAATGATCTCCGGTGGATGGGGTCCGGGCCGCGCGCCGGTCTCGCCGAGATCAATCTGCCCGACCTCCAGCCGGGGTCTTCGATCATGCCGGGAAAGGTCAACCCGGTGATCCCGGAGGCCGTCACGATGGTGGTCGCGCAGGTGGTCGGCAACGACGCGGCGATCACCATGGCGGGGGCGGGCGGCGCGTTCGAGCTCAACGCGATGCTGCCGGTGATGGCACGCAACCTGCTGGAGTCGATCCGGCTGCTGGCGAACGTGTCGCGGCTGCTCGCCGACAGATGCGTGGCCGGGATCACGGCCAACGAGGACCGGATGCGGGAGTACGCGGAGTCGTCGCCGTCGATCGTCACGCCGCTCAACCGCCATGTCGGCTACGAGGAGGCCGCGAAGATCGTCAAACAGGCGCTGCGCGAGCGGAAGACGATCAAGCAGGTCGTGATCGAACGAGGACACGTCGCCGACGGCACGCTGACCGAGGAGCGACTCGACGAGATCCTCGACGTCCTGTCGATGACCAGGCCCCACCCCCTGCCGGATTAGGGAGTGTTCGCCTTCCGCGCCCGTGTGTTCCGCGAGCGCTCCGTGCGGGGACGGCCGCTCCGGAACACCCGCGCAGCGAGCCGTCTGAGCCTCGACGGCCGCGCGGCCCCGGGCCGGCGTACGCGACCGGGGCGCAGCACGTTCACCTGGCCGGCGCGGCCGACGCTCAGGCCGAACCGCAGGTCGGCCTCCTTCTGGTCGATCCGCAGGCTGGGTCGCCAGGTGCCCGGTCCGAGGCGGTCTTCACCGCCGACCCGGCTCACCGGCACCTTCGCGACGAGCCGGCCGGCGATACGACCCGGGATCCCGGGCTCGACCAGCGCGGGCACCGCCATCGAGCGGCCGCGCCCGTCCTGCTCGCGCAGCACCAGCTCGACCGGAGGCCCGCCGCTCGGCGGCACGTACGGCACCGGCACGACCACGAAGGCATGCCCGGCCTGCCGGGCCACCGACGTCCTGGACGAGACCAGGGTGATGGACTCGGAGAACGAACCGGGCGCCACGCAGACGCCCAGCTCGCCGCGTTCCGACCAGCATGGCGTCACCAGCCTCCTGGGCTCGTCGGCGAGCACGCCCGCGCAGGTCATCCCGACATCGGGACGGCCGACCCGGGCGCGGCCCGGGTGAACGCCGCGCATCCGCACGTGGATCTCCCACACACCCCGCGGCAGCGGTCGGCCCAGGGCGGCCGACCCCACGTCGAGCCGGGCCTCACCTCTCACCCAGACCCGCACCCGGCCCTTGGACGAGGTCCGGCCGACCGTGCTCTCCACCGGAAGGGGGTACGTCACGCCGGACCGCGGGTCGCGGATGTAGACCTCCATCCGGGCCCGGCGCACCGCACCGGTGACGTCCGCCAGCGCGGGGTCGGCCAGTCCCCGGATCGGCGCGGGTGGCGTCCACAGCAGGCGGCCGTCCTGTTCACGGAGCCACATGGGGCTCCCGTCTGCCTGAAGGATCTCCACGCTCAGGTCGAGCGCGAGCGTGCCCCGCTCCCAGCGCAGATCCCGCAGCCTGGCATCGAGCCGGGTGCCGCGCGACGCCTCGCCGAGCTCGACGAGTTGCCCCGGCCGGTCCTGGCGCAGCAGCGCCGTCCGTGCCCGCAGGCGCACCGGGAGATGCGCGTCGACCGTTTCCGGGATCCGGTCCAGGGTGAGGCGCCGGAGGAACGAGAACAGCAGCGCCCGCTCGTCCGGCGCCGCGGTGAGGAACCGGGGGCCGCCGAGGCGGCGCAGCCCGAGTACGCGATACCAGTGGGCGTAGATCCGATCGCGCTGGACGCCCGGCTCCGTGCACGCGTCGACGACGTCGAAGATGGCGCCGAGGCCCTCGAACAGCGCCTCGGCGTCCAGCACCTCCTCCTCGGCGGGGCCCAGATGGCAGCAGGCATCTTCGGCGAGCACCGCGATCACCTTCGCCGACAGGTACGCCCTGGTCGTGAAGAGCTGCTCCGACAGCGGCCGGTCGAGGAAGCGCAGCTGCCGGCGTTCCAGGAATTCGCGGTCGAACAGCTTGTGGACGCTCGGCAGCGCGAGGAGACGGTCGCGCAGGATGTCGGCCCGGGGCTGGTTCACGGCGAAAGCCGGATGCGGGGGCGCGTTGCCCGAGCCGTTGCCCGGGCCGTCGACGAGTCTGCCGATCAGCACATCGGCGTCGGAGTCCACCGCCATGCCGTACATCCGCTCCAGCGCGTGCGGTTCCAGCCTGTCGCACTGGTTCATCAGGTAGACGTACTCGCCCCTGGCGACCGACAGCCCCAGGTTGCGTCCCCGCGCGACCGAGCCGCTGTGGTCGAGGTGGAGAACGCGGACGTTCGACCGGCGCTCGGCGACCGCGTCCAGCCGCCGGCGTGTCCCGTCCGTGGACCCGTCGTCAGCGAAGATCACCTCGTACTCTTCCGGTGGCAGCGACTGCTCCAGCAGCGAACGCACGCACGCGCCGAAGGCGTCGTTCTCAAGCCCGGGATCGGACACGGGCACAACCACGCTGACCTTCACACCCATGCGCCCAAGCGTGCAGGGCTGACCGCACGGAGCCCGTACGGCTTACCGAATGCGCGAACAGTCAGTACCAGCCCTTGGCCTGGGAATGGGCCCAGGCGCCGCAGGGCGACTTGTAGCGGGCGGCGATGTAGCCGAGTCCCCATTTGATCTGGGTGGCGGCATTGGTCTGCCAGTCCGACCCGGCGCTGGCCATCTTGTTGCCCGGAAGCGCCTGGGGGATGCCGTACGCACCGCTGTATCGGTTCATCGCCCGCTCGTTCCAGTGGCTCTCCCTGTCCCAGAGCTTCTCCAGGCAGCCCCACTCGCCGCCCCAGCCGCGGGCCTCGGCCATCTGCCGGCCGAGCGCCTTGTTGCTGCCGGGGTCTGGCTTCGAACCGGGTGGGAAGTCGGCCGGCTCGAATCCCCCGCCGCCCGGCGCCTTCGGCGCGATCGTGACGGGGTCGAGACCACCGTCGGTGTGCTCGGCGCGCAGCTCCTTCTGCCGCTGCTTCCGCAGCGCCTCCACGGCGGACGCCTTGAGCGCGTCGTTCTCCGGATTGGGCGCGTACGGGTCGGCCGCCAGAATGTCCTGCGGGGTGAGCGGCGTGTAGGGGGCGTTGGCGTTCTCGATGGCCGTACGCACCAGGTAGACGGTGCCCCCGGTGACGAGGGCGACCGTGACGCCCATGATGATCAGACGCTTGGGAGAGAACCAGCCGCGGCCCGATCCTCCGGAACGGCGCGGGCGGTCCACGCCGCCGCCCGCTCCACCTGCCCCGCCGGCGGCGCGCCGCGATCGGGCGCGGGACGGACGGGGGGCATCCTTCAGCCGCTGACCAGAGCTCACGACCTACGAGCTTGCCCTGTCTTGGGAGGTCTTGCGAGCCGAACCAGGTAACCGTTTGGTGTTTCTTTGACCTTTCCCCCGAGCTACGTGGCCTTTCGAGAAACTGTGATATTCATCACATCACGGTGTGCGCTCCGGTCCTCGCCCGGCGACCGCACTCACGACAGCAGCGTGCTCTCCGTTTATGACGACGGCGTGCAGACAGCTTGACAAGTTACGGACAACCTGGGGAAAACATCCCCAAGAGACCATAATGACCGCGTGGCAGGCATCCTCCTGGTCGAAGACGACCCCTCGGTCCGAGCGGGGCTCGAACTGGCGCTCACCCGCCAGGGGCACGCGGTCACCGCGTACGCCACGGGAGAGGAGGCCCTCGACCACGTCCGGGCCAGACGACCGGAGATCGCCATCCTCGATGTCATGCTGCCGGGCATCGACGGGGTCGAGGTCTGCCGCCGGATCCGCCGGCTCGACTCACTGCCGATCATCCTGCTCACGGCGCGCGGCGACGATCTCGACGTGGTCGTCGGACTGGAGGCCGGGGCCGACGACTACGTCGTCAAACCGGTGGAGCCCCGGGTGCTGGACGCGCGCATCCGAGCGGTGCTGCGCCGCCTGGAGTTCGCCTCCGCCGACCGGATCACCTTCGGCGACCTCGTGATCGACCGCGGCGCGCTCAAGGTGAGCCTGGCCGGCCGGGAGATCCACCTCACCCCGACCGAGCTGCGCCTGCTGCTCGAACTCGTCCGCCACCCGGGCCAGGTGCTGAGCCGGCGTTACCTGCTGCGCGAGGTGTGGGATCACACGCACGTGGGCGACTCACGGCTGGTGGACGCCTGTGTCCAGCGGGTGCGCGCCAAGATCGAACCGGTGCCGGCCGACCCCGTCTTCATTCATACGGTGCGCGGCTTCGGATACCGCTTCAGCCCGCCATGACCTTGTTGCCGTCCGGCCTGCGCGCCCGGCTGGTGATCACATTCACGCTGGTGGCCGTCACGGCCTCCTTCATGGTGGCGATCCTGGGATATCAGCTCGTCCGCCACGAGATCCTCGAACGCACCGAGCGCGCCGCGGTCGCCGACGTACGCGAGACGCTGCCGAAGATCAAACTACCGGTGGGCATCGGCGAGATCATCTGGGCCGGGGCCGCCACGGTCACCGAGGCGGACCTGGCCGACGTGGTGACCGCGCTGAGCGCACACGAGCGGACCGTCATCGTCACCTACGGCAACCTCCAGCAGACCAGCTGGGACGCCCGGTTCACCATGGCCGACGTGCCCGACCAGCTCCGCTGGCAGGCCGCCCATCGGCTGGTCTTCCAGCGGCTGAGGTTGCGGGACGAGCCCTGGCTGCTCGTCGCCACCCAGCTCCAGCGGATCAACCAGAGCGGGGTGCCGAGACCCACCGGGCTGACCGCCTATGTGTTCGTCTCGCTCGCCGACGAGGAGGGCGTGCTGTTCCGCCTGCGCAGCGCCCTCGCCCAGGCCGGCGGCATCACGCTGACCATCGCGCTGACCGTGGCGCTGCTGTCGGCACGTCAGGTGCTGCTCCCGGTGCGCAGGCTGGGCGCGGCCGCCCAGGCGCTCGGCGCCGGCGATCTACGGGTGCGGCTGCCCGTACGCGGCGCCGACGAGCTCGCCGAGCTGACCGCCACGTTCAACGAGACCGCCGCCGCGCTGGAGCAGACCGTCTCCGAGCTGCGGACGCTCGAGTCGATGTCGAGGCGGTTCGTCGCCGACGTCTCCCACGAGCTGCGCACGCCGCTGACCGCGATGACCGCGGTGACCGACATGCTGGCCGAGGACGCCGACGATCTCCCCGACGACGTCCGCGAGGCCGTACGGATCGTCATCCGCGAGACCAAACGGCTCCGCGTGATGGTCGAGCACCTGATCGAGATCAGCCGCTTCGACGCCGGCGCCGCGGTGCTCCGGCGGGAGACCGTGAACGTGGCCGACACGCTGGCCGACTGCCTCGAGGTGCGCGGCTGGACCGACCGGGTGGAGCTCACCGTCCCCGCCGATCTCACGTTCTCGCTGGACGCGCGGAGGTTCGACGTGATCGTGGCCAATCTGGCCGGGAACGCGCTGCGCCACGGCGCCCCGCCGGTGCTGGTCAGCGCCCGCCCCGTGCCGGGCGCGCTGGAGGTCACCGTACGCGATCACGGCGCCGGCATCCCCGAGGAGGCGCTTCCCCACGTGTTCGATCGCTTCTTCAAGGCCGGGGCCGCCCGGTCCAGGAGCGACGGCAGCGGGCTCGGCCTGGCCATCGCCAAGGCCAACACCGAGCTGCACGGCGGCACGATCAGCGTGGCACGGTGCGATCCCGGCACTCGATTCACCATACGGATCCCGCGCCCGGCCCGGCCGGTCGTGACCGCGACGGTGTGAGGCGACGTGAGCGATATGACCCGGCATGACGCGAGACGACCCGGCCCGACCGGTCGCGACGTGGCCGTGCGACCGGTCCATGCGGCTCGGCGCGTGGTCGCCGCCCTGCTCGCCGCGGTGACGCTGCCGGTGGCCGGATGCGGCGTGGCGGCCACCGGCGTGATCGACTCGGGACCGGCCCCCGTCATCAACAGCACGCCGACCCTCGTCGGGATCTATCTGGTCCGGGACGGCAGGCTGTGGCCCATGACGGTGGCCGTGCCGTCGCCGCAGGCGCGCGACATCATCACCGCCCTCTTCGACACGGAACGGCGGGTGCCGAACGGCGTGACCACCATGCTGTCCGGCCTCACGCCGACGCAGATCCAGCTCCTGCGCAACGTGCCCGACCCGCAGCGGCACAACGATCCCGACGGCGTCACCAGCCTGCGCCTGCGGCTGTCGATCAACGGTTGGAAGATCTCCAGGATGGCGCTGGCCCAGATCACCTGTACGGCTCGGCTCCGACCGGAGATCTGGGCCGTGGAGATCGTTCATGTCACTCCCGAGAGCGCCGGGCCGGCGAAGACCCACACCTGCCGGGAGTTCTGGGATCTGGCCCCGAAGAACGGCCGTCTCCCACCATGATCGATCCGATCAGACCGTGATGTCCTCCAGCATCTCGGTCACCAGCGCGGCGATCGGCGACCGCTCGGATCTGGTCAGCGTGATGTGCGAGAAGAGCGGGTGGCCCTTCAGCTTCTCCACCACCGCGACCACTCCGTCGTGCCGCCCCACCCGCAGGTTGTCGCGCTGGGCGACGTCATGGGTGAGGACGACCCGGGAGTTGGCGCCGATCCGGGACAGCACGGTGAGCAGCACCCCGCGCTCCAGCGACTGGGCCTCGTCCACGATCACGAACGCGTCGTGCAGGGAGCGGCCGCGGATGTGGGTCAGCGGGAGCACCTCGAGCATCCCGCGGTCCAGGACCTCCTCGATGACCTCCGGGCTGGTCACCGCGCCCAGCGTGTCGTACACGGCCTGCGCCCACGGGCCCATCTTGTCGTTCTCCGTGCCGGGCAGGTAGCCGAGCTCCTGACCGCCGACGGCGAACAGCGGGCGGAAGACGATGACCTTCCGGTGCTGACGGCGTTCCAGCACGGCCTCCAGGCCGGCGCACAGCGCGAGCGCCGACTTGCCGGTGCCGGCCCGGCCGCCCAGGGACACGATGCCGACCTCGGGATCCATCAGCAGATCGAGCGCGATCCGCTGCTCGGCCGACCGGCCGTGCATGCCGAAGACCTCTCGATCGCCGCGCACCAGCCGTACCGACTTGTCCGGCAGCACGCGGCCGAGCGCGGAACCGCGGCTGGACAGCAGCCGCAGACCGGTGTGGCAGGGCAGATCGCGGGCCTCGTCCAGCTCGGCCGTGCCGTTCTCGAACAGCGCCGCCAGGTCGTCGCTGGTGACCTGGAGCTCTGCCATGCCGGTCCAGCCCGACTCGACGACCATTCCCGCGCGGTACTCCTCAGCGGCGAGGCCGATGGACGCCGCCTTGACCCGCATCGGAAGATCCTTCGAAACCAGCACCACGTCCTTTCCCTCGGCCGCCAGATTCTGGGCGACCGTGAGGATGCGGGTGTCGTTGTCACCCAGGCGGAAGCCCGCCGGGAGAATCGATGGATCACTATGGTTGAGCTCGACCCGGATGGTCCCATCGCCTATCGGCATGGGCTCGTCCAGGCGTCCGTACCGCACCCGCAGGTCATCGAGGAAGCGGAGCGCCTCGCGGGCGAAGTACCCCAGTTCGGGGTGATGCCGCTTGGCCTCCAACTCGGTGATGACGACGATCGGGATGACGACCTCGTGCTCGTCGAAGCGGTTCATCGCCGCCGGGTCGGCGAGCAGGACCGAGGTGTCCAGAACGTAGGTGCGAGATGCGGACGGGTTGCTCGAGGACTCTGCCACGCGTTCTCCCCCGGGCGCCGGAGGCGCCCTGCCTTGACTGGTGGTGAACGGACCGGGCCCATCGCCTGCCGAAGCGGGCCGGGACCCCGGCCCGCCTCGCTGTGTCATGGCGCAAGGACGGGCCCTCTCCCGAGGTAAGGACCGCCCATCGGAGCGGCGGTCGCTTACCTACCACGGTACGGAACGAATCCCTCAGACCCAATAGCCAATCGCCCGACGGCGAAAGAGTAGCCGCAGGGTGTCGTTCGCGATACGTGTCAGGATCCGTACCGACGGTTACGCGCGGCGTACGAGCGGAGCGCCCGCAGGAAATCGACTCTGCGGAAGTCAGGCCAGTAGGCCTCGCAGAAGTAGAACTCGGAGTGGGCGCTCTGCCAGAGCAGGAATCCGGAGAGTCGCTGCTCTCCCGAGGTCCGGATGACGAGGTCCGGGTCGGGCAGTCCGCGCGTGTAGAGATGCTCTGCGATGTGCTCGACGTCGAGGACCTCGACGAGCTCCTCGATGCTCGCGCCCTTGCTGGCCTGCTCCTGGAGGAGGGAGCGCACCGCATCAGCGATCTCACGTCTTCCTCCATACCCAACCGCAACGTTCACAATCAGCCCAGGGCGGTGGGATGTGGTTTCTTTCGCCTGTTTGAGCACTCGAGCGGTGTGATCGGGCAGCAGGTCGAGCGAGCCCATCGGGGTGACGTGCCACCCCTGGTCGACCAGGTTCTGTACGAGTCCCTCGATGACATCGAGCAGGGGTTCGAGCTCCGAGCGGTCCCTGGACAGGTTGTCGGTGGACAGCAGCCACAGCGTCACGTACTCGACGCCGGCCTCCCGGCACCACACCAGCAGCTCCGATATCTTGTCGGCGCCCTTCTGGTGGCCGCGGCTCACGTCGTGCAGACCCATGGCCCGGGCCCACCTGCGGTTTCCGTCGACGATCACGCCGACGTGCCGGGGGATCTGAGTGGGGGACAGCTTCCGTTCGAGCCTGCGCTCGTACAGCTTGTACACGAGATCGCGCACGCTCATGCCGCCCTCTTCCTCACGACCGGTCTCATCGTCGGGTCCGGGTGAACTCGATCACTCAATTATCGGGGGCATGACGGCGTGCCCGTTCCAGGCGTTCCCCGCGACGACCCGCCTCCCCCTCGCCGACCGGCCTCCCCGGGAAAATCACCTCCCCGCAGAAAGCAGGGGCACCCGGCGGCCGCTCCGCCGGGTGCCCCGTAGCGCCGGACACGTGGAAACGCGATCAGCCCTGCCCGCCGA
Organism: Sphaerimonospora mesophila; assembly: GCF_001417795.1. Classification (NCBI taxonomy): domain Bacteria; kingdom Bacillati; phylum Actinomycetota; class Actinomycetes; order Streptosporangiales; family Streptosporangiaceae; genus Sphaerimonospora; species Sphaerimonospora mesophila. The sequence continues at coordinate 184,082 of NZ_BCBX01000036.1, read as the reverse complement.
GCCGTTCCACGAGGGCGTGGTACTCGTCCCAGAGCTCCTTGGGCAGGTGGTCGCCGAAGGTCTCCAAGTGGGCCGGGATCAGCGCGGCCTCCTCCCGCCACACCTCGGGATCGACGCCCAGCAGGATCTCGAGGTCTTCCGGGGCGACGTCGAGACCCTCGGTGTCCAGGTCGGCCGGCAGGTTGCCGATCGCGGTCGGTACGGCCTCGGCCCGGCCGTTCAGCCGATCGACGATCCACTTGAGCACCCGGCTGTTCTCGCCGAAGCCCGGCCACAGGAACCGGCCGGACGCGTCCTTGCGGAACCAGTTGACGTAGTAGATCCGCGGCAGCTTCTCCGGGTCGGCCGCCTTGCCGATCTTCAGCCAGTGCCCGAAGTAGTCGCCCATGTTGTAACCGCAGAACGGCAGCATCGCGAACGGGTCGCGGCGCAGCTCGCCCACCTTGCCCTCGGCGGCCGCGGTCTTCTCCGAGGCCACGTTGGCGCCCAGGAACACGCCGTGCTGCCAGCCGAACGACTCGGTGACCAGCGGCACCGCCGTCGCCCTGCGGCCGCCGAACAGGATGGCCGAGATGGGCACGCCCGCCGGGTCCTGCCACTCCGGAGCGATCGTCGGGCACTGTCCGGCCGGGGTGGTGAACCGGGCGTTCGGATGGGCGGCCGGCTCGGCCGAGTCCGGCGTCCACGACCGGCCCTTCCAGTCGGTCAGGTGCGCGGGCGGCTCGTCAGTCAGACCCTCCCACCACACGTCGCCGTCGTCGGTGAGCGCGACGTTGGTGAAGATGCTGTTGCCCCAGAGCGTCTCGATCGCGTTGGCGTTCGTCGACCGGCCGGTGCCCGGCGCCACGCCGAAGAAGCCGGCTTCCGGGTTGATGGCGTGGAGTCGGCCGTCCGGACCGAAGCGCATCCAGGCGATGTCGTCGCCGATCGTCTCGACCTTCCAGCCCGGGATCGTGGGCTGCAGCATGGCGAGGTTGGTCTTGCCGCAGGCCGAGGGGAAGGCCGCCGCGATGTAGCGCGCCTCGCCGTCCGGCGGCGTCAGCTTCAGGATCAGCATGTGCTCGGCCAGCCAGCCCTCGTCGCGGGCCATCACGCTGGCGATCCGCAGCGCGTAGCACTTCTTGCCGAGCAGCGCGTTGCCGCCGTAGCCCGAGCCGTACGACCAGATCTCCCGGGTCTCGGGGAAGTGGCTGATGTACTTGGTCTGGCTGCACGGCCAGGGCACGTCGGCCTGGCCGGGCTCCAGCGGGGCGCCCACGGAGTGGACCGCCTTGACGAAGTCGCCCCGCTCCTCGATCAGACGCAGCGCCTCCTCGCCCATCCGCGTCATGATGCGCATCGAGACCACGACGTACGGAGAGTCCGTGATCTCCACGCCGAGCTGGGAGATCTCGCCGCCCAGAGGGCCCATGCAGAAGGGCACCACGTACATCGTCCGGCCCCGCATGCAGCCGTCGAAAAGTTCGTCGAACGTCCGGCGCATCTCGGCGGGAGCGATCCAGTTGTTGGTCGGACCCGCGTCCTCCGGCCGTTCCGAGCAGATGAACGTCCGGTCCTCGACCCGGGCGACGTCGCTCGGGTCGGAGGCCGCATAGAAGCTGTTCGGCCGCTTGGCCAGCCGCGTGAACGTGCCCTGCTCGACGAGCAGGTTGGTCAGGCGGGTCCACTCCGCCTCGGAGCCGTCGCACCAGTGGATCCGGTCGGGCCGGGTGAGCGCGGCGATCTGCTTTACCCAGGCGGCCAGTTCGGCGTGAGCGGTAGGTACGGGTACGTCAATGGAAACGGACACAGGGACGGCTCCTCATTCTCGCAGGGCCACGTCATCATCGGCCATGAATCGCCGCCCGATCCAATTGGCGTAGACCATGCGTTCCCGTGGACCGCACTTTCCCGCGCTAATGGACGGGCCGCCACGACCCCCAGGCCCGGCGATTCACCTCAGCTCTGACCAGGCAGGACGATGATGTGCGGGAAACCTTACCCACATTGGCCACCTTCAAAGAAACGTCCCCTTTTCTCTACCCTCCTGCCGGGAGTTACACATTGGTATAGGCCATTGCCAATGGTCTAGGCCTTTTATGGAATTGGTTTAGTCCAACGGACCAGGACCGGCGGACCGGACCCGGTCCACATGCTTGAGGGCATCTCGCAGGTCAGCGAGCCAGGTGTCGGTGTGCCTGCCGACGAGTCTGACGCACCACGCGAGGGCGTCGCTGCGGCTGCGCGCGACGCCCGCGGCGACCAGGGTGTCGAGCACCTGTCGCTCCGGCTGGCGGAGGCGGGTCATGACCGGCACCGACAGAGTGGTGAACATCACGGTCTCGCCCTCGGCGACGACGCCCCAGGAGACCTTGCGGCGGAACCGGTGCTCGGCCTCGCGCGCGATGTCGATGCGGCGCTCCCGGGTCTCCTCCCGGAAGCGCTCGACGTACCCCTCGACGACGGCGGCACGTTCCAGATCACCGATCCCCTCCGCCAGGGCGGGCGGCGGCAGCGTGCCGACGACGGCGATCTCCTCGCGGTCCAGCACGATCTCGGGAGGTCCGGTGAACCAGTCGTCCGGAAGCCGTCCGGCGAACCATGCCTGAAATTGTTGCTCCGCATCCACGTAATCGACATTACGCCGACGCCTGTCCCGCCCGGTCGGCATCTCGCCCACCCCGCCACAGGCATGCCCATTCGCCATAAAACCCCCGAAGGGCCATCACCGGCTCTAGGATGATCTCCTTCTACGCATCACATTCAGGAGGGATCTCGTGGCCAAGCGAAAGTCCGCGGGGGCGGCGGCGATCTCCCTGCTCGCCTGTCTCACGCTGGAGGCGGCGGCGAACCCGGCACACGCGACCGGCGACACGGAGATCACGGTCGCGACCTGCGACCTCTATTACACGATTACACCAGGAAACGCGGTCCCCTGCGGTGGCGACGTGCTGGACGCGCTGTTCACCGGCCTGATCGAGTACGTCCCCGGGACCTCCCGGTCGCGGTACGGCGTGGCCAAGTCGATCACCACCAAGGACAACCGGCGGTTCCGCGTCACGCTGCGCAAGGGCTGGAAGTTCCACGACGGCACCCCGGTCAGGGCGCGCAACTTCGTCGAAGCGTGGAACCTGGCCGCCAACGGCGGGAAGGCGATGAACGCCTTCCTGTTCGAGGAGATCAAGGGGTACGGCAAGCGGAGGATGTCCGGCCTGAAGGTGACCGGCGACCACACGTTCACGATCGAGCTCACCAAGCCGTTCGGACCGTTCCTGAAGAAGCTGGGCCACGTCGCATTCTCCCCGCTGCCCGACTCCGTGCTGAAGAGCCCCGCGTCGCTCACCAGGAAGCCGATCGGAAACGGCCCCTTCCGTGTCGTCAAATGGTCCCCCGGGGGCGAGTACGTGGTCGAGCGGTTCGACGGCTACGCCGGTACGGCCAAGCCGTACGTTTCGAAGATCACCTACCGGACGTACCGGAACGACGAGGCCGCCTACCGCGACCTGCTCGCGGGCGACCTGGACTTCCTCGGCACCATCCCCTACTCGAAGGGAGCCGGTTACAAGAAGGAGCTGGACGGCCGTGTGATCGCCCGGCCGGGCAACGTCATCACCGGCATCGGCATTCCCCGGAAGATCGCGGCGAACTACGACGTCCGCTGGGCGATATCGATGGCGATCGACCGGGAGGGCATCGCCAAGCGGCTCTGGAAGGGGATGCGGGTGCCCGCACGCTCGTGGGTCCCGCCGATCGCCGAAGGCGCACGCCGCGAAAGCTGCGGGCTGGCCTGCACGTACGACCCGGCCCGCGCCCGCAGAGTCCTGTCGCAGGTCAAGGGATTCAAGCTGCCGGCGAGCATTCCGCTCTATTACAACGCGGACGGCGGCCACCGTGCCTGGGTGACCGAGGTGGCGGCGAGCATCAACCGGACGTTCGGCGGCAGGCTGAAGGTCGTACCGAAGGCGAAACCCACGGTCAGCGCGTTCACGAAGGCCGCGTCGGCCGGAAAGCTGAACGGGATGCTCCAGATGGGCTGGCAGCTCGACTTCCCCCACATCCAGAACGTCCTCGGGCCGATGTACTCGACGGGCGGCTCGTACAACTACACGAACTTCCGGAACAAGAGGTTCGACGCCCTGCTCAAGACCGCGGACCGGCAGGTGTCCCCGTCTCTTGCGCTCAAGTACTACATGCGGGCGGAGACGATCATCGCCCACGATCTGCCGTTCATCCCGCTGTGGTTCACCCAGGACACGGCGGGCTATTCGAGCCGCGTCACGGCGGCGAAGCTGACGCCCTTCGGCTGGCTCGACCCCGTCTCCGTCAAGGCCGACTAACGGGCCGTCCACCGGCGTTCACCGGCGTTCACTGGGTTCGAGGGAGCGGAGCGGAAGGGAGCGAGGACCGCAAGCGAAGTCGCGAGCGCCGGGAGCTGGAGCTGCCCGGCATGCGCTACGTATTGACCCTGTCGTCGGTGCCGCGCAGGAGATTTTCGGGCGAGGGCACGGTGCGGGACTACTTGGCCACCGCGCACACGGAGGAGGACGCCGACCTGGTCGGTGCGATGCCGGCGTTCGAGCCGCGCCTGAACGTCGGCGTTCCTCATCGCCGCTCACGCACTTGGCGGGAAGAAACCACGATCGATCAGCACGTGGCCGGCCGTCGTGCTGCACAACAGGTGCACGGCCACCTCGCACAATCCGATCCCGCCCAGAGTGCCGGAGTACTGGCGGGCAGCCCTGACGGCATGGGTAAAGGGCTTCTCAGCGATCAGCTGTCGTGACGGAGCAGGGCTTTCCCGTTACTGAAAACGATCTTTACTTTTATAGCTTCCTTATGTCATGATCACTCCGGTTTTGTTCGTATCTGTTCGAAAGGCTGTGAGTGAAGACACGCCGATCATCGTCCGGCTTATCCATCCGGACGCGTCAACGCGCTGCCCTGATCACGGCACTGATGCTGCCGCTCTCGCTCATGAGCGCACCCGCGACCGCACAGGCCCCCACACCACCCCCGACCTCCTCCTCCGCCGCACCGGCAACACAACCCGATGCCACATCGGACCCAGACCTCAAAACCGCCTGGGAGAAAGCGGCCAAGTCCGGTAAGCCCGTGGAGGTCCCCGCCCGGTCCACCGAGAGGATGAAGGTCTGGGCGAACCCGACGGCAAGCATCTGCGCGCCGAGCTGCACACCCGGCCCGTACAACTCAAGAACCCCGCCAGCGGCGCATGGGAACCCATCGACACCCGCATCGTGACCCGCGACGGCAAGCTGCAGGCCGCCCGGGTCAAATCACCGCTGACCTTCGGCGGGCGCGGGACCAAGCACCTGGTATCGGCGAAGGGGGAGCAGGGCACGAGCGGCCTGGGGGTGACCCGGGCGCTGCCGGAACCGAAGATCTCCGGCAACACGATCACCTACCCCGACGCCGTGGCGCCGGGGGCGGACCTCGTGGTGATCGCCCAAGGCGACGGCTTCGTCTCCCAGGTGGTCTTCCGGCACAAGCCGACCGGCCCGGTGACCGTACGCCTGCCGCTCACCCTGCCCAAGGGCACCACGTTCGGTAAGACACCCCAGGGGTTGCCGCAGCTGAAGGACGCCAAGGGTAAGGCGGCGGCGGCGCCGATCGTGCTCACGGCGATGGACGCCAAGGTGGAAGCCGGCCCCGAGCAGGGCAAGACCTCCCGGGTCGACGCGCACGTGGAGATCTCCGGCGCGACATCGGAGCTGGTGTTCACCCCGGACGCCAAGTTCCTGGCCGACCCGACGGTGACCTACCCGGTGACCATCGCCGCCGCCTCCGAATGGTTCGGCGGCGGACAACCCGACGACGCCTGGGTCAACAAGAACGACCCCTACAGCAACCACGCCGCGGACGGATGGCTACGCGCAGGCACCACCTCCACCAGCGCGGACATCGCCCGCGTGTACCTGTGGTACGACCTCGACGCCCCGGAACTGGAGGGCGCCACCGTCGTCGATGCCGACCTGATCATCTGGAACTACAAGTCCGGCGGCCCCAACGGGGCCCTGTGCGGTGAAACCCTGGGGTCGGGCATCGTCGCCCAGCGGGTCACCTCCTACTGGGACACCGGGACTCTGGACTGGAACCACCAGCCGACCAGAGCCGGCGGCACCGAAGGACTCAACCAGGCCGGCTACAACTACGACGCCAGCGGCATCTGGTGCGCGAAGGACGAGGCGTTGTGGCATCAGGTCAAAACCATGGCCCGCGCCTGGATCGAACAGGGCGTACCCAACGAAGGGCTGGTGCTGCGAGCCTACAGCGAGACCGCAGCGATCAACTGGCGTCAGTACTACTCCAGCGAATACAGCGGTGGTGCACCGTACCCGGGCTACCGTCACCCTCCCACGCTCATCATCGAGTACGAGCCAAATACCATCACGCAAGAAGTCGTGATCCCCACGGTACGTGAAAATCTTTCTGATGAGGGGCAAATCCCTTATGAAGAAGCGATAGCCAACCAGCTCAACACGGATCCAATCCCGCCTACCGCTCCAGACGTGACGCTCGAACAAGCTCAAGCCATGATGGAGCAAGCCACTGATACCTACGAAGTCGATCCAGACGATTTGATCGATCTCTCTGAAGAAGATCCACCGGCTTCAGACGAGACGCCACCGTCTGTCATCGACACGCTTCCCTTGGCATCAGCCACCAATGTGAGCACGGATCAGTTCATTCAGGCGACATTTGATGAACCGGTCTCGGAGGTGTTGGTCACCGTTAGGGATTCCAACGGTACGATCGTATCAGGGGAATCTGCCATGGCCGGCGAGGAAAAGACGGTGATCTTCATACCGAGCCAAGCTTTGACAGAGAACACCGTCTATGTGGTCGAGGTGAGCGGAGCTCAGGACGCCAGCGGCAATAAGCTTAATGAGCGATATACGTGGTCATTCACGACTGGCGGAGGAGTAACCAGCCCGTCACCCACTCCCACAGAGTCCCCCACCGAACACACAGTTTCCCTACCAGTTCAGGTGGACATGTGGATCGACAACTGGGGCTCAGTAGAAACTGACGGATCCACCTTCTGGGCTGGGGTATACGACGACGATTACGACTCATCTCAGGCGATTGATCGTGCCTACCTTAAGTTCGATGCCTCGTCTCTCGCGGGCAAGACTGTCACCGATGCGAAGCTCGAGCTGTGGAACACCGAAGCCTACGGCTGTGGTAACAGCACCTCGGGTATAAAAGTACAACGCGTGACCGCAGAGTGGAGCGCTGACACTCTTAGCTGGGACAACCAGCCCTCTGCTACAGCCAATGGAGAATCGCTGGCCCGGGATCCGGGTGAATGCTCAGGAGTTGCACCGAGCGGCGGTCCAACCGTCTGGAGTTGGCCGATAACCGAGATCGTGCAAGCATGGGCATCGGGGCAAAGTAATTATGGCTTGTTACTACGAGGAGCTGATGAGTCCGCCTCGGCGCCTGAGTACGACCGAGGCTGGGAAGCTTCGGAAGCCGAATCTCCTACTCGTTCGCCAGTACTGAAAGTGACCTACGTCGATAGCACCGCTCCCAGTCCGGCGGCGACGCCGTCTCCAACACCAACTGATGGAGCGGACACGACACCTCCTACCGTGATCGACGTAAGCCCAAAGGACGGGTCGGAAGACGTTCCGCCTGACACACAGGTTCGAGTGACATTTAGCGAACCTGTCACTGCCGCAAAATTTTCACTGACAGAGCCGTTCACTGGAAGTGATGTTCCAGGCAGCATGTCAATGAACGCCACCAACACGGTGCTCACATTCACACCCAGCACCTCCTTGGACTTCATATACTATGCGGAGGTTACCGGAGCCAGGGATGCCGCAGGAAATGCGATAGAACCGTTCGCTTGGTCGTTCTCTATAATCGAATGGATGAGCGCGAAAGCGAACTCATCCTCGATCGCGAAAACCCCCGCTTCCGTGCCGGCCGTGAGTAAGGTATGGAATCGTTCCGTTATCGGTGGGAATAGTAAGATCGTCACGTCGATAACACCTCAACTGCAAGCAAAGGTGTCTGATCCTCTGCGCCGTCCTTCAACTTTCGAGTTCGAGGTCGAACACGATGTAAGGGAACATTCCCAAGGTACGGGGGTGATATGGTCCGGATCCGTCGACAATGTACCTTCAAAGTCCACTGCAGTCGCTCAGGTCCCGAAGGGGAAACTGGCTGACGGTTGGAAGGTCCGCTGGCATAGTCGCGCTATAACCGGCGGTATAACCGGGCCCTGGTCTCGCTGGAGCAGCATGACTATCCGGGCGAGAGCCACAGGTACTACCACGGAGAATCCCGTTCCCAAGCCCTCGAAGGCAGGAGTAGCACTCGCACCCAAAACCTTTCCCTATCACCGAGTCGATTGGGGTTCGTGCTACAAAGATCTACTCGCCCAGGTTAATAGAGCGAGAGCAGACAGTACGACCAGCTTCGGTCACACTACAAACCCCTACAACTGGTGTGCCGCCAAGAGGTATGGATTCCCGATTTATCTCCGTGTAGTCGACAGAAAAACGGGACAAATAATCCGCGAGGAATGGAGGGGTCAGGTTGACTTCACTCTCGCCGCTCGGGCCTATACCTATGCCGGGGGGAAGAAAGGATCGAACAACGCCGAGACGGATAAGCCCACAGGAAAGAAAAGTCGGGATATCACGTTCACGTGGCGTATCACCGGCGTCCAATACAAGGGCGATCTGAGTTATTTCTATCCGATGACCCTCAGGGCGGGCATCACAGTAAGCAGCAAGTGTCAGGTCAAAGACGGCCCCCAAGACAACGGGACTCCCGGGAAAAACTCCCTTTTCACAGAATGGATGAACAACGCCGAAGCTGAATGGACGATTCACTCGCCCAAAATCAGCGGAACAGGAAAGCATCTCTTAAGTACATGCGCGATCGTCCCCACTCTGGGATTCATGTCACCCAGAACCCCATTTACCCCCGGCGGTGACGTATCGCGCGATACTAAAATTCAGCATCCGGTCGTCAGATGTGACACTTCGGATCTGATCGAGAAATATACAGGCGGCTGCGCTCTCACCGACGTCACCCCCGTATTGATCTTCGATGCTACCAAGAGCATCAGCATTAAGGAATCGGCCAAGCATGTGTGGGATGCATACTATCATCCCGAATGGACGATACCGATCATGAATGGGAAGAAGGTCCCTGGCCGTGCCCCTTATGGCGTGCTGCATCGCACACTCGAGGGAGCCGTTCCCGGACTGGAAGATCCAGACGAGGCGCCGAGTGGTACGATAGCGAAAAACCGCGCGTATTCGATCAGCAAATGCCGAGAGAAGTGGCCTACAGTAAAGCCCAAGCAAGATGAGTTGGACTGCGATGAGTTCCCCTTCGCCAGCACGAAGGAAGGCTCCCTGTCAGCCAATGGAAACTTCTCCGCTAGATACATTTCCCACTCGGACAATCGAAAGTCGGGCAACCAGTTGGGCCTGTTCTATCAGCAGATGCGGCGACTCGGCAACGACCCGTTCTGGGTGTACGCGAATCCGCTTGCCGCTGATCGCGACGTGATGCCACCTCGCTGGCCATGATGGCCTAGCATGAATGTGGCCCGCCTGGATTCGGGCGGGCCACATTCCTTCCATTAAGGAGAACAGTTGCAGTCTGTGAACTCCAAGTATGCCAAGCTGCTCCAAGCGGGTCTTCCTGGCCATCTGTGCCTAACCTGGTGCGATGAACGCGACCTGGACGAGGTGGCGCGTAGGTTCGGCGCCGACGTGGAAACGGGGCTGTGGGCTGATGAAGAAGACATCGAAGAACTTGAAGAGGACATCGGTGGCGAGTTGGTCCAACTCTCAGTATTCGGTGACTGGACGCTCGCGTTCGAGTCGGAGGGCTACCAGGGCTCTCGAGACGTTGTCCTGAGATCGCTATCGCAGGGCGGCCGCGCCCTGAATATCTTTTGGAACGTCGAGTTGGACAGTTCCATCGCCTACGCCGTTGATGGGGTAATCGATACCATGTTCGATATTGATGGCGTGGAGCAACGATCGGGTGCCCGGCCGGCGGCGCTTGATGACGCCCTGGCCGAGGTGAATCTGCTTCAGGATCTGACAGCACCGGAGCGGAAAGCACGCGCCCTGGCTCTGGGTGAGAAGATCACTGGGCAGTCACTCACTCCCGAATGGTTGCGATCTCCCCGATATGTATTCCGAATCACCGATCCGCTTCCAAACTCCATTATACCCTTCGCCTACTTGCATCCCCGAGCATTCTTCCTGGATGAACCTGGATTCAGGCGAATCCTCGCCAACCCATCTCCCGAGATTGCACCTGCCGTCGTCAAAGAGTTGGTCTCGAATGTCATCAGGATAGCCGCAATTAAAGGCCCGATTCCGGTCAAAGTTTTGCAGATACTCGATCATGGCGAGCGATTTGAGGGCGAGCGGGAGCTTGTGCGTTCAGAACTGGGGCGCGAAGCCGAAGATGTACGGAGGAGGATGTTGAGGGATGCGCCTGACACTACGAAGAAGAACCAGTTGGATTTGACCAGCTGTGCCCTGGTAGTTCTCCAGAAGGCTTTGTACCCGGACCCGGCAGAGGCGGCAAACGCCGCATCCCATGCGGCCCTCCAACTCAGCGTTCCGACCAGGGAAGACTTCATGCGTCTGGTCGTGCTGAGCCGCCTAAGCGAGCGTATCGACTACGATCTCCGTCGCTCCTCCCGGCCTGGTCAACAGCGGTTTCCAGAGCGGTAGCGAAACGTAACTGCTCAGATAATCCGGTCTGGGTGTAGCTCTTTCTCAGGGACTGGTTGACCATAACTGTTAGGTCACCAAGATCGCCCTGTGTCGGCTTATGCGATTGCGGGCAGCCAGGGGCGGCCCTCGGCGAGTTCAACGAGGGCATGGAAGAGGCAGCAGAGGCGTGAACGCGGGGATCTCGTTGCTCTTGGCTGCGACCTGGGCTTGAGCCATCACCGTCTGGGTGTCGTGGCGGGTGGCGGCCAGCAGGTGGGCGACGCCGTTGCCGGTGCGGCTGCCGCGCAGGGTTTTGCCGTCCACGGCCAGGCCGAGTAGCGCCGCTCTGCCGTTCGCGGCGGCCGCTGGTGGTGCGGCGGTCAGCTTGGACAGGTAGGTGCAGGTCGCAGCGTCGAAGGTGTCGCCGTCCAGGCGGGCCAGCAGCCGTCCCAGGGTGGAGGCGGCCGGCCGTACGGTGACCGGGAGACCGATCCGGGCGCGTAGCTCGGGATCGTATCCGGCGATGAATCGGGTGATCTTCGCTAGGGAAGTCGCTCCGTCGAGCACGGCGAGCAGGGCTAACGCGAGCAGCGGGCCGAGTCGGTAGCGGCGTCCGCGGCGGCTGCGGGGGTCGGGTATGGCATCCAGCACCTCGGCCAGGGCGGGCAGGTCGGACAGCGGATCGCAGATGGTGACGTGCTCCAGGTGGCGGGAGAGCACGTCGATCGGGGATGATGGCACGCGAACGCGACCCCTGTTCTTGATCGACTGGCTAGACACCGACGATCACGAGGGTGTCAATGTGCGGTCGGCCCGGGGCGGAGGCGATCTCCTCACACGCGCGGGCCAAGAACCCCTCCAGCCGTCCAGCGGCCCGTTTGACCGCCTTCAGCACGCTCGCGCCCGAGACTGGGATGCCGAACACCTGCCGGTGCTCCATGCCGGCCTCGGGTGCGCCGGCCAGGTCACGGCCGCAGCTCCGGCACCGCTCGGGCTCGTGCCTCTCCCGCTTGTCCGGCCGATCGACCTGCATCAACGTCGCCCCTGGGGTCCCCTTCGGCCGCCCCGGCTTGCGCTGCCCGATCTTCCGCAGCGATCTCGGCGAGGGCTTGGCCAGCCCGTCCGAGCTCGGCGGCTTGGAGGAGTTACCCGAGTTCAGCCCCAGCCGAGCCTCCAACTCCGCGATCCGCGCGTTCGCCTTCCCAGCTCTGCGTCCAACCGCACCACCAGCGCTGCAAGCTCGTCATACGACGGTTTCGACGTGAGGGACGTGGAGACAAGGTCGAAGGGAACGTCAACAAACAGGCTCAAGGCCCTCAAGCGTCAGATGTACGGCCGCGCCAAGCTCGACCTGCTCCGCAAGCACCTGATCGGCTACACAGGCTAGCGCCACCCCGCGTAGCCGATCACGAAGTTCGCGCCAGAGCCACTACGGGTGGGTTACCGGACCCCGGCCAAGGTTCGTGGGGACCCCACCGGGGAGCGTCAGCGGACGCGGGCGGAGACCGCGGGGCTGACCCGCACCACGCCGGCGAGGTTCTTGGTGTAGATGGGGGCGATCTTGACCACGTCCCCGGTGCGCGGGGCGTGCAGCATCTTCCCGTCGCCCCAGTAGATCGCCACGTGGGAGATGTAGCGGGGGTTGGTCGGATCGTTGCGCCAGAACAGCAGGTCTCCGGGCCGGGCCTGGGAGAGCGGGATCTGCGGCCCCGACGCCCACTGCTGCGCGGCCACCCGCGGCATCCGCACCCCCGCCTGCCGGTAGGCCCACTGCACCAGTCCGGAGCAGTCGAAGCTGTTCGGGCCCTCGGCCCCCCAGACGTAGGGGCGGCCGAGCTTGCCGACGGCGGCACGCAGCGCGACCTGGAGCTGCTGGGGCGACATGAATGCGGTCGCCGGCCAGGCGGTCGTGCCGCGTGGGGCGACCACCACCGGGTTGATCGTCGCGACCTGGCTGCCCTTGGGCAGGATCTTCAGCAGCCGCCTGCGTAACTTCGCCGAGTCGACGTCGGGCGCGCTCACGACCATCGCGTTGCCCTCCGGGATGCCGAGCGACCGGGCGGTCCGCCGGGACACCACCGCGGCGATCGACCCCATCCCGACCGTGGCGTAGGCCCCGACCCGCAGCCGCAGTCCGCCCCCGTCGACCGTCGAACCGAGCTCGACGCCGCCGTCGTGGCCCAGTTCGAACGACACCGCCACGTCCCCGGCCGCGATGTTCTGCCACAGCCCGTCCGAGCCCGCCGTCTTCGACGGGGTGTACGCGCGGAACGTCGACGGATCGACGCCCATCGTCTGCACCCGCTTGCCGTCGATGTGCACCTCGGCGGCGTCGGTCACCTCGGCCGCCTTCACGCCTTTCTGGCGTCGGACCTTCGCCACGACCTCGGCCGCGAGCGGATGGGCGGACACCACGAAGAGATGCGGGGAGATCAGCCGCGTCAGCGGCGCCACCGGGTCGGCGACGCCGCCCTGCCGTTCGGCGTCGTTCCCGGGCCGTCCTTGCGTCCCTGAGTCACCGGTGCCCTCCCGGCCTCCGCCGGCCCGTTCCGCCGCCGCGACGTACCGGCTGTGCGGTCGCCGTACCACCGGCCCGTCGGCCTGCTCCGTGTCGTCCAATCGGAGGAGGATCACGAGATCGGCCACCAGGATCGACACCAGGAGCACGGCGATGAGGGAGACCGTTCTGCGCAGGCCCACGGCCCGGCGCACGGGGTCGACCGGGGTCCGCCGGGGGAGGACACGGGCCCGCGCTCGGCCATGGTCGAGCACGAGCACCCCCCTCTCCGCGGCATCGGGCGGATCCCGCCCGGGACATCCTGGTCCGTTCCAGGATGAGATTGCCGCAAGAGCCGGGAATCTCGCAATCCACGAGACTCCCGGCTCTTCGCCGGAAAGGGGAGTTTTCCGTTACTTCGCGCGCTCGGGTGGCTCAGTTGCCGACGTACGGCACGGCCTCGAGGATCTCGACGGTGTTCTGTCTGCCGTTGGGCAGCGTGTAGGTCGCCTTCTCGCCGATCTTCTTGCCGTTGATGGCGGATCCAAGGGGGGAGTTCGGCGAGTAGACGTCGATGGGGGAACCGCTCTCCTCGCGGGAGGCCAGCAGGAAGGTGACCTCCTCCTCGTCGCCGTCGAAGCGGACGGTGACGGTCATGCCGGGCCCGACGACGCCTTCGGTGCGGGGGGCCTCCCCGACCTTGGCGGTGTCCAGGATCTGACGCAGATGGAAGATCCTGGCCTCCATCTTGCCCTGCTCGTCCTTGGCGGCGTGGTAACCGCCGTTCTCCCTGAGGTCACCCTCTTCCCGGGCGGCTTCGATCTTCTTGGCGATCTCAATGCGACCCGGGCCAGAAAGCTCTTCGTACTCCTTCTTGAGACGGTCGTACGCCTCTTGCGTCAGCCAGGTGACGTTTTCGTTCTGGGAGACGGCCACGGGCTCTCCTTGTTTCCGTAAGTGACTCGAAAGATGGGTCGTGTCCCCTCTGATATGCGGAGACCCTACCCGTCTTCGAACGCTTCCCAAAGATTCCACTATACGAGATCGCAGTAGTCGACATAGACCGCCGTGGCCTGCGAACTCGTCTTCAGCCGTTCCTTCAGGGTCAGTTCTGCCTTACCCGCGGGAACATCGATCACGCGGCTGCCGACCTCCGCGTGCCCGGTATCCAGCGCCCGCAGACGGCAGGTCGCCGCGCGGTCGGCGGGCTTGTGCACGGTGAAGGTGATCTCGGCGGAATCGGCCGCGCTCGCGTCGAAGGTGATCACCTGAGGCGTCACCAGGGGGTTGCCGGTGGCGGTCAGCATGACGTACCCCCAGCCGCCGGCGAGGACGGCGACGACCAGGCCGATGACGACATATACCAGGAAACCTCCGCGGCGCCGCGGGCGCGGCGGGAACTCTTCAGGCGTGCCGAGGATGGGCCGGTCCCCGGCCGCTTCCGCACGGGCTCCCGTGGCCGCCCCGGCAGCGGCCTTGTCGCTGGGCATCGCGGAATCTCCCTGATGTTCGTCGGTGTTGTGCGAGACGATCGTCTGTGAGCCGTGGCTCCGGAGCGCGAAGCGGATCCGGAACATGTGGCTCATTAGAAGCTAACCTCTTCTGCGGACCCAGCACACCATGAGGAGAGTCGTGAGTGCATCGTTGAGGCTGATGGCCGTGCACGCGCATCCCGACGACGAGTCGAGCAAGGGCGCGGCGACGATGGCCAGGTACGTCGCGGAGGGCGTGGAGGTCCTCGTCGTGACCTGTACCGGAGGTGAACGCGGCTCCATCCTGAACCCGAAGATGGATCGGCCCGACATCCTGGAGAACATCGGCGAGGTCCGCCGGCAGGAGATGGCGAAGGCGCGTGAGATCCTCGGCGTCGAGCAGCGTTTCCTCGGTTTCGTCGACTCGGGACTTCCCGAGGACGAGAACGAGCCGCTCCCCGATGGCTGCTTCGCCGTCCAACCACTGGAGACCGCCTCGGCCCCCCTCGTCGCCGCCGTACGGGAGTTCCGCCCCCACGTGATCTTGACGTACGACGACAACGGCGGCTACCCGCACCCCGACCACATCATGACGAACCGGGTGTCCATCGAGGCCTTCGAGGCGGCCGGGGACCCGGACCGCTACCCCGGCACCGGCGATCCGTGGCAGCCGCTGAAGCTCTACTACCACATGGGCTTCACCCGGGAGCGCTTCGAGGCGCTGCACGAGGCGATGACCGCGCGCGGGATCGGCTCGCCGTACGGCGACTGGATCGCCCGCTGGGAGGACCGCCCGCAGAAGTGGGACGTCACCACGAGGGTGCCGTGCGCCGCCTACTTCGAGACCAGGGACCGCGCGCTGCTCGCGCACGCCACCCAGGTCGATCCGGACGGGTTCTGGTTCGTCTGCCCCCGCGAGGTCCAGGAGGAGGTCTGGCCGACCGAGGACTACCACCTCGCGAGGTCCCTGGTCGACACCACTCCGCCGGAGGACGACCTCTTCACGGGGATCCACGCGGAGGTCTCCCCTACCTGCTCATAAGCTGGAGGGGTGGAGCAAACGAATTACGGCCCGGGGATCCTCGCGTTCCTCGTCATCGCCGCAATCGGTCTGGCCCTGTTCTTCCTGATCAAGTCGATGAACCGGCAGATCGCCAAGATCCAGACACCGGACGACAGGCACGAGAACGGCACGCGGACGAACGGCGGCGACAAATGATCGAGGTCGCCCACAACCCTGAGGCGTCGCGATACGAGATCAGGGTGGACGGGGTCCTCGCGGGCTTCGCCGACTACCGGCTGAGGCCCGGTGGGAGGATCGTCATCACCCACACGGAGATCGGCGAGGAGTTCGGGGGCAGGGGACTGGGCAGCACGCTCGTCCGCGAAGCCCTCGACTCCGCGCGGGCCGCCGAGCTCACGGTCACCCCGCTGTGCCCCTTCGTGGCCGAATACATCCGGCGCCACCCGGAATATCAGGACCTGGTGGACAGGCCCGAGTCGTGACCGGCCCGAGCCCACGCCGCCTTACCGCACCGACCAGGCACGTTCGAGGGCCTTGGGCAGCCCCCACCAGCCGAGCGGGGTGAACACCTCGGCCTTGTCGACGATGCCGAGATGCGCCCACAGAGGCGTGACGGCCGTGAACAGCATCTCGGTCGCCTCCAGATCCTCCGGCTCGTCCGGCTCGACGTCGACGTCCTCGGAGTCGGCGATGAACCGGGCGATCCGCTCGGGCGAGGCGAGCACGCCGGGGCCGTACCGGGCCAGCGTGATCACCGTGGCGAGCCAGTCGGCGTGGTTGATCGCGCACAGCGAGGCGAGGATCGAGTCCTCGTGGCTGAGCTCGCGGTCCAGGTCGAAGAACCGGGCGGCGTCCTCCTCGTCCGGGAGATCGGAGATCGGGGCGGCGATCCCGGCGGCGACGGTGAGCCACAGGTCCTCGTCGCACTCGGGCAGCGCGTCCGCGTCCGGAATCCCGCCTTCCGGCAGATCCTCGTCCAGCCCGGCCACGGCACGCAGGATGTTGCCCGGATAGCCGGGGCGGGTCAGCGTGACACGCAGCCGCGCCGCGGCCGACCGGAGATCGGCCGCGGGGAAGGGCGGCTCCGGCAGGTCCGCCAGCACCCGGCGCAGCTCGCTCAGCGCGAAGGCCTCCTCCTCGTCCCAGGCCGCGAAGAGCTCCTGATCCTGCTCGTCGTTGACCACCACGTTCGGCACGCGACCGTCGGGAAGCGGCGTGCCGAGCCAGCGTTCCTGAAGTTCCTCGTAGGCGTCCCTCGCTCGCTGGTCGCCCGCGGCCAGCGCGTCCGCGTCGATCTCGCCGGAGGCCAGCCGTTCCTCCAGGAACGCCACCAGCCGCTCGTACATCTCGGTCGCCACCGGACCACGCTCGTCCTCTTCCGGCCAGAGGAAGTAGCTGCGGGTCAGCATGATCGGCTCGGTCCCGCTCGACTCCAGCCAGTGCCGTACCTCGCCCACCGTGGCGACGCCGGACTCGATCTTCGTGAGCATCGCCTTGGCCGACTCCCAGAACACGGTCGACAGCGGGTTGCCCGCCGCGGCGAGTTCCCTGCGCAGGTCGGGAAGGGAGACCAGGGCCTGCCCAGAGGGCACGGCCAGCAGCGCCCGCGCCACGTCCCGCCGGGTCAGCGCGGACGGCGCGCGTCCCGAATGCCTTACGGCGAAGTCCAGATCCAGCCCCACGCCCAGTGAGCCTACGCCCGCCGTCGGCGGAACACATCCCCCCGGGTCCCCCTGACGTCTCTCGCCCTCGTAAGGGAACGATCATCCCCGCTTTGCCCTCGGCCGTACGGCTCACGCAGACTGGAGAGGCCAGCACCGCGCATGCCGGAGAGGATGATCCGAGTGAACCGGCTGAAGGACGCGACCAGTCCCTATCTGCTGCAGCACGCGGGCAACCCGGTCGACTGGTTCGCCTGGGGCGAGGAGGCGTTCGAGGAGGCCCGGCGACGTGACGTCCCGCTGCTGATCAGCGTGGGCTACTCGGCGTGCCACTGGTGTCATGTGATGGCGCACGAGTCGTTCGAGGACGAGGCGACGGCCCGGCTCATGAACGAGCTGTTCGTGAACGTGAAGGTCGACCGCGAGGAGCGGCCCGACGTCGATGCCGTCTACATGGCCGCCACGCAGGCCATGACCGGTCAGGGCGGCTGGCCGATGACCGTGTTCGCCACCCCGGAGGGACATCCGTTCTATACCGGGACGTACTTCCCCAGGCCCCATTTTCAGCAGCTGCTGCGGGGAGTCGCCCAGGCGTGGCGGGAAGACCGCCCGGGCGTCGTCGCCCAGGGCTCGAAGGTGGTGGACGCGCTGGGCGATCGGTCCGCGCTGCCCTCCGGTCCGCTGCCCGACGCGCAGCTTCTCGGCCATGCCGTACGCAACCTCGCGGAGAGCTTCGACGAACGGCGCGGCGGCTTCGGCGGCGCGCCCAAGTTCCCGCCGTCGATGGTCCTGGAGTTCCTTCTCCGGCACGCCGCGGCCACCGGCGGTGACGGCATGACCATGGTCGACAGGACCATGGAGGCGATGGCCAGGGGCGGCATCTACGACCAGCTCGGCGGCGGCTTCGCCCGCTACTCGGTGGACGCCGGCTGGGTGGTGCCGCACTTCGAGAAGATGCTCTACGACAACGCCCTCCTGCTGCGGGTCTACGCCCACTGGTGGCGCTCGACCGGCGCGCCGCCGGCGCGGCGGGTCGCGCTGGAGACCGCCGACTGGCTGCTGCGCGAGATGCGCACGCCGGAGGGCGGCTTCGCCTCCGCGCTGGACGCCGACAGCGCGGGCCCGGACGGCGGCCACGGCGAGGGGCTGTTCTACGTCTGGACGCCCGACCTGCTCCACGAGGTGCTCGGCGCGGAGGACGGCGCCTGGGCGGCCGCGCTGTTCGAGGTCACGGCGGCGGGCACGTTCGAACACGGGACGTCCGTGCTCCAACTCCTCACCGACCCCGACGATCCGGCCCGGTTCGACCGGGTCCGTACGGCACTGCTCGCGGCACGCGAGCGGCGGCCCAGGCCGGGGCGGGACGACAAGGTGGTCGCCGCGTGGAACGGCCTGGCGATCGCCGCGCTGGCCGAGGCGGGCACGCTCTTCCAGCGTCCCGATCTGATCGACGCCGCACGCGGCGCGGCCGAGCTCCTCGCCGAGCTGCACGTCACGGCACGGGGCCCGGCGCGGCTGCTGCGGACCTCGCGTGACGGGCGGGCGGGCGCCAACGCCGGCGTGCTGGAGGACTACGCGAACGTCGCGGAGGGCTATCTCACGCTCTACGGCATCACGGGCGAGACCAGATGGTTCCACATGGCGGAGGACCTCCTGGAGACCGTGCTCACCCACTTCCCCGACGGGTCGGGCGGCTTCTTCGACGTGCCCGACGATGGCGAACGGCTGTTCCAGCGGCCACAGGATCCGACCGACAACGCCTCGCCGTCGGGTCAGTTCGCGGCGGCCGGAGCGCTGCTGTCGTACGCCGCGCTCACCGGCTCGGCGCGGCACCGGGAGGCTGCCGAGGCGGCACTCGGCGCGGTCTCCGTGCTCGCCGGGAAGTTCGCCAGGTTCGCCGGCTGGGGTCTCGCCGTCGCCCAGGCCGCGTTGTACGGCCCGGCGGAGGTGGCGATCGTCGGGCCGCCCGGCCACCCCGGGACCGAGGCGCTGCACCGGGCCGCCGTGCTGGCCGCCACCCCCGGCCTGGTCATCGCGCGTGGCGACGGCGCCGCCGACGTACCGCTCCTGGAGGGACGCGGCCTGATCGGCGGCGAGCCCGCGGCGTACGTCTGCCGCCGGTTCACCTGTCGTGCCCCCGTCACCTCCCCCGCCGACCTCCGCGCGGAACTCGCCCACTGAGCAGATCGCGGCGGGCGGTCGCACAAGCGTGCGTCACGTACCGTGCTCGTAGGGTAACGTTCAGTGCCATGCCTCCCCCCCTGCATGACACGCTCAACCTGATGTTCCGCAACCGGCCGCAGCTCGCCGTGGAAATGCTGCGCGACCATCTCGGTGTCGACGTGCCCGGCGGGCTTCCGGTCACGCATATCGCCTGGCATCACATGCTGCCCGACGCGTGATGGAGAAGATCATGGAATCAGCTTCGGCCACCTGGCCGGTCTACAGCCCCTTCGCCCGCAAGCACTTCGGCGCGGGCAAGACAGAAGGCCTCGCGGAAGGCCTCGCAAAGGGTGAGGCCAGGGCGGTGCTGACCATCCTGGAGGTGCGGGGCATTCCCGTCTCCGACGCCGAGCGCGCCCGCATCACCGCCTGCTCGGACCTCAAGCAGCTCGACGAGTGGGCCCGGCGCGCCGTCACCGTCACCTCCACCGGCGACCTGTTCACCGACGAACAGGAGGAACGCCCGGCCGGATAGCCGGGCCCGCGGCCAAAGCCCTCCTCCGTAGATCCATGGCGCTGCGCCAGGCAGATCATCGAGCGATGTCCAGGAGCCGTTACCGATGGGTGAAGGTGGCGGCTCAGGGGGCGACCGAGGTGTCGGCGTCCAGGGAGATGGAGTGCTTGGCCCGTTCGACCGACTCCTCTCTGGCGGGACCACCCGGGTTCTCGGTGGCCAGCGCCTGGTTGAGCACGACGAACGGGCGCATCCGCTGTTCGTAGGCGGCGAAGGCGGAAGCATGGTCCGCGCCGCGCCGGCCGAGCTCAGCGGCGAGCACGTAGGCGCCGACCAAGGCCAGGCTGGTGCCCTGGCCGGACAGGGGTGAAGCGCAGTAGCCGGCGTCGCCGACCAGCGCGACCCGCCCGGCGGTCCAGTGATCCATCTGAATCTGCGCCATCGCGTCGAAATAGAAGTCCGCCGCGTCGGTCATGGCGGTCAGCAGCTTCGGCGTCTCCCAACCTGTGCCCGCCAGCCGCTCGGTGATCATTCGCTTCTGCTGCCGCGCGTCCCGGTGGTCGTACTCCACCGGATCGGCGGACATGAACCCGAGCGTGACCCGCAGCTCGGTGTTGTCACGTACCGGGTAGATGGCGCCGCCGACGCCGGAGGGCTCGTCCCTGAACCACATCTGCCAGTTGTCGAGCCCCAGGAAGTTGGCCATCGGGAAGATCGCGAGGTATTGACCGAGATACCTGCTGAACCGGTGCTCCGGGCCGAAGGCCAGCCGCCGCACGCTCGAGTGCATGCCGTCCGCGCCCACGACGAAATCGAAGGTACGGCTGCCGCCGCGCTCGAACTCGACCCGGACCCCGTGCTCGTCCTGTTCAAGGGTGCTGATCGAGTCGTTGAAGACGTACTCCACCCGGTCCCCGGTCGCCTCGTGCAGCATCGCGACCAGGTCCTCACGCAGCAGTTCGACGTCCTCGCCGTCCAGTCTGCCACTGCCGAAGGTGTGTTCCTCGGACCGGAACAGCTCGTTGCCGTGACCGTCCAGCATGGACATGCCACGCATCCGGGTGCGTGCGGCCCGCATCCGCTCGCCGAGGCCCATGCGGTCCATCACGTCGAGCGCGACACCACGGATGTCGACCGCCTGACCGCCGGTCCGCGGGCCGGATGCCCGCTCCACCACCGTCACCGAGAAGCCCTCGCGTCGAAGCCAGTAGGCCAGCGCCTCGCCGGCGACGCCTGCCCCGGAGATCAGGACCTTCCGCATGGCGCTCCTCCAGTTTTCGTACGCTGTACGCGTGCAATGACCACGCACCAACCATGCCACTACATTGTCGAACAGGCGATTTCTGTGCTAGTACAGAGGATTATCTGTACTAGCACAGAACGGAGTGGGAATGTCGGCGGAGCCGCCCTACCTGAGCATCGCCGCTGAACTGCGGCGCCGGATCACACGGGGAGAGCTGATGCCGGGCGCCAAGGTGCCCTCCATCCGCGGAATCGCCGCCGAATGGGGGGTCGCGACGGCCACGGCCGCCAAGGCGCTCGCCACGTTGCGTCAGGAGGGGCTGGTCCGGACGGAGCCCCGCTCCGGCAGCGTGGTCGTCCGATCGGGCCAGGCACGATCGGCCGAGGCTCGATCGACGGTGCACGCGCCCGCCCACCAGACCGTCCGCCCGGCCGTCCGTGGGACGGCCCACCGATCCGGCCGACGCGACCGGCAGCAGGATCTCAGCCGTGAGCGGGTCGTGCGGGCCGCCATCGCGATCGCCGACGCCGAAGGGCTGGCCTCTCTGTCCATGCGCAGCGTCGCGGCCCGGCTCGGGGTCGCGACGATGGCGCCATATCGGTATGTGGCCGGTAAGGACGAACTGATCGTGCTGATGGCCGACACCGCGTTCGGCGAACTCGGCTACCCGGCCCGGCCGCCGGCGGGTTGGCGCGCACGCCTGGAGCTCGGCGCGCGCACGCTGTGGTCGCTCTACCGGCGGCACCCGTGGCTGGCCCAGCTCAGCCCGATCACCAGGCCGCTGCCGCTGCCCAACCTGGCGACGCACGCGGAGTGGGCGCTCGTCGCGCTCGACGACCTCGGTCTGGATGCGACGGCCATGTGCGACCTGCACGTGCTGTTCTTCAGCTATGTGCAGGGCATCGCCGTCCACCTGGAACGCGAACAGCACGCACTCGGCTCATCGGGAATGTCGGAGGAGCAGTGGGCGGACAGGCAGACGCCCGCGATGGAGGCGATCACCGGCTCCGGCCGCCACCCGACGTTCGCGAGGATGCTCGCCACCCTGTCCACGGAGGGCTACGACCTGATCCTTGACGACCTGTTCGAGCTGGGGCTGCGCGCGCTGCTCGACGGCCTGGCCGTACGGCTCGGCCTGCACGACGACGGCGACGGCCGGACAGACCCGACGCGAGGACCACGACACCGCTGATCGCATGCGTGGGCCCGAGAGCCGGGTGTCGTCAGTGGACGGCCAGGGGCTGGGTGGGTGGGCTGTCGGCTTCGAATCCGGGCGGGTCGTCCGGCGGGCCTGCGGGGTTCGTCGTCGGCTGCGGCGCCGGGGACGCTCCCGGGCGGGTGCTCTGTCCCCCGCCTCCACCCGGTGTCCCTCCTGGTGTCCGGCCGCCCGGCGTCCGCGCACCCGGTGTCTCACCACCGGGCGTCTGGCCGGCCTGGCCCTGATCGTCGGGATCCTGCGGTCCGGCCTGGCCGTACGGATCTTCCGTACCCGCCTCCGAGGGGAGGGGGGTGGGCGCGCCGGACGGGTCGGGGTAGCCGAGCTCGACGCCGGGCCGGTCGGGGTTTCGGCCCATCGCGTAGGCGTCCCAGAAATTGTTGGGATCCCAGGTGACGGGCGGCGGGAACTCCTTGACCGGCTTGCCCTCCAGGGCGCCGGTCATGAAGGTGCGCCAGATCTGCGCGGGCAGCGTTCCGCCGTACAGCTCGCCCCATCCGGGGATCCGCACCGGCTTGTTGTCGTCGCGGAACATGTTCACGGCGACCGACAGCTGAGGTACGTATCCGGCGAACCAGACGGCCGCCGACTCGTCGGTGGTCCCGGTCTTGCCGGCGACCGGCCGGTCGGGCAGGGCCGCCGCCGTGCCGGTGCCGCCGCGGACCACCTGCTGGAGTGCGTAGGTCGCGTCGGCGGCGGTGTTCTCGCTGAACGCCCGCCGCTCCGGCGCGGTGAACTTCCGCGTGTTCCCGGCGGCGTCGGTCACCTCGCGGATCACGTGGGCGTCGCGGTGGATGCCCCCGGCCGCGAACGTGCCGAAGCCCGAGGCCTGCTGTACGGCGCTCACCGACGCCACTCCGAGCGGGAGTGTCGCGGCGCCCGCGTGCGGGGCGATCTGCTCCGCCGGGATACCGGCCGCCTCCGCCGCGGCCGCGACCTTGTCCAGGCCGACCTTCTGCCCGAGATCGACGAACGCGGTGTTGACCGAGCCGCGGGTGGCCTCGACCAGGGTGATGGCCGAGCCGTACGACCTGCCCCCGGCGTTGGGGATCTCGGCTGAGCCGATCTTCAGAGGCGAGTCGCCGTAGACGCGGGTGCCGAGCCCGTAGCCCGCTTCGAGGGCCGCGGCCAGCGTGTACGGCTTGAACGTCGACCCGGCCTGGACCTTGGCCGAGAAGGCGTTGTCGTACTGCGTGGCCGCGAAGTCGCCGCCGTAGAACGCGCGCACCTCACCGGTCGCCGGGTCGACGGCGGCCAGGCCCGTACGGACCTTCTTGGGGGTGTCGTCGGGCAGGACCGACTTGACGGCCTCCCTGGCCAGTCGCATCAGCCTCCGGTCGAACGTCGTGGTGATCTTCAGGCCGCCCTGGTTGATGTCCTCGTCGCTGTAGCCGAGCCGGTTGAGCTCGGCGCGCACCTGGGCCAGCATGTAGCCGTCCTGACCGGTCGTCGCCAGCGGCGGCTTCTGCTCGGCGAGCTCGGGGAACGTCTGACGGCCCGCCTCCGCCCGGCCGAGCGCGCCGATCTCGACCATGCCGTCGATCACCGACCGCCACCGCGCCCTGACCGCCTCCAGGTCCGATCCTTCTGGGTTGGCGAAGCGGCTCGGCTGCTGGATGACCGCGGCGAGGTAGGCCCCCTGGGCCACGTCCAGGTTCTGCACGTCGGTGTCGAAATAGGCCCGGGAGGCGGCCTGGATGCCGTGCGCGCCGCGGCCGAAGTAGATCGTGTTGAGGTACTGCTCCAGCACCCAGTCCTTCGACTTCGAGCGGTCCACCTTCAGCGCGATCATGATCTCTTTGAGCTTGCGCGAGATGGAGCGTTCCTGTCCGATTCCGCTGTAGTAGTTGCGCACCAGCTGCTGGGTGATCGTCGATCCGCCCTGGAGCTGCCGGCCGGTGAGCGTGGACCAGACGGCGCGGGCGGTGCCGGAAACCGAGACGCCCTTGTCCCGGTAGAACGTGCGGTTCTCGGCCGCGATGACGGCCTCCCGGACCGGCTTCGGCACCTGGGCGAGCGGCACGTTCTCCCGGTTCACGCCCTGCTTGGCCAGAATGTTCTTGCCGTTGCGGTAATAGATGACCGAGCCCTCGGCAGTCGCGTCCTTCTTCGTGCTGTCGGGGATCGGCGTGAGTAACCAGATGACGCCGAAGGCCACCGCCAGCACGACGAAACCCGAGATCATCATGACGAGGAGGGCGCGCAGCCTTCTTCTCCGCCGCCGGGTCGGTGGCGGGACCCCGGCAGCGGAGCCGCCCTCCGGCCGCTCCTGGTCCGCCGGACGCAGCGCGTGCATCGGCACCGTGTCGTGCAGGGGACCTCTGTCGTCATCGTGAGCCCTGGGGCCGCCCCGGCGCATGGGGCCTGAGTCGCCGCTGTCCACGCGTTTCCCCCCGAAACGTCCGCTTACACCTGTGAGCTGGGGGGATGAGTTCCACGGTAAACGATGGCCGGCCATGCCCGACAACGAGCCCATAGCGACAGGTGGGGAAGCCTATCCCCCGGCGGCGCGTACCAACGGCAGGATCCGGTACGACACAGGCGTGTCGAGAGCGATTACTGACGATGTCCGTACGACCCCCTGAACGTCGACGATGAGGTCGATGACGCGCTGGAGGTCGGCGTTGTCGCGTGCCACCACCCGGCACAGCATGTCGCCGCTTCCGGTGATCGTGTGCGCCTCCAGGACCTCGGGGATGAGCGCGAGCTGGTCGGCCACCGGCACGTGCCCGGCGACCTGCCGGATCTGCAGCGTCACGAACGCGGTCACGCCGAACCCGAGCGCGGCCGGATCTATGTCGGGACCGTACCCGGTGATCACCCCGCGCGCGGCCAGCCGGTCGAGCCTGGCCTGGACGGTGCCCCTGGCCACACCGAGCCGACGGGAGCATTCGAGCACGCCGATGCGCGGTTCCGTTGTCAGCAAAGAGACGATCCGGGCATCGAGCTGATCAATCGTCACAACATCTACCTTTGGTCATGGCTACTGGATATACAGATTGTCCACTAATTCAACTCACTCTTGCACAATTTGGCTAGCTAGCCTGACAGTGGGCTTATGAACGATGTCTTTCCGGTGAACGGCATGGACGCGGTCGTCTTCGCGGTCGGCAACGCGAAGCAGTCCGCCCACTACTACTCGACGGCGTTCGGGATGCGCCTGGTGGCCTACCGCGGCCCGGAGAACGGCAGCCCCGACGAGGTGGCGTACGTGCTGGAGTCCGGTTCCGCGCGCTTCGAGCTGCGCGGCGCCGTACGGCCGGGCACGGCCGTCGCCGAGCACGTGGCCGCGCACGGTGACGGCGTCATCGATCTCGCGCTCGACGTGCCGGACGTGCCGGCCGCCTACCGGCACGCGCTCTCGCAGGGGGCGCGCGGGCTGGCCGAGCCGTACGTCGTGGAGGACGAGCACGGCAAGGTGACGCTCGCGGCGGTCGCCGCCTACGGCGAGACCCGGCACACGCTCGTCGACCGGTCCGGCTACCACGGCCCTTACCTGCCGGGGTACGTCGCGGCCGAGCCCATCGTGGCCGGTCCCGACGTCAGGAACGGCAGGTTCTTCCAGGCGGTCGACCACTGCGTCGGCAACGTCGAGCGCATGGAGGAGTGGGTCGAGTTCTACGAGCGGGTCATGGGCTTCACCAAGATGGCGGAGTTCATCGGCGACGACATCGCGACGGAGTACTCCGCGCTGATGTCCAAGGTCGTCGCCGACGGCACCCGCAAGGTCAAGTTCCCGCTGAACGAGCCCGCAGCAGGCAAGCGCAAGTCGCAGATCGACGAATACCTCGAGTTCTACGGCGGGCCGGGCGTGCAGCACATCGCGCTGGCCACGAACGACATCCTGGCCACCGTCGACCACATGCGGAAGGCCGGCGTGGAGTTCCTGGACACGCCCGACTCCTACTACGACGACCCCGAGCTGCGCGCCCGCATCGGCCAGGTCCGGGCGCCGATCGAGGAGCTCAAGAAGCGGCGGATCCTGGTCGACCGCGACGAGGACGGCTATCTGCTCCAGATCTTCACCAAGCCCGTGGTCGACCGCCCGACGGTGTTCTTCGAGCTCATCGAGCGGCACGGCTCACTCGGGTTCGGCAAGGGCAACTTCAAGGCCCTGTTCGAAGCCATCGAGCGCGAGCAGGAGCGGCGGGGCAACCTCTGACCCGAACCTGACGAACTTTGCCCTGACATCGGCGTGATGGGCAGTTTGTCAGGCGTAATTCAGCGGTCCGCTGGGGAATGGAAGACTTTTTGCCCTTCTCCGGCTTTGATCGGCGAACGGCGCGGTGATCAAAGGAGCCAAGTCCTCCTCCTCGCATAAGGTGGCCTGGCCATGTCCGCGCTCCGTCGCCCCACCACGTCCGTGACCGCCGCGCTCGCCGCGGCGGTCCTCGCCGTCACCACCGCCTGCTCGGGCGCGGTGGCCGCGCCCGAGGCGGTCCCGGCGGCCACGCCGGGTGACGCCCGGGGCGTGGAGCGGACCGGCCCGCTCGCCGCGCTCGCTTCGGGCACGGTGGGCGCAGCGGGCATCGGCGACCCCGCCTTCCCCGGGGACGGCAACGGCGGCTACGACGTACGGCACTACCTGCTGCGGCTGTCCTTCGACCCCACGACCAAGCGACTGGCCGGCAGCGCGACGATCCGCGCGACGGCCCTGCATGACCTGACCTCGTTCAACCTCGACCTGCGCGGGCTCACGGTGAACCGGGTGACGGTCGACGGCGCCGTGGCCGGGTTCGGCCGCCAGGGCGACGAGCTGACCGTCCGCCCGGCGGGCCGGATATCCAAGGGCGACAGGTTCGAGGTGCTGGTCGACTACTCGGGTCTGCCGGAACCCATCCGCGACTACGTCAACCTCGGCACGTACGGGTTCGTACCGACCGCCGACGGGTCGTTCGTGACCTCGGAGCCGAACGGGGCCAAGACGTGGTTCCCGTCCAACGACCACCCGGCCGACAAGGCCACCTACGACTTCGAGATCACCGTGCCGGCCGGGCTGACCGCGATCGCCAACGGCGAGCTCGTCGGCGAGCCGAAGACGGTCGACGGCAAGACCACCTTCGTGTGGCGGGAGAAGCACCCGATGGCCAGCTATCTCGCCACGATGACGACCGGGAGATTCGAGGTACGCACCGGTAAGACAGCGAAGGGCGTGCCGATCTACACGGCCGTCGCCCCGGCCTTCCGCAATTCGCTCGACAGCCTCTACGCCGAGACGGCGAAGATCACCGACTACTGGTCGACCGTGTTCGGGCCCTACCCGTTCTCCTCCACCGGAGGCGTGATCGACGACTACTCCTCCGGCTATGCGCTGGAGAACCAGACAAAACCGATCTACGGCGGATTTTCCCCACAAAGCGGCATCATCGCCCACGAACTCGCCCATCAGTGGTTCGGCGACAGCGTGAGCATCACCAGGTGGAAGGACCTGTGGCTGAACGAGGGCTTCGCCAGCTACGCGGAGTGGCTCTGGGCGGAGCACCGTGGCGAGGCCACGGCGGACACGCTGTTCCAGCGCCACTACGCGAACCCCGCAGACCCCATGTGGAGCTACCCGCCGGGCGAGGCCCGCGCCACCGACCTGTTCAACACCTCCGTCTACGTGCGCGGCGCGATGACACTGCACGCGCTGCGCAAGCAGATCGGCGACGCCGTGTTCTTCCAGCTGCTGAAGAAGTGGACCACCGAGCACCGGTACGGCAATGCCACGACCGAGCAGTTCGTCGCGCTGGCCGAGCAGCTGTCCGGCAAGAAGCTGGCCTCCCTCTTCGACGCCTGGCTGTTCCAGCCCCGCCGTCCCCCCGCCGTCGCCTGAGGCTCGCCATCGCCCGCGCCCGGGTGCCGGGCCCGTCGATCAGAGCTTCCTGCCCACCGCTCCGTACCCACCGTGCACGCGATTTGCCAGGAAGGGGTCCTCATCCGGGTCCGAACGCCACTCGCCGACCGCCACCAGGCCGGGCTCCACGAGTTCGAAGCCGTCGAAGAACCGGCTGATCTCGGCGCCGGTGCGGAGAGTGAGCGGTACGGGACCGGTGTTGTAGGCCGCTGCGAAGGCCTCCAGTGACTCGGGCGCGAAGTCACCGGTGACGTGGGAGATGGCGAGGTAGCTGCCGGGCACGCTCGCGTCGGTGTAGCGCCTGACGATGCCGAACGGGTCCTCCTCGTCCCTGATGAACATGAGCGTGCCCACGATCACGACGGCGATCGGCCGGCCGAAGTCGAGTGTCGCCAGCGTGTCGGGGTGCTTGAGGATGCTGTCCGGTTCGCGGAGATCCGCCTCGACGTAGGCGGTCCTGCCCTCCCGGGTGCCGCGCAGCAGCGCACGGGCGTGGTTCATCACGATCGGGTCGTTGTCGACGTAGACGATCCTGGCCGCCGGGTTCACCGCCTGGGCGACCTCGTGCGTGTTGCCCTGGGTGGGAATTCCGGTGCCGATGTCCAGGAACTGGTCGATCCCCTGCTCCGCGAGGAACCGTACGGCACGCCCGAGGAAGGCGCGGTTGTCCCGGACTCCCTCGACGACCCCCGGGGAGACGTTGATGACGGCTTCGGCGACCTTCCGGTCGGCCTCGAAGTTGTCCTTGCCCCCCAGCCAGTAGTCGTAGATCCGGGCGGGATGCGGCACCGTGGTGTCGAGCTTCCGGGGAGCGGGCGCGTCGTCGGCCATGCCGGACTCCAAGAGACGAAGTTTTACTTGATCTTATTCCATTCCAGGCGGAATCGGATGGACCTTCGGCTCGCTCAGGAGAAGTGCAGCTTGTGGCCGTCGCGGCGGAGTGCGGCGAGCACCTCGTCGCAGTGCCTGGGCCCCCTGGTCTCCAGCTGCAGCAGCACCTCGACCTCGTCCAGGTGCAGCCGGGAGCCCACCCGCTCGTGCACGACGTCGAGCACGTTGGCCCCGAGCTCGGCCAGCCGGTGCAGGAGCGCGGCGAGCGCGCCGGGCCGGTCGGTCAGCCGGATCCGGAAGGCCAGATAGCGCCCGGCCGCCGCGAGGCCGTGCCGCAGCACCCGGGCGAGCAGCAGCGGGTCGATGTTGCCGCCCGACACCACGGCGACGACCGGCGGGTCGAACGCGTGCGGCTGGTCGAGCAGCGCGGCGACCCCGGCGACGCCGGCGGGCTCGACGAGCAGCTTCGACCGCTCAAGGCAGAGCAGCAGGGCCCGCGACAGCGACTCCTCCGACACCGTGACCACCCGGTCGACCAGGTAGTGGATCAGCTCGAACGGCAGATCGCCCGGCCGCCCGACCGCGATGCCGTCCGCCATCGTCGAGGTCGGTTCGACCATGACCGGGTGACCGGCCGCGAGCGACTCCGGATAGGCGGCGGCCCGCTCCGCCTGCACGCCGATCACCCTGATGCCCGGCCGCAGCGACTTCACCGCGAGCGCGACGCCGGCCGCCAGGCCCCCGCCGCCGATCGGCAGCACGATCGTGGCCGCCTCCGGCAACTGCTCCAGGACCTCCAGCCCGATCGTGCCCTGCCCGGCCACCACGTCGGGATGGTCGAACGGGTGGATGAACACCGCGCCGGTCCTGTCGGCATGCTCCCGCGCCGCCTGGAGTGCCACGTCGACCGTGTGGCCGGCGAAGACGACGTCCGCGCCGTACGCTCTGGTGGCCTCCACCTTGGGCAGCGGGGCGCCCTCGGGCATGTAGACGGTGGACTTGGCCCCGAGCAGCGTCGAGCCGAGCGCCACGCCCTGAGCATGGTTGCCGGCGCTGGCCGCGACCACCCCCCTGGCCCGCTCGTCGTCGGTGAGCCGGGCGATCCGGACGTACGCTCCGCGGATCTTGAACGATCCGGCCCGCTGGATGTTCTCGCATTTGAGGTGTACGGGACCTCCGGCCGCCTCGGACAGCACACGGGAGTGCAGCACCGGGGTCTGGACGGCCACGCCCTTGAGTAGCTCGCGCGCGGCGACGACATCGTCGTACGTCACCTGTGGGACAGCCATGAGCCAATCTTCGCAGCACGAGCCGGTCCGCGCCGACGAGACCGCGCCCCCGATGCAGGTCGCTTTCAAGCCCGTGCAATCAGCGTGAAAGCGACCTGGCCGTTAATACGAGTCGTCCCGGTGAACCGGGTCACGTCCGGACCCGATACGCAACGGAGAAGACGATGCGCACTCCTTGGAAGATCACGACGGCCGCCGCGCTGGTCCTGGCCGTCGTTTCGGTGGCCGCCCCGCCGGCCGTGGCATCGGCGTCGGCATCGGCGGACGCCCGTACGGGCACGCGTGCTGCTGACGCCTCCTACCGGTATTGGGGCCACCATGGCCTGACACGGCGCCAGATGCGCGAGGACGTCCCGCTCATGCAGACCAGAGATTACGGTCCGGTGAGCTTCTCGGTCGGACTGGAGGGGTCCCAGGACAGGTACTCGGGGTTCTGGGACACCCGACGCGGCCCGCACCGGATCCTGATCTCGTACGGCTATCTGAGCGGATATCAGACGCGGTTCGACGCCTACGTGGCCAACGACTACCAGCCGGTCATGATCAGCGCCACGGGCAGCGGGCAGAGCGCCATGTACAGTGCGATCTTCGAGAAGAAGGCGAACGGCTTCTTCGCCCGCCACGGCGTCGACACCGCGCGCCTCAACGAGGCCAACGGCGTGGCGCGACGGGACGGCTACGTCCCGGTGTCGATCAACACGTACGGCACGGCGTCCAGCCCGCGCTTCGTGGCCGTCTGGGAGAAGAACACCTCGCGCGTGATCTGGAGCGTGACGACCTCCGTTCCCGCAGCGGAATACCAGCGCCTCTTCGACGCCCAGGTCAGGGCCGGATATCGGCCGTCCGCCGTCGCCGTCGGGCCTGACGGCAGGTCCTACACGACCGTCTGGCGCAAAGACCGGATCGGCAGATGGTACGCCTTCCACGGGATGACCGCCGCCCAGTACCAGACGCGGTTCAAGGAGATGACCGCCAGGGGCCTCTACCCGACCTGGATCGACATGGAGAACGGCGTCTACGCCGCCGTCTTCACCACCAGATGACCACGCCTCCCGCGGCACACGCCTCGGAAACGGCGCCGGGCCGGCGGTGCGGCCCGGCGCCGCGATGCGGTCAGCTCTGCCGTAGGGCGGGCATCGGGAGGGGGATGGCGTACGCGGTGGCGCCGCCGCCCACCCCGCCTTCACAGGAGTTCGGAGGTGCGGTGGTCACGCCCCTGGTGGAGGGACGTTCCGCCGCCCAGAACATGTAGCCCAGCATGCCGGGGGTGAGGCCGGCGCCGTTCGGCGCGGCCGTCTGGACGAACGATCCCGTGGACTTCTGCAGTGACGCGTCGAAGTCCGTGCATTCGGGGCGGACCTTGTTGCCTTCGGCGATGTAGAACGCGCCGGTGAACTTGGCCGGGGCCAGCGGCGGGATCGGCGGGGAGTATGTGGGCTTGCCGTCGATGTGCTCCTGCCAGTTGGCGATGGCTCCGGAGGTGCTCGGCTGGCGGGCGGGCACCATGGCGTTGGCGTAGTCCAGGACCGGGAGGTCGGTGCGCAGCCAGTCCGCCGTGGCCTTCCTGCCGATGTCGATGAGCCATCGGTCGCCGGCGGCGAGGTCGATGGTGAGCCGGGCGGCCGGGTCGGCGCCGGTCGCGTCGTACGGCAGGGCGGAGCGGTAGGCGTCGATGAAGGCCTGCAGACCGACCAGGTCGGGCCTGCTGTTCTCCTCGTAGTCGATCTCTATGCCGACGCCGAGCCGCTGGGCGACCTCGGCGGCGTTGCGGCCGAACTGCGTCGCGTTCTCTGCCAGTGCGGCGTTCCACGCGTCCGTGTAGGTGATGCCTCCGATGGAGAGCATCACCCGGATTCCGCGGCTCGTGAAGTAGTTCACGATGTCGGAGGTCATGCCGCGCGGCACGCCGTCCAGGGTCTGTGCGTCGGTTGTCCTGTGCAGCAGCTTGACCGGGTGGACGAAGCTGAGCACCACGAGATTGACCGACGGGCGGCCGTCGCCGCGGTCGATCAGCCAGTGGTTCTTGGAATCGAAGTCCGTCGTGCTGCGGACGGTGCCCCAGATGCAGGCGTCGTCGCCGCAGTGCCAGGCCCCGTAGACCTGGAGCGGGGTCGAGCCGGCGTGGGCGGGGACGGGAGGGAGAAGGAAGGGGAGGAGTAGGGAGACGAGTGCGGCCAGACGACGCATGCCGATACCTCCACGCGCAAGCAACTGGAAAGAGCGTTAACTAATTCGCTTGGCGCCGTCCATCTCCTGTCGGGACACACCTGTCTCCCGCCGCGCGGGATAAGCGGGATAAGCGGGATAAGGAGAGAAGCCGGGAGCCTTTAGGCGGCATCGGCCGACCAGTAGGAACCGGCGGCCAGGATGAGGGCGGCCGCACCCACGAGACCGGCGTCCTGGCCGAGCCCGGCCGGGACGACGCGGACCCGCGCGGCGAACTCCATGCGGGTGTGCTCGCGCAGCGCCTCCCTGAGCGGGTCGAACAGCAGCGGCCCCGCCTGGGACAGGCCGCCGCCGATGGTCACCAGATCGAGGTCGCAGAGGTTGGTCGCCGAGGCGATCGCGATGCCGAGGGCCCGTCCGGCGCGGGCCATCGCGGCCAGCGCGACCTCGTCGCCGGCCGCGGCGTCGGCGGCCAGCCGCCGTCCGGTCGCCGTCCCCGCCTCGCTGTATCCACCCGTGCCCGGCTCCGGCGGCTCCCCCGGCGACCAGCCCCGTGCCACCGCCCAGGCGGCGAGGCCGGGGCCGCGGGCGACCGCCTCCAGGCATCCGAGCGCACCGCACCCGCACCGCGCTCCGCCGGGCTCGACCACCACATGCCCGATGTGCCCGGCGTTGCCGGTGCCGCCGTCGATCAGCCGCCCGCCCAGGATCAGCCCGCCGCCCACCCCGGTGGAGACGACCATGCCCAGCATGTTGTCGCTCCCCCGCCCGGCGCCGCGCCAGTGCTCGGCGACCGCGAGACAGACCGCGTCGTTGTGGATCCGCACCGGAAGGCCGGGGAAGCGCCGGGCCAGCCGCTCACGCAGCGGGAAACCCCGCCAGCCCGGGATGTTGAGCGGCGACACCGCCCCGTCCGGCCAGGTCATCGGGCCGCCGCAGCCGATGCCCACCCCGGCGAGGTCCTCGGGCGCGCCCACGTCGTCGATCAGACGGTCGATCAGCCCGGCGAGCGCCGACCAGAGGGCCTCCGCGTCCGCTCCGGGCGGGGTCGCCGCGCGCCGGGCCGCGATCACCTGCCCGTCCTGCCCCACCAGGCCCACCGCGAGCTTGGTGCCGCCGATGTCGGCGGCCAGCACAGATCCCGTCACATGCGTCACATGACCATCCCAGTGCCCGCCGCCGGGCCGGGTCAAGCGACGCCCGGGCAGAACCCGTCCGTCACCTGATCGCCTGCCCGCCCGAGAAGACCAGCAGGGACGCGGTGAAACCGTGGACGTGGTTGTGCCCGCTGACCGGCCCCATCTCCCCGGCTGCGAAGAATCCCGCCACCCCGATCGGGCCGAGCATGTCCCGTACGGCGAGCGCGTCGTGATCGGCGGACCCGAACATCGCCGACCCCCGGCCGTTGCAGGAGAACAGCAGTGCGCCGTCGATCCGGCCGGCTCGCTGGACGTGCGCGTCGAGCAGCGAATAGAGATCCTCGTCTGCGGTCTCGGCATCCCTGACCTGGAAGCGTACGGTCCTGCCGATGTCCAGCACGTCGCCGACGGCGACGGCCTCGCGCTCGGGATCGATGCCGATGACGCCCCTGATGAGGAAGTCGCCGCGCTCGTGGCGCTCGGCGTACTCGTCCATCACCACGCCGATCTGTAAGCCGGAGGCGACCAGCTCGCGGTCCTCCTCGTCGAGCGCGCTCACGATGTCCTCCAGGCGGGCGAGCGCGGGCTGGCCGGCGAGTTCGAGCAGCAGGTTCTCCTCGGCGCGCGTGACGACCATGGAGGGGCCGATCGGGCGGCAGCCCTGGCTCACCACGGTGCCGACGTTCATCGGACCGCTGAGCACGGCACCGATCGCGCCCTCGGTGTGCACCTCTCCGTCGACGAACAGCCGCACCGAGCCGCGGCCGCCGAGCCCGTTGGCCAGACCGCCGACGATCGGCAGGTCGCCCAGCACATCGCCCGAGTGCTCGATGAACGCATCGGCGGGGAAGGTGTACGGATCGGCCAGCAGGATGGCGGCCCGGTCGTCGGGGCCGCGCTCCGGCAGGCCCACGACCACGAACCGGTCCGCGGTCCGCACCGTGTCCAGGGCGAACGTGGCCACCTCACCGCCGCCGAAGGAAGCGGCCCAGGCGCTCACGGCCGGCTGGAGCTCGACCCCCTGGGCGTCTCCGATCACGCCGGTCGCGCTGCAGCCGATCACCCGGGCCTCCGGCACCATGGCCATCGCCCGCAGGCCCGCCCGGGTCAACTCGTCGGGGTCGTCTCCGCAGATGAAGAAGCACACCAGGTCAGGCGGGCCCGACAGGCCGGCCAGTGCCTGGCGGACGGCGGCCTCGGCCGTCTCCACCAGGTCGGCGCCAACGGCGAGACCGTCGGCGAAGCGGCTGGTGATCACCGCCATGAGTCTCGCCCCTCTCAATCAACAGTCAGAGTCTTCTTGGCCATTTCTCCCCACTGAAAAGGCGTCAACGCACGTAATCCTCACGGGATTGCGGAGGATCGGGCTGCCGGATCACGAGATGCCGACGTAGTCTCGTCAGGTGCACAAATCGCCCATGCCTGCTTCCGGCACTCTGCGCGAACTGCGCGACAGCGGTCACCGGCACCGCACGGTCAAGGCCGAGATCAGAGAGAACCTTCTGACCCGGCTGAGATCGGGCGAGCCCCGGTTCCCCGGCATCGTCGGCTTCGACGAGACCGTGCTGCCCCACCTGGAACGGGCCCTGATCGCGGGGCACGACCTGGTGCTGCTCGGCGAGCGCGGCCAGGGCAAGACCCGACTCATCCGCACGATCACCGAGCTGCTCGACGAGTGGTCGCCGATCGTGGCCGGCTGCGAGATCAACGACCATCCGTACGCCCCGGTGTGCGCGCGGTGCGTACGGCTCGCCGCCGAGCTGGGCGACGACCTGCCGGTGGCCTGGCTGCACCGGGAGGACCGGTACGGCGAGAAGCTGGCGACGCCCGACACCTCGGTCGGCGACCTGATCGGCGACGTCGACCCCATCAAGATCGCCGAGGGGCGCACGCTGGGCGACCCGGAGACCGTTCACTACGGCCTCGTGCCGCGCACGAACCGCGGCGTGTTCTCGGTCAACGAGCTGCCCGACCTGGCCGAGCGCATCCAGGTCGCGCTGCTCAACGTGCTGGAGGAGCGGGACGTCCAGGTCCGGGGCTACAACCTGCGGCTGCCGCTCGACATCCTGCTGATCGCCAGCGCCAACCCGGAGGACTACACCAACCGCGGCCGGATCATCACGCCGCTGAAGGACCGGTTCGGTGCGGAGATCCGCACGCACTATCCCCGGTCGATCGAGGACGAGCTGGTCCTGATCCGCCAGGAGGCCGCCCTGGAGGAGCTCGGCGCCGACCTCCCCGATCATCTGCTGGAGGTGATCGCCAGGTTCACCCGGCTGGTCCGCGAGTCGACCGCTGTCGACAGCCGGTCGGGCGTGTCCGCCCGGTTCTCCATCGCCGCGGCAGAGACCGCGGCCGCCTCGGCCGTACGGCGTGCCGCGCTGACCGGGGAGGAGCGGCCGGTCACCCGGGTCTGCGACCTGCCACAGGTGGTGCACACGCTGCGCGGGAAGGTCGAGTTCGAGGTCAGCGAGGAGGGCCGGGAGATCGAGGTGCTCGCCCACCTGCTGCGCCGGGCGACCGCGGAGACGTTCCGGGGCACGATCGGCGGGGCCGACCTGACACCGCTGCTGGACCGGTTCGGCGAGGGCGCCCGGGTCGAGTCGGGCGAGCTGGTGGCGGCCCACGAGCTGCTGCGCAGGATCGGACGGGTCGACGGGCTTTCGAAGATCATGTCGGGGCTGGGCATGGGCGAGGGCGACGAGTCGCCGGGCCACGCCGCCGCGGCCCTGGAGTTCGCGCTGGAGGGGCTCTACCTGATGCGCCGCCTGTCCAAGGACGAGGTGGCGGGGGGAGCGGTTTACCGAACGTGACCGGATCCTACGCTTACCGGGAATATCACGACGGACCGGACCCGCTGGCCCCGCCGTACGACGTGCGCTCGGCGCTCGACGACATGGGCGACGCGATCCTGTCGGGGTCCACGCCGCTCGACGCGCTGCGCGACCTGCTGCGGCGTGGCCTGCCCGGAGCGCCGGATCGGCGCGGGCTGGACGATCTCCTCCGGGAGGTACGGCGCCGCCGCCGCGAGCTGCGGGAGAGCACTCGGCTCGACGGCACCCTGGAGCGGGCCCGCGCGCTGCTGGACAAGGCCATCGGCCAGGAACGGGCGGAACTGACGCCGGATGACGACGGCCGCTTCCGGGAGGCGCTCCTCGACGCGCTGCCGTCCGACACCGCCCGCGCGATCCGGGAGCTGGCCGACTACGACTGGCGTTCGGCCGCCGCCCGGCGGACGTTCGAGGAGCTGCGCGACCTGCTGCGCCGTGAGGTGCTCGACAGCCGGTTCCGTGGCATGCGCGAGGCGCTGGCCGATCCGGACCCGGCGGCGATGGAGCGCGTCCGGCAGATGACGTCCGATCTGAACGACATGCTGGAGCGGGACGCGCGGGGTGAGCACACCCAGGAGGACTTTGACCGGTTCATGGGGAAATACGGGGACATGTTCCCGGAGAACCCGCGGAATCTGACGGAACTGGTCGATCAGCTCGCCCGCCGCGCCGCCGCCGCGCAGCGGCTGCTCGCCTCACTTACCCCGCAGCAGCGCGCGGAGCTGGCCGCGCTGATGGAGCACACGCTGGAGCAGGCCGGTCTGGCCGAGCAGATGCGCCGGCTCGGCGACGCACTCTACGCCCGCCGCCCCGACCTCGACTGGGGGACGCCGGAGCGGACGTCCGGCGACCGGCCGACGGGCATGGGCGACGCGGTGAACGCGCTGCAGGAGCTCGCCGACCTGGGCGACCTGGAGGCCACGCTCCGGCAGGACTACCCCGGCGCACGGCTCGACGACATCGACGAGGAGGCGATCCGCCGGGCGCTCGGCCGGTCGGCGGTCGACGATCTGGAGGCCCTGCGACAGGTCGAGCGCGAGCTGGAGGCCCAGGGCTATCTCCGGCGGCATCGCGGCAAGCTGGAACTCACCCCGAAGGCGGTGCGCCGGCTGGGCGAGACCGCGCTGCGCAGGGTGTTCTCATCCCTCGACTCGGGCCGGCGCGGCGAACACGACCAGCGGGACGCGGGAACGGCCGGGGAGCCGACCGGCTCCAACCGGCCCTGGCGGTTCGGCGACGAGCAGCCCATCGACGTCGTGCGCACGGTCGTCAACGCCGTACGGCGAGGCGGCCGGTTCCCGGTGACCCTGTCCGTCGACGACTTCGAGGTGGCCGAGACCGAGCGTAGAAGCGCCGCCGCGGTCTGCCTGCTGGTCGACCTGAGCTACTCGATGGCCCTGCGCGGCACCTGGGCGGCGGCCAAACAGACCGCGCTGGCACTCCAGGCGCTGGTGGCGGCCAAGTTCCCGCAGGACGCGGTGCAGATCATCGGATTCTCCAACTACGCGCGGGTGCTGCGGGCCGACGAGCTCGCCGGGCTGGAGTGGGACATGGTGCAGGGCACGAACCTGCACCACGCGCTGCTGATCGCGGGCCGCCACCTCGACCGGCACCCCGACTTCGAACCGGTCGTCCTGGTGGTCACCGACGGCGAGCCGACCGCGCACCTCATGCCGAACGGCGTGCCGCGCTTCGACTGGCCGCCGTCGCAGGAGACGCTGACGCTGACCCTCGCCGAGGTCGACAAGATGACCAGGCGGCGCGCGACCATCAACATCTTCATGCTCGCCCCCGACGACCGGCTGCGCGAGTTCGTCGACGAAATCGCCCGGCGCAACGGCGGCCGCGTCTTCTCCCCCGACGCCGACCGCCTCGGCGAGTACGTCGTCAGCGACTTCCTCCGCGCCCGCACCCGCCGCTGACCTCCGCTGCGAGCGGGCCCGAGAAGATCGGATGGAGGAGACCGACGGCACGCTGCGCTCGCATCCGCGTTCGCGCCCCGTGCGCTTGCTGGGCTCGTACGCGATCAGCGCGTGACGTCGTCGTTCGTCAGGGTGTGGCCGCGGGTGACGGCGACGAGATCGCCGTCCTCCCTCGTGGCGGCGACCAGGCCGGGAGGTCGAGGAACGAAGCCGGGCACCGCGGACAGTCCGTCGGTCTCGCCGATCGCGACGATCCGGATCCGGTCAACGTGCGGGACCCGCACGGTGAACCGGACTCCCTCGGCGGGGATGCCGCGGAAGC
Source organism: Sphaerimonospora mesophila (assembly GCF_001417795.1). Taxonomy (NCBI): domain Bacteria; kingdom Bacillati; phylum Actinomycetota; class Actinomycetes; order Streptosporangiales; family Streptosporangiaceae; genus Sphaerimonospora; species Sphaerimonospora mesophila. Next base: position 145,253 of record NZ_BCBX01000036.1, on the reverse strand, counting down.
GGATCTCCGTGGGCCAGGTGCCGGTCAGCATGATCACCGCGGCCAGGGTGACGAGGGCCGCCAACCCGGCGAGCAGCCGTCTCGGGACGTCGAACATCTTTCCGGTCATGAGCGGCGACGGTAGGTCGGGCCGCCGGGCTCGCGGTATGCGGCCGGTCTCCGAATATGGCTGTGGTTTTCCGCAGGTGTGGTTTCCCGCACCCCGAAACGGCCACGCACCCCATGTCGGCCGTACCCTGTCCGTCCATAGCCTCGGGGACATGACGGATTGGCTGATCGAACTGATGGAGACACTCGGCGCGCCGGGTGCCGCCCTGGCGATCGCGCTCGAGAACCTCTTCCCGCCCCTCCCCAGCGAGGTGATCCTGCCGCTGGCCGGTTTCGCCGCCTCCCGAGGCGAGATGCACCTGCTGGTCGTGCTTCTGTGGACGACGGCGGGTTCGGTGATCGGCGCGCTGGTGCTGTACTGGGTGGGAGTGCTGCTGGGCCGCGAGCGCATGCTGGCCCTGGCCGCCCGGATCCCGCTGCTGAAGGTCTCCGACATCGACAGGACCGAGGTGTGGTTCCTCCGGCACGGCCGCAAGACGGTGTTCTTCGGCCGGATGATCCCGATCTTCCGGAGCCTGATCTCGATCCCCGCCGGGCTGGAACGCATGCCGCTCGGCGTCTTCACGCTGCTGACCACGGCCGGCAGTCTCATCTGGAACACGGTCTTCGTGCTGGCCGGCTATCTGCTGGGCGAGAACTGGTCGCTGGTCGAGGCCTACGTCGGTGTGGGCACCAATGCCGTGATCGCCACGGTGCTGCTGGCCGTGCTGGTCTTCGTGGGCGTCAGGCTGAGCGAGCGGCGCAGGGGACGGCATGCGGCTCGCGGCTAGGGGTCTGCGGCTGCTGGGCTCGGTCGTCGTCGGTACGGTCACCGCCCTGCTCGACCTGGTTTTCGTCCTGGTGGCGCTGCCGTTCGCGAGCCGGCCGGGAGTGCGGGCCGCGGCCCGGCGGCTGGCCGCACTCGAGATCCGCCGCTTGGGTCTCGATCTCGATCTTGCCGGTCGCGCCGACGGAGGCGAGTTGCGCTATCTGGCGGCCAGAGCGCCGGTGGGCGTCCTGGGCGGCGTGATCGTCGCCCTGCTCGGGTGCGGCACGGTCGTGGCCGCCGTCCTGACCTGGTCGTGGAGTAAGGGGCTGCCGGTGGACGGCATGCTGCCCAGCCTTCCGCTGGTCGCCTATTTCGGCCTGGCCGGCCTGGTCCTGCTCTTCCTCGACCTGTCGGGGCTGGTGGGAGTGGACGCGCTGGAGCGGCGGCTCGCCGTACGGATGCTCGCTCCCGACCCCACCGAGGCGCTCCGGCGGCGGATCATCGAGCTGACCGAGAGCCGTGCGGGTGTGCTGGCGGCGGTCGACTCCGAGCGACGCAGAATCGAGCGGGACCTGCACGACGGTCTGCAGCAGCGGCTGGTCGCGCTGTCGATGCTGGCCGGGCGCGCCCGCCGGGGGCGGACGGAGCTGCTGGAGCAGGTGCACGAGCAGGCCCAGCAGGCGCTGACCGAGCTGCGTGAGGTCGCCTGGCGGGTCTACCCGTCCGGGCTGGACTCCCTTGGGCTGGCCGACGCGCTGGCGGGTGTGGCCGAGCGCGCCGGGGTCCCCGTCGAGGTCTCCTGCGAGCTGACGGCGCGGCCCCCGGCCGCGGTGGAGACGGTGGCCTATTTCGTGGCCAGCGAGGCGGTGACCAACGCGGACAAGCACTCCGGGGCGACCCTGGTCACCCTCGAGGTTCGTGCAGAGGGCACGATGGTCGTCGTGAGGGTGCGCGACGACGGAGTGGGCGGTGCCGACGCGACGGGCGGCGGGCTGTCCGGGCTGGCGCGCCGGGTGGCCGCGCTCGACGGCCGCTTCACGGTGACCAGCCCGCCTGGCGGGCCGACCACGATCGTGGCGGAGCTGCCGTGCGGGTGATCCTCGCAGAAGATTCCACCCTGCTGCGCGAGGGCCTGGTGCGGCTGCTCGCCGAGGAGGGTCACGAGGTGCTCGCCGCGGTAGGCGACGGCGACTCGCTGATCGAGGCGGTGGCCGCGCAGGAGCCCGACGCGGTGGTGGTCGACGTGCGGATGCCGCCCACGCACACCGACGAGGGGCTGCGCGCGGCCCTGGAGATCAGGCGCCGCTGGCCGGACGTCAAGGTGCTGGTGCTGTCGCAGTACGTGGAGAAGAGGTACGCCACCGAGTTGATGAGCGCGAACGTCGAGGGCATCGGCTACCTGCTGAAGGACCGGGTGGCCCAGGTCGGCGACTTCCTTGACGCGCTGGAACGGGTGGGCGCCGGAGGCGCCGCCTTCGACCCCGAGGTGGTGCGGCAACTGCTCGCCCGCACCAGCCGTGCCGACCCCCTCTCCCGGCTGACCACGCGCGAGCGGGAGGTGCTGGAGCTGATGGCGCAGGGCCTGACCAACGCCTCGATCGCCCAGTCGCTGCACGTGTCGCAGAGCGCGGTGGAAAAACACGTCAACGCCCTGTTCGACAAGCTCGCGCTGTCCCACACGACGGGGTACAGCCGCCGGGTCCTGGCCGTGCTGCACTACCTCGGCTCCTGAACCGCCGGTCGCCCTCGGCCACCGCGCTTTCCCAACAGCCCCCGTCGGCCTCCCACGAACCGCCCTGCCAGGTGGCGTTCTCGAACCGGAGGAAACGCCTCGGCGTCGAGCAGACCTCTGAGACCGCAGCGGAACCGGATGGCGACGGGGAAAGGCGATAGCCTCGCCGCATGTCGTTCTCCAGCAACCTGCTGCTGTGGCTGCATGTAGGGTTCGCGATCTTCGCGCTCGGGCCACTGACCGCGGTCACCAGCGTCACCCCTCGCTACATTCGCGCACGCGACGTCAACGTGCTGCGTTATCTCAACCGCTCCACCCGGCTGTTCGGGCTGCTGACACTGGGTGTGTTCCTCTTCGGGATGCTGCTGGGCGGCGGCGCGCTGGGGCGGCCCTACCTGTCCGCGTCGATGACCCTGTTCATCGTGGCGGGGGCGCTACTGATGATCATCGAGCGCGATCAACGTACCGCGATTCAGGCGCTGTCCACCGAGACCACTGAGGACGACGCCAAGGTGCAGACCGGGCGGATCGCCGCGCTCTCCGGCATCACCGCGCTGATCTGGCTGGTCATCCTCGCCCTTATGGTCTTCTTCAACCCGTAAATGATTCCCTCTTTTCCCCTATGTCCGGTAGAACGTCTTTGACCGAAAACGGGGGAAGAGGATCGGGTGCACCTTGCCACGCGACGCCGTGCGACCTGGGCGCTGGTCGCCCTCGCCGTCGGCGCCTTCACCTATGTCACCGCCGAGCTGCTGCCCATCGGACTGCTGACGGTGATGGCCGCCGACCTGCGTCGGTCGCCGGCCGAGACGGGCCTGCTCGTCACCGGGTACGCCGCGGTGGTGGTGCTGGCGTCGCTGCCGCTCACCCGGCTCACCCAACGGGTGCCGCGGCGCACGCTGCTGATCGTCACCCTGGGGGTGTTCGTCGCCGGGACGCTGCTGACCGCGGTGGCACCGAACTATCCGGTGCTGCTCGGCGGGCGGCTGCTGGTCGCGGCCACCCAGGCGCTCTTCTGGGCGGTCGCGACCCCGGCAGCGGCCGCGATGTTCCCCCCGGAGTTCCGGGGGCGGGCCGTCGCCCGGCTGTCGATCGGCAGCGCGCTCGGGCCCGTCCTCGGCGTGCCGACGGGCACCTGGCTCGGCCAGCAGTTCGGCTGGCGCACCGCGCTGGCCCTGACCGCCGTGGTCGGCCTCGTCACCTGCGTCACCATCGCCAAGCTGATGCCCGGCGACCGGCGGGCAGGGGCCGGCGCGAACGGCCACGAGCCGGGCCGGGGGGCGACTCCGGACGCCCGCCGCTACGCCCTCCTCATCGTCGCCACCGTGATCGGGGTGGGCGGATATCTCACGGCGTACACCTACATCACCCCGTTCCTGCTGGAGTTCGGCGGCTTCACCCCGTCCGCGCTGAGCCCGCTGCTGCTCGCCTCCGGGATCGCCGGCGTCGGCGGGACGATCGCGATCGGCCGGCTGCTCGACACCAGTCCCCGCGCGGCGCTGCTCGCGCCGCTGGCCCTGCTCACCGGCGCGCTGCTCACCCTGTACACCTTCGGAACCGTGCACCCGGTGGCGGTGGCCGGCCTCTGTGTCATGGGCCTGTCGTTCAGCGCGCTGGCCGCCGCCATCGCGAGCCGCGGGCTGCAGGTGGCCCCGGGCAGCACGGACATGGCCTCCGCCGGCACCGGATCGGCCTTCAACATCGGGATCGCGGGCGGCTCGCTGCTCGGCGGCGCGCTCATCGACCACACGGGCGCCCGGAGTGTGACCGTGGCCGGTGCCGTGCTGACCGCGGCGGCACTCGCCGTCCTGCTGTGCGAACGGTGGCTGCCCGCCGCCGGTTCCGCCGCGCCGGGCCGCACCACCCCGGCGCGGAGCGGAAACTAGAACGTCAGCCGAGAGCCTCGGAGAGGTCGGCCAGCAGGTCGTCGACGGTCTCGATGCCGACGGACAGCCGGACGAGATCGCCGGGGACCTCGAGCGGCGACCCGGCGGCCGACGCGTGCGTCATCCGGCCCGGGTGCTCGATCAGCGACTCGACCCCGCCGAGCGACTCCCCGAGCGTGAACAGCCTGGCGCGGTTGCACACCTCGACCGCGGCCTCCTCGCCTCCGGCGACACGGAACGACACCATGCCGCCGAAGCGCCGCATCTGCTTGGCCGCGACCTCGTGTCCGGGATGTTCCGGCAGGCCCGGATAGAGCACCTGGGTCACCTTCGGGTGCGACAGCAGCAGGTCGGCCACCCGCTCGGCGTTGTCGCAGTGCCGGTCCATCCGTACGCCCAGGGTCTTCAGGCCGCGCAGGGTCAGCCAGGCGTCGAACGGCCCGGCCACCGCGCCCATCGCGTTCTGGTGGTAGGCGAGCCGCTCCCCCAGTTCGGTCGAGCGGGCGACCAGCGCGCCGCCGACCACGTCGGAGTGGCCCCCGACGTACTTGGTGGTCGAGTGGATCACCACGTCGGCGCCGAGCGCCAGCGGCTGCTGCAGGTACGGCGAGGCGAACGTGTTGTCCACCAGCAGCAGCGCACCGGCGTCGTGGGCGACGTCCGCCAGCGCGGCGATGTCGGCGATGCCCAGCAGCGGGTTCGTCGGGGTCTCCACCCAGATCGCCCTGGTCTGCGGCCGTACGGCTGCGCGCACGGCGTCGACGTCACCGACCGGGACCGGGTCGAAGGACAGGCCCCAGCCCTCCAGCACCTTGGCGAACAGCCGATAGGTGCCGCCGTACGCGTCGTCGGGGATCAGGACGTGGTCGCCGGGACGGCAGACGGTGCGCAGCAGCGTGTCCTCGGCGGCCAGGCCGGACGCGAACGCGAGGCCGCGGACGCCGCCCTCGACGGCGGCGATCGCCTCCTCGAGCGCGGTCCTGGTCGGGTTCGCCGATCGGCTGTATTCGTATCCGGCCCGCAGCCCGCCGACGCCGTCCTGCTTGTAGGTCGAGACGGCGTAGATGGGCGGCACGACCGCGCCGGTGTGCGGGTCCGCCTCCTGACCGGCGTGAATGGCCAGAGTTTCGAAGCCATGGTTCATGGCCCCGAGCGTAGCCGCAGCGGGAGCCACTCACCCCCACCCATCCCGTGATCTTGCATTTTCTCGCAGGCCGCCCTGTTGGCCTGCGAGAAAACGCAAGATCACGGGATAGGGGGGTCAGTGGTTGGCCAGGAAGGCCAGGAGGTCCTGGCGGGTGACCATGCCGACGGGCTTGCCGTCGTCCAGCACCACCGCGGCGTCGGCCTTCTCCAGCGCCTCGACGGCCCGGGCGACCGGCTCACCGATACCGATCATGGGCAGCGGCGCCGACATGTGGTCGCCGAGCTCGTCCTCCGAGCGCACCCTGCCGCGGTAGAGGCCCTCCAGGAGGTCGCGCTCGACTATCGAGCCGACGACCTCGGCCGCCATGACCGGGGGCTCCTCCTTCATCACCGGCAGCTGCGACACGCCGTACTCCCGCATGATCGAGATGGCGGTGCCGACCGACTCGTCCGGGTGCACGTGGACGAACTGCGGCAGCCCCGACCTCTTGCGGCCGAGCACGTCGCCGACCAGCCCTTCCTCGCTCGAGGTGGTGAGGAATCCGTAGTCGGCCATCCACTCGTCGTTGAAGATCTTCGACAGATAGCCGCGCCCGCCGTCCGGCAGCAGCACCACGACGACGTCGTCGGGTCCTGCCGTCTGGGCCACCCGCAGGGCCGCCACGACCGCCATCCCGCACGAACCACCGACCAGCAGGGCCTCCTCCCGGGCCAGGCGGCGCGTCATGAGGAAGGAGTCACGGTCGGAGACCGCGATGACCTCGTCGCAGATCGTCGTGTCGTAGGTGGCCGGCCAGATGTCCTCGCCGACGCCCTCGACCAGGTAGGGACGGCCGGTGCCGCCGGAGTAGACCGACCCCTCCGGGTCCGCGCCGATGATCTTCACCTTGCCGCCGGAGACCTCCTTGAGGTACTTCCCGGTGCCGCTGATCGTGCCGCCGGTCCCGATGCCCGCGACGAAGTGGGTGATCCGGCCCTCGGTCTGCGCCCAGATCTCCGGGCCCGTCGAGTGGTAGTGGCTGGCCGGGTTGTCCGGGTTGGAGTACTGGTCCGGCTTCCAGGCGTTCGGCGTCTCCCTGGCCAGCCGGTCGGAGACCGAGTAGTACGAGTCCGGGTGGTCGGGCGAGACCGCGGTCGGGCACACCACCACCTCGGCGCCGTACGCGCGCAGCACGGCGATCTTGTCCTGGGCCACCTTGTCGGGGCAGACGAACAGGCAGCGGTAGCCCTTCTCCTGCGCCACGATGGCCAGCCCGACGCCCGTGTTGCCCGAGGTCGGTTCGACGATCGTCCCGCCCGGACGGAGCGCGCCGCTCCGCTCGGCGGCCTCGACCATCCGCAGCGCGATCCGGTCCTTCACCGAGCCGCCCGGGTTGAAATACTCGACCTTGGCCAGCACTTGGGCGGGCACGCCCGCCGTCACCTTACGAAGCCGGACGAGCGGCGTGTCACCCATCAGCTCGATCAGCGAGTCGTGTACGCGCACGGAGAAGACCACCTTGATTTACCGAAGCTTTGTCAGCCTGCCCCCAGCCGAGGTCCCGTAGGGGTGGCCGGGGCTCGGCTAATTTCTCTCCCAAACCGTACCGCCAGACGAGGGGAGAACCGTGTTCTGGACGTCGAGCGCGGCACGAGCCGCGCGGCGCATCGCCACCGCCGCCGCGCTGGGCGGAGGCGGCCTGACCGCACTGGGCGCGCTCACGTACGGACTGCTCATCGCGGAGGCGATGGTCGCGAGGAAGATCGTCGGCCGGCCGCACGGTGACACCGGCCCGGACGCCGACGGGGTCTACGGGCCGTTCCCCGGCGACATCGTCTCCGGCGAACCGATCAGCATGGTCATGCTCGGCGACTCCACCGCCGTCGGCCTCGGCATGACCGACCCGGCCGACACCCCCGCGGTCAACATCGCGCTCGGCCTCGCCACCGTCGCCGAGCGCCCGGTGCGGCTGCATGTGTACGGCGAGTCCGGCGCCGAGTCGGTCCACCTGGACGGCCAGGTCGACCGCGCACTCGAGGCATGTCCCGACATAGCCGTCATCTTCATCGGCGCCAACGACGTGACAAGCGCCACTTCGCCGGCCCGTGCCGTACGGCATCTGCAGCTGGCGGTGCGGCGGCTGCGCGAGGCGGGCGCCGAGGTGGTCGTCGGGACCTGCCCCGACCTGGGCACGATCCGCCCGCTCGCCCAGCCGCTGCGGTGGGTGACCCGGCGCTGGTCCCGCCTGCTGGCGGCCGCCCAGACGGTCGCCGTCATCGAGGCGGGCGGCCGTACGG
>NZ_BCBX01000036.1:0-136601 GCF_001417795.1 Sphaerimonospora mesophila | reverse complement strand
GCCTTCGCCGACCTGCTCGGACCCGAGTTCGAGGCCAACCCTGCCGAGATGTTCGGACCTGATCGTTATCATCCATCTGCCCAAGGTTACCTACAATCCGCTTACGCGGTGCTACCGTCTGTATGCGCCGCGTTGGGGTTGTGGCCCGAGTCGGAACCACTGCGCGGCGAAGGATCGCATCTGGCGGCAATGGCCGTAGAGGAACCCGGCACCGAGGTCAGCGCGACCCGGGTCGACGGCGAAGCGGTCGGCCCCGACGGACGATGGGCCGCCATGCTCCGCCGACGGCCCGGGCCGATGCCGAACGGCTGATTCCGATCACTCCTCGCGGCCAGGCCATCACCCCCTGTAGGAGCGACATGACCCGGCCTAACGCGAGACCCGTTCTGACCCTCACAGCGACCGTCCTGCTGGCAACCGGGGCGTTGGCAGGCTGTTCCGGCAGTGAAGCGGAAACGGACCACCCCGCCTGGGACAACGCCCAGGTGAACGCCGTCAGCCGCGCCACGATGGGGGCCGGGGTGGCGGCGACCACCTCGATGAAGCCCGACGGCACGCTGGAGACCGTGGTCCTCGACCTGGCCAGCGGCCGGAAGCTGTGGGCCAAGCCGACGACGATGACCGGACGGCTACCCGGGATGGGGGTGCAGGCCCCCGCCACCGTCGAGATCGGCACCGAGGGGGTGGTCGTCTCCCTCGATCCCGTGGCCGGCCAGAACGACCAGGACAAGGCCAAGGAGAGCAAGCAGCGGGCGACCCTCGTCGCGAGGGACGCCCGCACCGGGCGTGAGCTGTGGACCAGGCCCGTCCACTCGACCTTCGGCCCCCAGCGCTGCGGGCCGTACGTCTGCCTGTCGGAGAACACCGAGCTCTCGTCGGCCCGCATGGTCGTCCTGGAGCCGAAGACCGGAAAGACGCTGTGGCGGCTGCCCGGCATCGCCGAGGTCGAGTGGTCGGACCGCGAGCGCGTCGTGTTGCTGCGCCTCGCGTCCCACCCCGTGGTCGAGGCACACGACCTGAAGGACGGCAAGACGGTCTGGCAGCTTCCGATCGAGCAGGCCCTCGGCCCGGGCGTCGATCTGTCCGGCGGCTGGGCGTTCGGGGCGACCGGCGACAAGCTCGTGGGCTACGTCGCCCCCTACACCAATCCGCAGACCAAGCAGACCTCGACGTTCGGACTGTTCTCCGTCCGGCTCAGCAACGGCATGGTCGACTGGATGCGCCCGTCGGTGGTCCGCGTCTACCCCAGCGGCAACCCCGCCTTCGCACCGGTGGTCCGCCCGGTGGACCAGCAGGGGCAGTACGGCGGATTCGCCCGGCTCGACGCGGACACGGGGCGGGTGGTCGGCCAGATCACCCCGGGTCAGGTGCCCGGCTCCGGGTGGTGGCTCGCGTTCCCGGGGGACATGGAGAAGCTGGGCTTTCTCAAGCGGAACGCGGCGGGCTCGGTCTTCGATCTCGCCACCGGCGAACCGACCCCGGTGAAGGGGACCAGCGGGTGGTCGTTCTGCGTGACCGATCCGAAGCCGCTGCCGCTGCGCGGGCTGACCCCCGGGTTCTACTCGATCGCGGCACTGTGCGAGTTCGACCTGGCCAGCGGCAAGCGGATCACGTCGGCGTCCGCACCGCCCGCCTGGTTCACGGGCAGCCAGAACGGCTGGCGGCTGTGGCGGGACGAGAAGGGCGCGATGCACGCCGTCAAGGACGGCACCGCCACCACCCCCGGCATGTACGGATGACCAACCGAAGGTTGTTCCGGGCCGAAGGGTAACCTCCTGATCAGGAGACCGCCGGAATCGGTGGCGCAGGAGCAAGGGGAGGGCCACATGCCCGAGGCAGTCATCGTGGCGACCGCGCGGTCGCCGATCGGCCGCGCGTTCAAGGGATCGCTGAAGGACATCCGCCCCGACGACCTGACCGTCCAGATGATCCAGGCCGCACTGGCGAAGGTGCCGCAGCTCGACCCGAGCGACGTGGACGACCTGATGCTCGGGTGCGGCCTGCCCGGCGGTGAGCAGGGCTACAACATGGCGCGGGTGGTGGCGGTGCTGCTCGGCCTCGACGGTGTGCCGGGCACGACCGTCACCCGCTACTGCTCGTCCTCACTGCAGACGACCCGGATGGCGTTCCACGCGATCAAGGCGGGCGAGGGCGACGTCTTCATCTCCGCCGGGGTGGAGACGGTCTCCCGGTTCGTCAAGGGCAGCTCCGACTCACTCCCCGACACGGCGAACCCGCTCTTCGCGGGGGCCCAGAGCCGTACGGAGGAGTCGGCCAAGGGCGGCGCGCCGGTGTGGCGCGACCCGCGCGAGGACGGCGACCTGCCCGACGTCTACATCGCGATGGGGCAGACCGCCGAGAACGTGGCGGCGCTGAAGGGGGTGTCGCGGCAGGAGCAGGACGAGTTCGGCGTACGGTCGCAGAACCTCGCGGAGAAGGCGATCGCGAACGGCTTCTGGGCCGGTGACATCACCCCGGTCACGCTGCCCGACGGCAGCGTGGTCAGCAAGGACGACGGCCCGCGTGCCGGCACGACGTACGAAGCGGTCTCCCAGCTCAAGCCGGTCTTCCGCCCTGACGGCACGATCACGGCCGGCAACTGCTGCCCGCTGAACGACGGGGCGGCCGCGGTGATCGTGATGAGCGACACCAGGGCGGCCGAGCTGGGCATCACCCCGCTGGCGCGGATCGTCTCGACCGGCGTGACCGCGCTGTCCCCCGAGATCATGGGGCTCGGGCCGGTCGAGGCCTCCCGGCAGGCCCTCGCACGGGCCGGGATGTCCATCGGCGACGTGGACCTCGTCGAGATCAACGAGGCGTTCGCCGCGCAGGTCATCCCGTCCTACCGGGAGCTCGGCATCGACATCGACCGCCTCAACGTGAACGGCGGGGCGATCGCGGTCGGGCACCCGTTCGGCATGACGGGTGCCCGCATCACGTCCACGCTGCTCAACGGTCTCCGCTTCCACGACAAGACCATCGGCCTGGAGACGATGTGCGTGGGCGGCGGCCAGGGCATGGCGATGATCCTGGAGCGGCTCGTCTAGGGAGCGTTTCAAAGTGCTGTCCGTCGCGAGCGTGGATCCAGATGGATGCATCGCAAGGCCGAGGAGGAGCCCGTAGCGGAGCTACGGGCGACGACGAGAACGCGGCGAGGCGCCATCTGGGCCACGCGCAGCAGGACATGACTTTGAAACACGACCCAGGTCGTGTCCCAGTCCCTGGTCGGAAATTTCGGTGAAGCCCGGGGGCTGCGCCGGGAGGAAGCTCCGGTCCGCTGCGAAGCCCGCTTGCCGCGGGCTTGCGCGTGCGGTCCTCGCTCCCTCCCGCTCCGCCCCCTCGAGCCGTGAGTGACGGCCGGTCAGCCGTGGTGGTCCGGGCCGGCGCGGGTGGGTGTGATACGGATGATCACCCGCTTGTCCCGGATCATCGCGGAACGGTAGTCGTCCCAGTCGGGGTGCTCCCCGCTGATCCGCCGGTAGTAGTCGACCAGGTGGTCCATCGCCTCGGGCAGCGAGACGATCTCCGCGGTGCCCTCGACCTGGATCCACGGGCCGTAGAAGGCGTCCGTCATCACGGTGAGGAACGTCTGCGGATTCTTGCGCAGGTTGCGGGTCTTGATCGCCGTCTCGCGGCTGCTGACCACGATGTACCCGTCCTCGTCGCAGCCGACGGTGACCGGAGACGTCTGCGGCCGACCGTCGGAGTGCCACGTGAGCATGACGGCCCGGTGGTTGGTCCGGACGAATTCACGAGCCTTGTCTAGATCCATAACACAATGATGCGCCCGCACCGGGGATGGTGCGGGCGCATCATGTCAGAGCCGGGGTAAGGGTCTGTTTTCTAGGCCCGCCGCCGTCGTTCGTGCTCCCGGACGATCGCCGCGGCGTAGCCGTGGGTGAGTCCGTGCTCGTCGGCCAGCCACTTCGCCCGTTCTTCACAGCGTAGGAACGATGGACCGTTATCGATGGTCTGGAACCACTCGGGGAGGTCGCGCCCGGTGATGGACGGGACGCGGGCGATCAGCTTGGTCTGGGTCTCCGGCGAATGGTTCAGCGACATGGCCACCTCCACGAAAACGCTGCTTTGTGTCACCCTGCATCACCGCCCTTCGGTTGACAAGACCCTAACGTCATCATTTTGTTACAGGATGTTGATCAAAAGTGATGACACTTTCCATCTCGTCCTGATAGGCGCACCCCTACACGTACGCCCGGGGGCAACGGGTCAATCGCTGCTGGAGAAATAGCTGATGAAGCGGAGGATCTCCAGGTAGAGCCAGACGAGGCTCAGCGTCAGGCCGAACGCCATCAGCCAGGAGTAGCGCTCCGGCACGCCGGCCCGCACCCCCTGCTCGACCTCACTGAAGTCGAGGAGCAGGAAGAAGCAGCCGAGCAGGATCATCGCGACGCTGAAGATCCAGCCCAACGGGCTGTCGGTACGCAGACCGAGGCCACCGCCGACGAAGATGCTCGCGATCCAGTTGAGGAGCATCAGGCCGACCGCGGCGAACCCGGCGGCGATCACGAACTTCGTGAACTTCGGCGTGGGCCGGAAGATCTTGAGTGCGTAGACGGCCAGGGTGCCGCCGAAGGCCACCATCGTGCCGACGACCGCCTGCAGGACGATCCCCTTGGCGATGTAGTCGTCCGCGATGTGGCTGATGATGCCGATCGCGACGCCGTAGCAGACGGCGTAGCCGAGAATGAGCGCGGGGTTCGTGCTCTGCTTGAACGAGACGATCAGTCCGATGACCAGACCGACCAGCGCCGCCGGGACGGCGAGAGCCGGGGGCAGGTCGAAGTACCACGCCAGAGCCGCCGAGACGATCAGCGTGCCGAGCGTCATGAAGCCGCGCATCACGACGTCGTCGATCGTCATCGCCCGCCCGGCGGCGGGCGGCGCGTACGACGGCGCGCCGTACATCGCGTTCAACTGGTCAACGGATGGCGTGGGAGTGGACCAGGTCTGCTGACCGCCCGCCCCACGCCGGGTGAATATGGGGTTCCTGCTCTGCATCGCTGCTTGCCTCCAGGACGCGACTCGCCGATCAGCCTCTCGCACGGCTTTATCTGGGGATGTTGCCCGGGGAACGGCAGGCGCACAAGTCCTGCCACTCCACCATGTCGTCCAACGGTCAGGGATCGCTCCCGGTTCCCGCCCCGGCGTCCCCCGGCGACGACCGAGGTAGTGAAACTGGGATGTTTCCTTTACTTGAGATATTCCAGCATAGCGCGAAGGCGTCGGTACTCGGCTTGGACAATGACCGCTGACCAGGAAAAACGAGTGCCGTTCCGCCATTGGCCGTCCCTTCGGCCGAGAGGCAAACTAGGACGGTTCCTTTACTTGATGCATTCAAGTCTGGTGCTAGCGTGACAGGTACAGATTAGGACACCAGGCCCACGAGCAGGGCGGAAGACGCCTGACGCGGAACCCCCGTCCCATCTCGTCATAGAAGAACAGCTGCCGAAGCCCGGACCTGAAACACGCTCCCCGGTCCGAATTCCGGGTAGGTCGGGAGAAACCGGCAAACGGCGATGGGCGTCGCGCATGCCCCGGTCGATCACCACCAGCACCGCCGGGTAGCGGGCACGCCGTCAGGAGGACGTCGGATGCAGGCCATCCATTCACTGTTGGAGCGCAAGCGGTTATCCGTCCGCGGCCCGCGCCCGCAGTCCCTCCGTGGGTACATCACGCTCTTGGCCACCCTGCTCGCGACGGTGCTGATGGTCCCGGCGGCGGTGCTGGGCACGATCGTGACCCGCCACGCGCTGACCGACGCGATGTGGACGGACGCGCGCGAGCAGGCGTCGATCACCGCCGCCGCCGTCCGGTCCGGTCGGCTCACCGATCCGATCACACCGCAGGTGTCCGGCATCGACCTGGTTCAGGTCGTCGGGCCCGGCCAGCGGGTCGTCGCCTCTTCTCCACGCGCGCTCGGCCTGCCGCCGCTGACCACGGTCTGGCCTTCCGGGCGCGATTCCCAGGAGGACGTCGAGGTCTGTTCCGGCGACCGGCACGACTGCGTGCGCCTGTCCGCCATCCGGGTCGGGTCGCAGGTCGTGTACGCGGGGCGTCCCGCCTCGGTCACGACCGGGCCGCGCGGCTTCGATCTGCTCTTCGCGGCGCAGGCCGCCATCTTGATCGCATTGACCGGCTGGGGCGCGTGGAAGGTCGCCGGCCGGATCCTGCGTCCGGTCGAGGCCATCCGGGCCGAGCTGGCCGCCATCAACGTCCATGACCTGAGTACGCGAGTACCCGAGCCTCCCGGGGAGGACGAGATCGCCAAGCTCGCCCGCACCGTGAACAGCACGCTGAGCCGCATCGAACAGGCCAAGGAGACCACCATGCGTGCGCTTCAGTCGCAGCGGCAGTTCGCCGCCGACGCATCACACGAACTGCGCACCCCTCTGGCCGGGCTGCGCGCACAGTTGGAGGAGGCCAGACTCCATCCCGAGCAGACCGACGTGCGTGAGATGGCCGAGCACGCGCTGCGCGACGTCGAGCGGCTGCAGGCGATCATCTCCGATCTGCTCCTGCTGGCCCGGGTGGCGACGAGCGGGCCGGCCGAGTGGCGGCCGGTCGACCTGGGCGAGCTGGTGCAGGACGAGATCTGCCAGCGAGGAGGCCGGATCCAGCCGCAGCTCAGCATCGAGGACGACGTCATGGTCAAGGTCGTCCCCGGCTATGTCGGCCGGCTGGTGGGCAATCTGCTGGACAACGCCCAGCGACACGCCAGGGGCACCATCGAGGTGTCGGTGCGCAAGGTCGGGCTGGACGCGGAACTGACCGTCAACGACGACGGCGAGGGCGTCCCCCCGGGTGAGCGCGAGCGGGTCTTCGAGCGGTTCATGCGACTCGACGCCGCACGCAGCCGCGACCGCGGCGGCACCGGGCTGGGCCTGGCCATCGCCCGAGACGTCGCCCTGTCTCACGGCGGGAAACTCCGGGTGGAGGACTCCCTGCTCGGGGGCGCCCGGTTCGTGCTCCAGCTTCCGCTCATGGCGGCCCTGCACAGGATGCACGCGAACTCCGACAACGCCACGTCCTGCGGCAAGGGCCGTACGCGCGGCCCCGGCCGCCCCCATCGGGCCCGCCCGTGATCTCCCTGGTCCGGCACGCGTCTGGCGGACCCGATGGCGGACCGTGACCTCGCCGCCGAGGTCACGGGTCCTTCCGGTGAGCGTCACGCGAGTGCCCCCGGTGGGACTCGAACCCACACCACAGCCCTTTTAAGGGGCTTGCCTCTGCCATTGGGCTACGGGGGCGTCGCGATCATATGTCAAGGATCAGTCATGTGTAACCGGTTGTGGCTTAGGTCGTGTTTCAAAGCCACGTCCTTGCTCGGATGACCCGTTCCCGGGCCGCGATCCGCGGTCGTGACGCGCCCCGTCGAGGTCGCTGCCAAGCAGCCTCTAGGTCGTCTTCACCTGGGCGGGCTGTCCTCCCTTCCTGGCCGCGGCGGCCCGGAACACATCGCGCGGGTGCTCGATCTCGCCCAGCGAGATGGTCTCCCTCTTGAAGAACAGCGCGAGCGTCCAATCTGCCACTACCCGCACCTTTCGGTTTAAGGTGGGCACTCGCGACAGATGGTACGTTCTGTGCATAAACCAGGCAGGAAAGCCACGTAGCTTCATGCCGTAGACGTTCGCGACCCCTCGGTACAGGCCGAGACCGGCGACCGATCCGGCGTACTTGTGCCGATAGTCCTTCAGCTTCCCACCGCGCAGGTACGCCGCGACGTTGTCGCCGAGGACCCTGGCCTGCCGTACGGCGTGCTGGGCGTTGGGCGCGCAGTAGCGGCCGGGGTTGGTCATGTCGGGCACCCCGGCGATATCCCCGGCCGCGAAGGCGCCCTTGACCCCGGCGACGGTCAACCGGGTGGTCGTCTTGATCCGTCCGCGCTCGTCCAGGGGAAGGTCGGTGTAGTCGACGACCGGGCTGGGCTTCACGCCGGCGGTCCACACGATCGTCGCCGACTCGAACTCGTCGCCGTCGGAGGTCTTGACGAGGCCGCCCACACAGGACTCCAGCCGGGTCTCCATCTTGAGCTCGATGCCGCGCTCGCGGAGCTGCTCGGCCGTCCACTCGCCCATCTCGGGGCCGACCTCGGGCAGGATGCGGTCGCTGGCCTCGATGAGGACCCAGCGCAGATCGCTCTTCTTGATGGCCGGGTAGTACTTGATCGAGTCCTCGGTCATGTCCTCGAGCTCGGCGAGCGCCTCGATGCCCGCGAAACCACCGCCGACCACGACGAAGGTGAGCGCCCGGCGGCGCACCTCCGGGTCGTCGGTCGAGTCGGCCCGGTCCAGCAGGGCGAGGACCCGGTTGCGCAGTGCGATGGCCTCGCCGATGGTCTTGAAGCCGATCGCCGCGTCGGCCAGGCCGGGGATGGGCAGCGTCCGGGAGATGGAGCCGGCCGCCATGACGACGACGTCGTACTCGATCTCCCGGGCGTGGCCGACGGACGGCTCGAAGACCAGGGTCCTGGCCGCGTGGTGCACCTTGGCGACCCGGCCGTTCAGGATCCGGACCTTCGGGAGCACGCGGCGGAGCGGGGCCACGACGTGGCGTGGGGAGATGTTCCCCGCCGCGGCCTCGGGGAGGAACGGCTGGTAGGTCATGTAGGACTGCGGGTCGATCAGCGTGATCTGCACGCTCCCGTCGCGGAGCTCCGCGCGCAGCGTGCGCTGGAGGCGCAGGCCGGTGTAGAGGCCCACGTATCCACCGCCGACGATGACGATGTGCTTCGGCTTGCGGTTCATGCTCCTGCCCTCACTTGTGAATCTATTCACAAGCTTAGGTCACGAGTTGGCATCCGCACCAACCCGCCTTGGGGAAAGTTATGCGGTTTTTCTGATCAGAGTCGAGGATGTCGGGTTTTCGCAGGTAGAAGATCCTTGGAACTTCTGTCGGTGACCGATTTCACACTCGTGAAGCAGTTCACAAGCTCGTCGTCCGCGCGATTTCGACGGCCCTGGCGAAGACCGCGTCGAGCATCTCCGCCGTGACCCGGCCCGTGAAGGTGTTCTGCTGGCTGGGGTGGTAGCAGCCGATCAGCGTCACCGGGGCCGTGCCGTACGCGATGGGCACCTCCACTCCGTGCCCGAACCGCGGTCTGCGCGACGGCAGCGTGAAGCCCGCCTCCCGCAGCGCGGGCCAGACGGCCTGCCAGGCGAAGCCGCCGAGCGCCACGATGACCCGGGTCGACTCGGCCGTCATCGCGAGCTCCCGGGCCAGCCAGGGGAAGCACGCGTCCCGCTCCTGGGTGGTCGGTTTGTTCGCGGGCGGTGCGCACCGGACCGCCGCCATCATCCGCGCCCCGATGAGCCGCTGACCGTCGCCGGCGTGCGTGCTCGTCTCGCGGGTCGCCAGGCCCGTGCGGTACAGCGAGGCGAACAGCCAGTCACCGCTGCGGTCCCCCGTGAAGATCCTGCCCGTACGGTTCCCACCATGCGCCGCCGGAGCGAGCCCGACGATGAGCGTATGCGGCCGGTCGTCACCCCAGCCGGGGATCGGCCGGCCCCAGTAGGTCTCGTCGGCGAACGCCCGCCGTTTGGTGTCGGCGACGCTCTCCCGCCACTCGACGAGCCGGGGGCAGGCCCGGCACACCGACTGGCGGGCGGTCAACTCCGCGACCGTACGGCTCTCGCCCGCGAGTTTGGCCACGTCGAGGGCGTCATGGGCGACGGGGGTGTCGGGTCCGGCGGGGTCGCCCGGCCATCCGGATCCGGGAGGAACAGCACTCATGCCACCGATCGTGCCAGGTCACCCCGCCTGCCCGGGACGAGAACCCGGGAGTGCCCGGCTCACATCTCCGCTGCGAGGGACACGAGCGCTGCTGCGGGAGACGGCCACTCCCGCCAGGCACAGGGCGCCACCGGCCAGCGTGAGCGGACCGGGCACCTCGTCGAGCAGCAGCCAGGACATGAGCACGACCAGTGCCGGCACGACGTAGGTGGTGGCGCCCAGCCGGCCGGCCGTGGTGCGGGCCAGGCCGCCCGCCGAAGCGATGAGATTTCCATGCGGCGAAGCTAAGCCGCGATCGTTTCGATGCTCAACGAAGTTTTTCGGGGCCGATGCCCAGGAGTTCCGCCAGCGCCCGTTCACCGCCGGGCGTCACCTTCACCGCCCGGCCGGAACCTATCCGTGCGCACCATCCCGCGTCGAACGCGTGGCGGCACAGCACGGCCCCGGCGGTTCCCGCCAGATGCGGTCTGCGTTCGGTCCAGTCCAGGCAGCCGCGTACGAGAGGACGCCGCGTCCGCCGCCCTGTCAGGGCCATGCCCTGCTCGCCGAACCTAACGATGGCGGCCCTGCCGTTCCTCGGCGAGCAGCCCGCCCTCGACGAGTCTGCCCAGGTGTTCGCTGGTGGTGGAGGCGGCCACGCCGGCATGCCGCGCGAGCTCCCTCGCCGTCCACGCGCGGCCGTCGAGAAGCGCGAGGCAGAACGCCGCCCGGGTTTCGTCGGCGAGCAGGGCGGCCAACGCGGCCAGGCGGGCTCCCGCGCCCCGGCAGCGGGCCCCGCCATCCGAACGTCGAGTACGAGCCATGCCCCCAGCATGCGTCACGCACCGTTCGGCGATCCCCGAACCATCCCTCTCTCCCGCCCCCGGGAATGCGGGGAGTCCCGGAAAAAGATGTCTATCCGGGGGGAAAATATGGGTAGGAACCGGGCCGTGTCCGACGACTCATGCCCCCCACTGTTCGGTCCGGCGTTCGACGCCGACCCCTATCCCGCCTATGAATGGCTGCGACGCAACGCCCCGGTCACCCGGGTGCCGCTCCCCGGCTGCCAGGCATGGCTGGTGACCCGCTACGAGGACGCCGTGGTCACGCTCACCCACCCGTCCCTGGCCAAGGACCCCGCGGCCGGCTCCCCCGAGTGGCGGGCGGCGAGCCTGGGTCTGCCCCTCGACCACCGGCCGGGTCTGGCCCGCCACATGCTCAACGCGGACGGCGCCGACCACGCCAGGCTGCGCCGGCTGGTCGGCTCCGCCTTCACGCCGCGGCGGATGGCGGGGCTGCGCGAGCGCGCCCAGGAGGTGACCGACGATCTCCTCGACCGCCTGGACGGGCCGGAGGCCGACCTGATCGCGGGGCTCGCCTATCCCCTGCCGATCACGATCATCTGTGATCTGCTGGGCGTGCCGGAGGCGGACCGCCCCACCTTCCACCACCATGCCTCGGTCATCGACTCCTCCGCCGCCTCCGAGGTGGCGCAGATCGCGGAGGCCACCGACGCGCTGGAGAAGTTCCTCACCGACCTCGTCGCGCTCAAACGCACGCACCCGGGCGACGACCTGCTCACCGATCTCGTCCGGCGCTCCACGCGAGGCGAGATCGACGAGGACGAGCTGACCTCGACCGCGTTCCTGCTGCTGATCGCCGGGCACGAGACGACCGTCGCCCTGATCGGCAACGGGCTGCTCGCGCTCCTGCGTCACCCAGAGCAGACCGCCGCGCTTCGCTCGGATCCGGCCCGGCTGCCCGATTTCATCGACGAGATGCTGCGCTACGACGGCCCGGTGCGGAACGCCACCTGGCGCTTCCCCACCGAGCCCGTCGTCATCGGCGGCCAGCAGATGCTGCCGGGAGAGCCCATCCTCGTCTCGCTGCTGTCGGCCAATCGCGACCCGGCCGCCTTCCCCGATCCCGACGCGTTCTCCCCCGGCAGGGCGGGCGAACCGCACGGTACCTTCAGGCGCGAACCGCACCTGGCCTTCGGGCGAGGCCCGCACTATTGCGTGGGGGCGGCCCTCGCGAAGATCGAGGCCGAGGCCGCGATCGGCAGCGTGCTGCGCCGCTTCCCCGAGCTGTCGCTCGCCGTCGATCCCGCCGACCTCACCTGGTGGCCGAGCGCGATCATGCGCGGCATGTTCTCCCTGCCCGTCCGCCTGTACGGATGATCCCGCGCCCGTAGGGATGATCCGCACCGGTGGGAACGATCCGATCAGCGGTTCTTGCCCGGGCTCTTCGACGGCGCAGGCTCCGGAGTCGGCTCAGAAGACGGCTCAGAAGACGGCTCAGAAGACGGCTCGGGAGTCGCCTCTGAAGTCGGTGAGGGGAACACGCCCGACGTCCCGTCCGGCGACGGCACAGCCGTCGGCGTGGGCATCTCGGCGGACGGGACGCAATCGGCGGGCACCGGCATGCCGCTGCCGTCGTCCATGGTGGCCGGCGTGAGCGGCAGCGGGTAGGCGTTGCGTATCGGCGGCTCTCCCTCGCAGGGGATCGCGATCCTTTGGTCGTACATTTCCGGGTTGAGCGTGATCGGCCGCCCGTCCTGGTCGTAGAGGCGCACGTTTCGCAGCGGAGTGCCGTCCTCGGCGTAGGGGAAGATGTTGTACACATCACCCTCGACCAGCGTGGCGGTGCTCGCCTCCCACGTCCTGCCAGGCTGAGCCGATGCATAGTCAAGGGCGACGTATGGCGAGTGCGGAATTTTCGTCGCCGCGATGAACACCACCCACACGGCCAGCACGTTGCCCCCGAGCAGCAGCAGCCGGCCCCAGGCAGACGCCGCCGAGCGCGCTGATCGGCGGCCCAGCCACACCGAACCCCAGATGACAGCGATCGCGAACGCCCACTGTGCCAGGTTGTCGGGAAAGTAGCCGCGTGCGCCGAGGGGTGCGAGCGCGAATATGGCGATCGCGTAGCCGCGCAGCACCCACCAGGCGGGGCGCAGATCCGGCGCGAAGTCCGCCAGCTGCCGGTAGGGCGGCAGGCGGAGCAGTCGAACGTGCAGCGCGTGCACGCTGCCGGTCACCTTTCTGCGCAGCCACTCGACCAAGGGGAGGTCCGTCTCCTGGGTGCGCCCGCCGTACGCGGCCCGCAACTCCGCGGCGTACGCCTCCGGGGTGCCCAGGCGCTCTTCCAGCGGCATCCCAGGCTCGGCCGCGATCTCGGCGAGATGATCGTCCAGGTCCTCCAGCAGGGCTTCCCTGTCGCCCGCCGGCAGGTCGGCGAGCGCCTCGCGCACCGCGGCGGCGTACGCGTTGGGGGTCATCGGGGTCTTCATGATGAGGGGACCTCCTTGAGCAGGTCGTTCATGGTGTCGGCGAACGACCGCCATGTCTTGGCCGAGGTGTCGAGGAGCGACCGGCCCACGTCGTTGAGGCCGTAGTACTTGCGGTGTGGACCCTCGTCGGAGGCGACCACGTAGGAGGTGAGCGCGCCGGCCCGGAAGAGCCTGCGGAGCGTTCCGTACACGGAGGCGTCGCCGACATCCTCCAGCCCGGCCTCACGCAGACGGCGCACGACGTCGTAACCGTAACCGTCACGATCGGCGAGGACCGCGAGCACGGCGAGGTCGAGGACGCCTTTGAGGAGTTGGCTGCTATCCACGCATGGCACACTACTGTGCAATGCACAATAGTGGCAAGATCTCTCCCCGACAGGGGCGGAACAGCGAGATCAGACGAGAGACCAGGCGATGCCGTCGAGGATGTCGTGCTCGCTGACGACCACCTCGGGCAGGCCGTACCTGCCGACGATGCGATCGAGGATGAGCGCGCCCGCGCCGATCACATCGACCCGGCCGGGATGCATGACCGGGATGGCCGCCCGTTCCTCGTGGGTCATCCGCAGCAGCCGGGCACTCACCTCGTGGACCCGCTCGGCGGAGACGCGGGAATGGTGGATCAGCGCCGGGTCGTAGGCCGGCAGGCCGAGCGCGATGCCCGCGACCGTGGTGACCGAGCCGGCCAGCCCGACCAGCGTCCGGGCGTCCCGCACCGGGACCGCGGTCTCCACCCGGTCCATGGCCGCCTCGATGTCCGCGATCGCGGCCTGTACGGCCTCCCGGCTCGGCGGATCGCCCGCCGACCCGAGATGCCGCTCGGTCAGCCGGACACAGCCGATGTCGACGGACATGGCGCCCCTGACGGCGCCCTCGGCGGTGCCCGTACCACCGGCCGTACCACCGGTTGTGCCGACGACGAACTCCGTCGAGCCGCCACCGATGTCCACCACCAGGTACGGCCCCTCGGCGGCCGTGGCGTCGGCCAGACCACGGGTGGCGCCGGTGAACGACAGCCCGGCCTCCTCCGCCCCGCTGACGACCTCGGGCTCGACACCGAAGATCTCGCGGACCCCCGACACGAAGTCGGCCCGGTTCGCGGCGTCCCGGGTGGCGGAGGTGGCGACCACGCGGACGGGCATCCCCACCGGCGTTCCGACGGGCCCGCCACCCGGCGCGGCATGCTCCCTGATCAGCTTGGCGTAGCCGCGCATCGCGCCGAACGTGCGCTCCAGCGCCTCCGGCGCGAGCCGTCCGGTCCGATCCACGTCCTGGCCGAGCCGTACGATCTCCATCCGCCGCTCGACATCGGTGAGCCGCTCACCCGAGATGTCCGCGATGAGAAGCCGGACCGAGTTCGTCCCGCAGTCGATGGCCGCGACCCGTGTCATGACGATCTCTCCTCCACGGCTGCCGAGTCTTCCGTACCGGCCGGCTCCGCCGCGACGCAGGGTCCGTCGGCCCACCACTCCGGCAGCGCGTCGAGCGCCTCGCGGCCGAACGGGTTGGCCCCCGGAACCGCGAGCTCGTGCGCGACCAGCGCGTGGAGGCACTTGACCCGGTCGGGCATGCCCCCGGCGCTCTGCGTGCCCCTGGGCAGCGCCTCCATGCCGTCCTCGGCGGCGGCGCGGTCCCGGCGGGCGAGGTAGTTCTCGTGCGCGGTCCGGTACGCGTCGGCCAGCCCGGGATCTTCGGCGAGCCTGGCCTGCATCCGCCGCATCAGCCCCGAGGCCTCCAGCGTGCCGATGGCCGACGCCGCCTTGGGACACGTCAGGTAGAACAGCGTGGGGAACGGCGTGCCGTCCGGCAGCCGGGGCGCGGTCTCCAGCACGTCGGGAAGGCCGCACGGGCACCGGTGCGCCACCGCACGCACCCCGCGCGGCGGCCGCCCGAGTTGCGCCTGCGCCGCCGACAGGTCGGCCCGATCCACCACCGTCGAACTCCCTCGTGCTCGGTTTCGAATCCGCTCGCCTTCGCCCGCCGCCGCGTTCCCGGTCGTGACGCTCCCGGTCGCGACGCCGCGGCCGTACGACCCGGGCGTCGCGATCAGTCCCGGCTCGCCGGAACGCTGTCGCGGCCCTGGTCCGCGGCCTCGACGGACTGCCACAGCGTGACGTACCACGCGGGCGGCTCCGGCTTCTTGCCCCCGCCCGGGGAGGCGGACCCGGCCGGCTTCTGGTCGAGCACGACATAGCACTTCGCGCCGGGCTCGCAGTAGTGCAGCCGCTCCTTGAGCATTCGCTTGACGTACTCCGGGTCCTCACGCTGCTTGCGCCGCTCCTCCAGCGTGCGCAGGTCGCGGAGGGCCCGGGTCTGCTCCTGCTCGAGCTTGGCGATCTCCCGCCGCTGGGCGATGACCTCCCGCGCCGGGTAGGCGAGGCTCATCGCGTTGGCGCAGACGACGACCGCGAGGATCGCCGCCCGCCCGGTCAGCTGCGGTCGTTTCGCCAACGCAGATCAACCTCCCTCCGGCCCGCTATCCCCGGAAGCGGGGGAAGGCGGAACGGCCGGCGAAGCGGGCGGCGTCGTCGAGCAGCTCCTCGATGCGCAGGAGCTGGTTGTACTTGGCCACGCGGTCGGACCGAGCCGGGGCACCGGTCTTGATCTGCCCGCAGTTGGTCGCGACGGCGAGGTCGGCGATCGTGGTGTCCTCGGTCTCGCCCGAGCGGTGGCTCATCATGCAGCGGTAGCCGCTGCGGTGTGCCAGGTCGACCGCGTCGAGGGTCTCCGACAGCGTGCCGATCTGGTTGACCTTGACCAGCAGCGCGTTGGCGGCGCTGTCGCGGATGCCGCGCTCCAGCCGCTCGGGGTTGGTGACGAACAGGTCGTCGCCCACGAGCTGGACCTTGGCGCCGAGCGAGGCGGTGATGGCCCGCCAGCCCTCCCAGTCCTCCTCGTTCAGCGGGTCCTCGATGGAGACCAGCGGGTAGGAGCGGACCAGGTCCTCGTAGAACGCGATCAGCTCGACGGCCGACAGTCCCTTGCCGTCGATCGTGTAGACGCCCTCGGAGTGGAACTCGCTGGCCGCGACGTCGAGCGCGAGCGCGATGTCCTCACCCGGGGTGTAGCCGGCCTTCTCGATCGCGACCATGATCAGGTCGAGCGCGTCGCGGTTGGACGGCAGGTTCGGCGCGAAGCCGCCCTCGTCGCCCAGACCGGTGGCGTAGCCCTTCTCCTTGAGCACGCTCTTCAGCGTGTGGTAGGTCTCGGTGCCCATCCGCAGCGCCTCGGAGAACGTCTCGGCGCCGATCGGAGCGATCATGAACTCCTGGATGTCCACGTTGGTGTCGGCGTGCGCGCCACCGTTGAGGATGTTCATCATCGGCACCGGCAGCACGTGCGCGTTCGCCCCGCCGACGTAGCGGAACAGCGGCAGGTCGGCGCTGTCGGCGGCGGCCTTGGCGACGGCGAGGGAGACCCCGAGGATCGCGTTGGCGCCGATGCGGCCCTTGTTGGGCGTGCCGTCCAGGTCGATCATCGTCTGGTCGATGAGGCGCTGCTCCTCGGCGTCGAGGCCGATGATCTCCTCGGCGATCTCGTCGGTGACGCCGAGGACGGCCTTCTCGACACCCTTGCCGAGATAACGCCTCTTGTCCCCGTCGCGAAGTTCCACGGCCTCGAACTGACCGGTGGAGGCGCCGCTCGGAACGGCGGCGCGGCCCGTGCTGTAGTCGTCCAGCAGGACCTCGACCTCGACCGTGGGGTTACCCCGGGAGTCGAGGATCTCGCGGGCGGTAACGGCCTCGATGGCAGCCACGAACGCTCCTAAGCAATATCGCGGACGGTTTGCCTACCGAGCCTATCGGTCTCTACTACTCGGTACGGCGGGGCCATTCCGTCGTCCCCGGGCTTCTTTCAGAACTTTTCCCGGCCGGCTTCGCCCGGGCGTTCCCGCTCCCAGGCCTCCACCCTGCGGCGATATTCCTTGGCCGCCGCCCTGAGCTCGGCCTCGGGATCGATGCCCGCCGCCTGTGCCTGCCGTACCAACTGGAAGAGCCGCGCGCCCGCGTCCGTCGGCAGGTCGTCGGCGAGCGCGTCCGGCGCTCCGGCGCGGCCGGCCCGGCGCAGGAGCTGGGCGGCGAGGGAGAGCGCCGGCTGGGCCATCGGCACACCGCTCAGCGCCGAGCCCGTCTCGCCCTTGGCGGCCCGCTCGGCCGCCTTGATCGCCTCCCAGTTGTCGCTGACCTCGCCGACGCCGGAGACCCGGACGCCGGCGAACACGTGGGGATGGCGGCGGACCAGCTTGTCGACGATCCCGGCGGCCACGTCGTCGATGTCGAACCCGTCCCGGTCCTGTGCCGCCCCCTCAGATGCCGACTCCGCAGGGAGGAACTCCTCAGGGGCCGATACCTCTGGAGCCGCCGATCCCTCCTGGGCCGGCTCCTGGGTCGACTTCTCCTGGGCGATCCGGGCGTGGAAGACGACCTGGAGCAGCAGGTCGCCCAGCTCCTCCTGGAGTGCCCGGTAATCGCCCCGGTCGATGGTGTCGAGCACCTCGTAGGCCTCCTCCACGAGGTACGGCACCAGCGACTCGTGGGTCTGCCCGCGATCCCAGGGGCACTCGCGGCGGAGCCGGTCCATGACCTGGACGAGATCGAGCAGCCTCGCCCCGGGCAGATCGTAGGAACCGGGCACGACCTCGATGACCGGCGGATCGTCCAGGACGACGGCGGCGTGGCCGACCGCGCGCATGAACGCCTCGTCACCGTCCTGCGCGGCCAGCCAGACGAGTGTCTCCGTACGGCTGCGGCGGGCGATGTCCGCCGGGACCCGACCCGCGGCGGCGACCACCTCGACCGCTATGCCGGCCTCGGCCAGATAGGGCAGGTAGGGGTGATCGGCGCTGCCGGTCAGCACCCGCCCGCCGCCGAGCGCCTGCCAGGCCGCGGGCGTGAGCAGCCCCGGCGGCACCCGAGGCGAGGTGGTGACGACGATCAGCGACATGTCTAACCGGCCTGGGGGACGTCCCCTGGGGAGGCGGCGGCGGACTGGACGGCGCCGAAACGGTCGTCGACGATGAAGGTCTGGCGCTCGGGGTCGAACTTGCCGTAGCGGGGGCTGAACTTGATCGGCACCGTCGCGTCGACCTCCTTGCCGAGCTTCTCCGCCACCATCTGCGGGTCCGCCTCGGCGCCGGCGATCCGCGACTCCAGCTTCTTACGGACGAGTATGGCGCGGATGATCGACCGGCCCTCCTCCAGCGGGATGCCGCTCAGCAGCAGCACCTGGTTGAGCGTCATGCCCTGCTGCTTGGCCTGGGTCTCGACCCCCAGCAGCATGTCGTCGATCTCACGCTCGGTGACGTCGACGCCCTTCTGCCGGCCGAACTCGATGATCTGCCGGCTGCCGGCGATGTTGGCCAGGACCTCGCGCGGCCCGGGCAGCGGCGGTGTGGCGCGCTGCTCGTCGCTTTCGTCCAGGCCGTTTGCGGCCGCGTCCTCATGAAGGGACCGGACCGCGGCGTCGAGCTCGCTGGAGCTGATGCGGTCACCGCCCACGATCGCCGCGGCACCGGCCTGCACGGGGGCACAAGCGCTCAGCGCGCCGGCGGCGACCGCCGCCGCCGCGACCGCGGCCGCGACGCGCACACGGTACGACTTCACGTTCTGATCCTTCCGATAACACCCGGCTGATGCCGATTTATGAGAGATTGCGAACGACCGCGGTCACTGTACCCGCATAGGCTCCAGGAACATGGCCTCGACCAGGTCCTCACACCATTTGAGCAGGTCGAGGTCGCGCAGCGGCTGCCCGCCGATCGGCTTGGTACGCGGCGCGGGCACCAGCAGGATGCCGGTCGCCTGCTTCAGAATCGACTTGGGATAAAGCCGCTGCAGCCGCACCTGCTGTGAATCTTTCAGCGACACCGGGGCGAATCTGATCTGCTGCCCCTGCAGCGTGACGTCGGTCAGCCCGGCCTCGCGGGCCTTCATCCGGAACCGCGCGACCTCCAGCAGGTTCTCCACCTCCCGGGGCGGCCTGCCGTACCGGTCGGTCAGCTCGTCGCGCACCGCGGCCAGATCGGCTTCGGAGCCGATCGCGGCGATCCGCTTGTAGGCCTCCAGCCGCAGCCGCTCCGACGTCACGTACGCGTGCGGCACGTGCGCGTTGATCGGCAGCTCGACCCTGACCTCCGGCCGCTCCTCGACGCGGCTCTCCCCGGCCAGCTTGGACTTCTGCTCCTGTACGGCCTCCGCCATCATCCGGACGTACAGGTCGAACCCGACGCCCGCGATGTGGCCGGACTGCTCGGCCCCGAGGATGTTGCCCGCGCCGCGGATCTCCAGGTCCTTCATCGCGACGTACATGCCCGCGCCCATCTCGGTGTGCTGGGCGATCGTGGCGAGCCGCTCGTGCGCGGTCTCCGTCAGCGGGGCCTCGGGCGGATAGAGGAAGTAGGCGTACCCGCGCTCGCGGCCCCGGCCGACCCGGCCGCGCAACTGGTGGAGCTGCGACAGCCCGTAGTTGTCGGCCCGGTCGACGATCAGCGTGTTGGCGTTGGGCACGTCGAGGCCTGACTCCACGATCGTGGTGCAGACGAGCACGTCGAAGTCGCGCTCCCAGAAGTCCACCATGATCTTTTCGAGCTGGGTCTCGTTCATCTGGCCGTGCGCGACCGCGATCCGCGCCTCGGGGACCAGCTCGCGCAGCCGCGCCGCGACCTTGTCGATGCTGCGCACCCGGTTGTGGACGAAGAACGTCTGCCCGTCGCGCATCAGCTCGCGCCGGATCGCCGCCGCGATCTGCTTCTCGTCGTACGGTCCGACGAACGTGAGGATCGGATGCCGCTCCTCGGGCGGGGTGAGGATCGTGGACATCTCCCGGATGCCGGTCAGGCCCATCTCCAGCGTGCGCGGGATCGGGGTGGCGGACATGGCGAGCACGTCCACCTGCGTGCGCATGTGCTTCATGGCCTCCTTGTGCTCGACGCCGAACCGCTGCTCCTCGTCCACGATGATCAGGCCGAGGTCCTTGAACCTGACCTCCGGGGACAGCAGCCGGTGGGTGCCGATCACCACGTCGACGCCGCCCGTCTTGAGCCCTTCGAGGGTCTCCTTCACCTCGCCGTCGGTCTGGAACCGGGAGATCGGCTTGACCGTGACGGGGAAGCTCGCGAACCGCTCGCCGAACGTGGACAGATGCTGCTGCACCAGCAGCGTCGTCGGCACGAGCACGGCGACCTGCTTGCCGTCCTGCACCGCCTTGAAGGCCGCGCGCACCGCGATCTCGGTCTTGCCGTAACCGACGTCGCCGCAGATCAGCCGGTCCATCGGGACCGGCCGCTCCATGTCGCGCTTGACCTCCTCGATCGCCTCGAGCTGGTCGTTCGTCTCGGCGTAGGGGAAGGCGTCCTCCATCTCCCGCTGCCAGGGTGTGTCCGACCCGAACGGGTGACCCGGCGAGGCCATCCGGGCCGAGTAGAGCCTGATCAGCTCGCCGGCGATCTCCCTGACCGCCTTGCGCGCCTTGGTCTTGGCCTTGGCCCAGTCGGCGCCGCCCATCCGGTTGAGCGTCGGCGCCTCTCCCCCGACGTACCGCGTGACCTCGTCGAGCTGGTCGGTCGGCACGTAGAGGCGGTCGCCCCTGGCGTACTCGATCACCAGGTACTCGCGGGTCGCGCCCTGGATCGTGCGCTGCACCATCTCGACGTACCGGCCGACCCCGTGCTGCTCGTGTACGACATGGTCGCCGATCTTGAGCTGGAGCGGGTCGACCATGTTGCGCCGCCGCGACGGCAGCCGCCGCATGTCCTTGGTGGACGCCTTCTGCCCGACGAGGTCGAGATGGGTGATCACCACCACGTCCGGGGTGACGAAGCCGTGGTCGATGCGGCCGGTGGTGACCTGGACCACGTCGCGGTCCGGCGGCCCGTCGAGCGCGGGCACCAGCCTGGCCGGCACGTCCACGCCCTTGAGCAGCTCGGCCATTCGCCCGGCCGGGCCCGGACCCTCGCTGAGCAGGACGACGGCCTTGCCCGCGCCGAGCCAGCCCTTGATGTCGGCCAGCGCCCGCTGCGTGTCGCCGCGGTAGGCCTCCACGTCGTGGACGTCCAGCTCGACGCCCTCGCCGAACGGCGCGATCGTCCACCACGGCCGGCCGAGCTCGCGGGCGTGGTCGCGGACCTCCTCCAGCGTCCGGAAGGCGGCGGCCCGCAGGTCGATTGGCACCTCTCCGCCTGCCGCCGCGGTGATCCAGGACGCCTCCATGAACTCCTGGCTGGTCCGCACGAGCTCAACGGCCCGGCCGCGGATGCGTTCCGGGTCGCAGACGAAGACCGCCGACCGCACCGGCAGGTGATCGAGGAGCAGGTCCATCGACCCGGCCAGCACCGGCGCGAGCGCCTCCATGCCCTCGACCGGCACGCCGTCGGCGAGCTGATCCAGGACGTCCTTCAGCGCCGGGTGCTCGTCCCCCAGCTCGCGGGCGCGCCGCCGTACGTCGTCGGTGAGCAGGAGCTCACGGCAGGGCGCGGCGAACAGTCCTTCCTGGGCGATCTCCAGCGAGCGCTGGTCGGCCACCTTGAACCAGCGGATCTCCTCTACCGAGTCCCCCCAGAACTCCAGCCGCAGCGGATGCTCCTCGGTGGGCGGGAACACGTCGAGCAGACCGCCGCGCACGGCGACCTCGCCGCGCTTCTCCACCATGTCCACGCGGTGGTAGCCGTTCTCGACCAGCCTCGCGACCACATCGTCCAGGTCGGCGTCGTCGCCGGCGCGCAGCCGTACCGGCTCCAGGTCGCCCAGGCCCGACACGATCGGCTGCAGCAGCGAGCGGACCGGGGCCACGACGACCCGCAGCGGGCCGGCGTTCGGGTCTCCCTGGACCGGGTGCGCCAGCCGGCGTAGTACGGCGAGGCGCTGGCCCACGGTGTCGCTGCGCGGCGAGAGCCGTTCGTGCGGCAGCGTCTCCCACGCCGGGAAGACCGCCACGGCCGTCTCGTCGATGAGGCTGGTCAGCGCGGCGGCGAGGTCCTCGGCCTCACGCCCGGTGGCGGTGACGGCCAGCACCGGCCGTGCACGGGAGAGCGCGGCCACGGCGAACGGCCGCAGCGCGGGCGGCGCGACCAGTTCGGCGCCGGTGTCCCCCGGCCCTCCGGAATCTTCCAGCGCGGCGGCGAGCTTCGGCTCGGCGGAGACAAGGTCGAGCAGTCCGGAAAGAGACATCTATGCCTTCTGCAGCCCCACGTCGGCAAGCGAAACAACCCCGAGCCGAGTCCGGACCGGGGGTTACCAGGCTACGCCCGTACGGACACTGCCCGCGCGGGGGCGTCCGAAATCTTGGCGAGGCGAATCCACTACCGATAGTGCCGGCATGACTACTCTCGGTCTCATGTCTTCTCAGGTTCAATGGTCGTCCGCGGACTCCGGCGACGTGTTCGGCCAGCGGATCCGCGAGCAGTGGACCGATCAGCTGGGCCGGCGGCTCGACATCCTCATCGCGGGATGCGGCCGGGACGGCGCTCTGGACGTCGGGCGGTTCGAGCCTCGGATCTGCGGGGTGGACGAGGACCTGCCCCCGCTGCGTGCCCATGCCGTCGACCGCAAGGACCTGGACGAGGTGCATCTGGGCGACCTGCGTCAGGTGCCGATCCGGCCCCGCACGTTCGATGTGGTCTATGTGTCCTTCCTGCTGGAGCGCATCCGCAGTGCGGAGGTGGTCCTCGACCGGCTGGTCGCCGCGCTGCGGCCGGGCGGCCTGCTGCTGCTCAAGATGCGTGACCGGCGCTCGGCGTACGGCTTCTGCGACCGGGCCGTCCCCGGGTGGCTGCGGCGTGTGCTGTGGCGCAGGCTGTCCCCCGACGGATCGGTGGGACCGCTCCCGGCGGTCTACGAACCGCTGGCGTCGCGCGAGGGCATGCGGGCGTTCTGCCTGACCCGCGGACTCATGATCGCCGAGGATTACTCGGCGATGAGCGGCCCGGCCCGGCAGGGTCCGTACGGCGACCTGGTCGCCGCGGTCTGCCGGGGCGTGGCCGTGCTCTCGCGTGGCCGGCTCGACGAGACCGAGGACGAGATCACGATGGTGATCCGCCGCCCGCAGAACCACTT
Organism: Sphaerimonospora mesophila; assembly: GCF_001417795.1. NCBI lineage: Bacteria > Bacillati > Actinomycetota > Actinomycetes > Streptosporangiales > Streptosporangiaceae > Sphaerimonospora > Sphaerimonospora mesophila. The sequence goes on along the minus strand of NZ_BCBX01000036.1, from coordinate 113,531 downwards.
CGCCCGGCTGATCTGAACGCCCCGCTCAGAGGGCTCCGGATGCCGATAAATCCGGATAAGGTGCGTAGCCGACGGACGATCGGAAGCGGTGACGATGACTGAGTGGATTCCCGACGCCAGGGAGCTGGCCGACCTGGAGTTGCTGCTCTCCGGCGCCTTCGCCCCACTGACCGGATTCCTCAGCACCGAGGTGGCACACGGCGTCGTCGAGCACGGCCGGCTGCCCGACGGCACCCCGTGGCCCGATCCGATCATGCTCGCCCTGCCGCGCGAGATCCGGCCCGACGAGATCCGGCCAGGCGACCGGGTCACGCTCCGTGATCCCGAGGGCGCGGCGGTGGCCGTACTGACCGTCCGGGAGCTGGACGACGACGGGCACGGCGGCTGCCACGTGGCCGGCCCGGTGGAGGCGCTGGACTCGCCGGTGTACGGCCCGTTCGCACGGCTGCGCCGTACCCCCGCCGAGGTGCGCAAGGAACTGCCCGAGGGGGAGATCCTGGCGGTGACCATGCGCGGGCCGCTGGACGGCACGGCGCTCGAGGACGTGGCGGCCACCGCGGAGGAGTTGGACGCCGCGATCGTGCTGATGCCCCTGGTCTTCGGTGAGGGCGGTCCGGCCGTGGTGCGCGCCGCGCTCAAGGCGGCCGAGCGGCTGCCCGGCTCGATGGTGGTGGCCGTGCCGCTCGCGCCACGCGAGGACGCCGAGATCGACCTGGAGCTGCGTGAGCACGTGGCGCGCAACTACGGCGCGACCGAGCACTACGCCGGACCGGCGCCGATCGCGATCCCCGGCCCCCCGCACCGCCGCGGGCTCGTCGTGTTCTTCACCGGCCTGTCCGGCTCGGGCAAGTCGACCATCGCCAGGGGGCTGCGCGACGCGCTGCTGGAGCGCGGCGGGCGGACGATCACCTACCTGGACGGCGACGTCGTACGGCGGATGCTGTCGGCCGGGCTCACGTTCTCCCGGGAGGACCGCGACCGCAACATCCGGCGGATCGGCTTCGTGGCGGCCGAGGTCGCCCGGCACGGCGGCCTGGCCGTCTGCGCGCCGATCGCGCCGTACGCGGCGACCAGGGAGGAGGTCCGCGCCATGGTCGAGGAGGTCGGCGCCGACTTCCTGCTCGTCCACGTGGCCACCCCGCTGGAGGAGTGCGAGCGCCGCGACCGGAAGGGCCTGTACGCCAAGGCGCGGGCCGGGCTGATCCCGGAGTTCACCGGCATCTCCGACCCCTACGAGGAGCCGGACGACGCCGACCTTGTGATCGACACCACCGGCATCAGCGTCGAACGTGCCGTCGGCACCGTGCTCGGCGCCCTCACCTCCGGCGGCTGGATCCGCTGACGCCTCGCGTCCGGCTCAGGCGGGTGGGACGGGGGTGGCGGTGAACCGGGGGATGCGGGCCAGCCGGGAGAACGCCTTGCCGGCGCCCGGCGTGGTGTCGAAGCGGGTGTCCCCCCTGGGCGCCAGCGGCGAGTCGAAGTAGACCATCGCCTTGATCTGCGGGTAGTCGCCGATCTGCCGTTTGACCGAGGCGAAGAAGTCCCGCTTGTAGCGGGGGACGCGGGGGCGTTCGAAGACGCCCCACTCCGCGAGCATGATCGGCTTTGCCGGGAATCGCTGCTGCAGCCATTGGTAGAAACCAGGCCATCCCGGGTTATCGCGCCGGGTCCGGTTCACCAGGCCGGCGAAGTCGCTCACCCGGTTGTCGGCGTAGGGATCGAAGGCCACCCAGTCGACCACGTCGTCGCCCGGGTAGAGGCGGTCGAACCAGGGCTTGGACACCCAGTCGAGCGCTCCCCCGTAGGTCATCACGGTCACCGCGTTGCGTACGCCCCGGCCCCGGAGCCGGGTGACGACGTGGCGGTACATGGCGACGTAATCGGTGGCCGAGTAGCCGGCGCCACGCCGTACCTCGCTCTCGGGCTCGTGATGGATCGTCAGGAAGAACCGGCCGGGGAAGGTCCGGACGATGTGATCGGCCAGCCGGTCGATGCGATCGTCGACCGCTCCCCTGGCGATCTGTGCCCAGGTGCGCTCCGGCGCCGGCCTCCAGTTGATCAGCAGCAGCCGGGGGCCCCTGGCGACCTCGCGCTCCTGCGGCGTCGGGAACAGCTCGGCGCCGCGGTGATAGACGTGCACGATGTCGGCCCGGCGGCCCATCCGCCGCTCGGCCACCTCGGTCGCCCGGAGCGATCCCCGTCCGGGGGAGACGTCGGAGGCGATCCCCCACCACGCCCCGCAGGTCGGGATCAGCTTGTCCGTCACCGCGCAGGCCTCCGGGGTCGCACGTCCGGCGGGCATTCCCGCACCCGGCGACGCGCCTGCCCGCGTGCTCTTCGGCCACGCGCCCGGCGCCGGAGCGCCGTTCGACGTTCCGGACGCCACCGCGCACGCGGCGCACACCACGAGGCATCCCCCCGCCAGCAGTCCGGCCAAGCCCGTTCCCCGCATCGCGTCCCCCTCTCCTCGCGAACTCCTGCGATCGGACAGAATTCACCATTGCCCAACCGGCGACCTCTCGGCAGCGGTTTCCGTCATCTCACCGGCGGAAAGTTGGCGGAAAATTGTGAATAACCGGCGGGCAAAAGACCGGCTCGTCCTATAGTTCGGGACACGGAACCGAGATACGGAGATGTTCATGAGTCTGCCACCGCACAGCCGGGAGTTCGCGGAGCGCGGCCCGGCGCTTCGCCGGCGGCGGCGTCAGCTCGTCGTCTGGCTGGCCGGCGGGGGTGCCATCGGCCTCATCCTGCTCGCCGTCACCCCGCCTGAGCAGGCGTTCGTGCTCCCGCTCCGGGCGCCGACGACGGGGGCGCCCGGCCACGTCGATCCGTCGATGCTCTGGCAACACAAACCGCTCAATCTCGACACACAATCGCAGAGCGCGCAATTGCCCGCCATCAACGACATCATCGCCGAAATGACTGGAATTCGCGATTTCACGAAATCGCGACAGCGCGGCGATGCGGCATCGGGAGATTCCCCGGCGATCGGTCCGGAAATCGCGTCATACGGAGGAGGGCTTACGCATGCTTCATCGCGCGGCCGACGGGAAGCGGGCCACGACACGTGCGGAGAGCATGGGGAGCGAGGCCGGCCGACACCCCCTCCCGCCTGACCATGCCGCGCCTCGCCGGGAGCGTGACGCACTCGGCGGCGGCCCGTCGATCGCCGAGAGTCCGGACGCGGTGGGGGCCCATCTGAGCGAGGTGCTCGGCCGGCCGATCCGGGTCGTCGTACGGCCCCCGGCCCGCCGGGCTCACCACGGGCCGGTCCTGGAGGCGTACGATCCGGACGGCCGGGCCGGCATCGTCAAGATCGGCGAAACGGAGCCGGCCCGCGAGGCGGTCAGGCACGAGAGCGTGGTCCTGCGGATGCTCGCGGATCGGCCGCTGAAGGTCGTGATGCCCCCGGCCGTGCTGCATCACGGGGTGTGGCGGGACGCCGAGGTGCTGCTGCTGTCCACCCCACCCGTCAGGTCCCGCCCGTTCGTGAGATCTCGTCCGTCAGCGGACCTGCTCGAGGCGGCCGTCGCGGAGATCGCCGCCCTCGACGCCGACGGCGGCCACGCCTGGCATGGCGATTTCACGCCGTGGAACGTGACGGTCTCGGCCGACGGGCGACTGCTGGTGCGGAACTGGGCGCGATTCGGCACCGGCGTGCCGTACGGCTTCGACGCCCTGCACTACTTCTTCCATCGCTGCCTGCGCCGGATGCGGCCGAGCCAGGCCGCCGCCGCCTGCCTCGCCCGAGCCGACCGCCTGCTCGGGATGTCGACCGCGGACGCGCGCCGGACCGCCGCCCACTATCTGATCACCATCGCCGACCGGCACCTGCGGGACGGCCACGAACCGTTCGGACCCCCGAGCGAGTGGCTCAACCCTGCGGTCGATCACCTGGAGTGCCTGCTTTGAGTGCTCGAACCCCGGGCAGGTCACGGATCGATATCGATGCACTGTGATCTGAATCACACAATCTCTCGGTAAACCATCACTTTGCGGCCGCCATCGACGTCCCGGTCGACGACGGTCGCGCGGCACGGCGACGGCCCTCCGACGGCCGTGATTTCGCCTGCCCAGACACGGATTGCGCATTTTCTCCGGCGTCGAGCACGATCACCCAAGATCCCGAAAGGCCAAAAAGAATCTTGTCCTACCCCGGGCAAGTGAACCTAAACATCGGGCCGTGCTTCATGACTTCGGAGCCTTGCGGTCGGTTCGCTAAGTTCGTGTCCCATGTCGGGCGAACGCGTCCCGAAACGGACGCATATTGCGAGAGACCGAAGAAACACCTACATGGAGGAGCCCACGATCGACGACGGGCCGCGACTGTGGCGCATCGCTCGTGACTCCAAAACGCTGGACGTGAATTCTCCCTACAGTTATCTGTTGTGGTGCCGCGATTTCTCTGACACCTCGGTGATCGCGCGGGAAGGCGACGACGCGTGCGGTTTCGTGACGGGATTCACCCGCCCCAAGGCCGCGGACACGTTCTTCGTCTGGCAGGTCGCCGTCGATCACTCCTGGCGGGGCCGGGGGCTGGCCCGGCGGATGCTCGACTGGCTCGCCGAGCGGATGATCGCCCGTGGGCACCGGTTCCTCGAGGCCACGGTGACCCCCGACAACACGGCGTCCACCCGCCTTTTCGAGTCGTTCGCCCGCGACTGGGGGAGCTCACTGGAGCGGCGCGAGGTCTTCGGACGCGAGCACTTCCCCGCCTCGCACGAGCCCGAGGTGCTCTTCCGCATCGGCGCGCTGGAACCCCGGAGTTAGCGAACGGCGACCTCCGCCGGCCGTTCGACACTCGCGATCACGACCAAGGACACGGTGAATGATGGAAATCTTCGAACAACTCGAATCAGAGGTAAGAGGCTACTGCCGGAGCTGGCCCACGGTGTTCCGCACCGCGCTGGGCAGCCGCGTATACGACGAGAACGGGGGGAGTTATCTCGATTTCTTCGCGGGCGCCGGAGCGCTCAACTACGGCCATAATCATCCGCAGCTGAAGTCGAGTCTCCTGAACTATCTCGCCGGCGACAACATCGTGCACAGCCTCGACAAGCACACGGTGGCCAAACGCCATTTCCTGGAGAAATTCCAGGAGGTCGTCCTCTCACCCAGGGGACTCGACTACAAGATCCAGTTCCCCGGTCCCACCGGGACCAACGCGGTCGAGGCCGCGCTGAAGCTCGCCCGCAAGGTCACCGGCCGCCAGACGATCGTCAACTTCACCAACGCCTTTCACGGCATGACCCTCGGCTCCCTCGCGGTCACCGGCAACTCGATGAAGCGCAACGGGGCGGGTGTCCCGCTGAACCACACCGTCACGATGCCCTACGACAACTACCTCGACGGCCGGACCCCCGACTTCCTGCTCTTCGAGCGGTTGCTGGAGGACAGCGGCAGCGGCATCGACAAACCCGCCGCGGTGATCGTGGAAACCGTACAGGGGGAGGGCGGCCTCAACCCCGCGAGCGCCGAGTGGCTGCGTGGCCTGGCCGGGCTGTGCGGGAGGCACGACATCCTCCTCATCGTCGACGACGTACAGATGGGCTGCGGGCGGACCGGCCCGTTCTTCAGCTTCGAACCGGCCGGGATAACGCCCGACATCGTCTGCCTGTCCAAGTCACTCAGCGGGTACGGACTTCCGCTCGCCCTCACGCTCATCCGCGCTGACCTGGACGTCTGGGAACCGGGTGAGCACAACGGGACGTTCCGCGGCTTCAATCCGGCCTTCGTCACGGCGGCCGCCGCCCTGGATTTCTGGACCGACGAGAGGCTGGCGAAGGAGACCGTCGAGAAGGGACTGCAGGTCCGGCAGGCCCTGAACCTGATCACGGCCGAGCACTCCGACGTCATCACCGGAGTGCGCGGGCGCGGCCTGGCCTGGGGGCTCGTCTTCGACCGGCCCGAGCTCGCGCCGAAGGTGTGCGCCGCGGCGTTCGAACGCGGCCTGCTGATGGAGACCTCCGGCCCGGAGGACGAGGTGGCCAAGCTGCTTCCGCCGCTCACCACCTCCGACGAGGAACTCGCGGAGGGGCTCGATTTGATCGCCGAGTCCGTCGCCGCCGTCTGCGCGAAGCAACCCGCCTGACCTGCGGCGGTCCCATGACTCCGCAGCCCGTGACCACAGTGCCCAACCCTCTGGAAAGGAGATTCCCGTGATCGTTCGCTCGCTGGACGACATCATCGGCACCGAACGCGACGTCGAGGCGTCGACCTGGTGCAGCCGGCGTCTCGTGCTCGCCAAGGAGCGGGTCGGCTTCTCGCTGCACGACACGATCCTCTACGCGGGGACCGAGACCAGGATGTGGTACGCGAACCACATCGAGGCCGTGTACTGCATCGCCGGGACCGGCGAACTCATCGACCACGAGACCGGCGAGACGCACAAGATCGGCCCCGGGACCATGTACCTCCTCGACGGGCACGAGCGTCACACCGTGAGGGCGCACACCGACCTGCGCACGGTGTGCGTGTTCAACCCGCCCTGCACTGGCCGGGAAGTGCACGACGAGAACGGCGTCTATCCCCTGGTCACCGAGACCGGCTCCTGAAGCGACGGAATTCGGAGGAAAGATCGGCATGCTCATGGACATCTATCCCACGCGCAAGACGACAGAACCGACCCTCATCTTCCGGCAGGACCCGGTGGTGTACGGCGGGCCGGAGGACGGCCCGATCGACGAGCGGACGCTGAAGGGGTTCGCGGAGAAGGGGTTCCTCACCGTCGATCAGCTGATCGATCCGGTGGAGGTCGAGCGATACCGCGCCGAGCTGCACCGCCTCGTCATGGACGAGGGGCTCAAGGACGATGAGCGCGTCATCACGGAACGACAGTCGCGGGAGGTCCGCTCGATCTTCGAGGTGCACCGGATCAGCGAGGTGTTCGCCGAGTTGGCGGCCGATCCGCGCATCGTCGGCCGGGCCCGGCAGATCCTCGGCTCGGACGTCTACATCCACCAGAGCCGGGTCAACTACAAGCCCGGTTTCCAGGGCAAGGACTTCTACTGGCACTCCGACTTCGAGACCTGGCACGCTGAGGACGGGATGCCCCGCATGCGCGCGGTGAGCATCTCGATCGCGCTCACGGAGAACTTCGTGCACAACGGCGGATTGATGATCATGCCGGGCTCGCACCGGACCTTCGTCTGCTGCCTGGGCGAGACGCCGTCCGACCACTACAAGGAGTCGCTGAAGGGTCAGGAGATCGGGACTCCGGACCCCGACAGCCTCAGGCTGCTGGCCGAGAAGCACGGGATCGAGCTGTTCACCGGACCGGCCGGCTCGGCGACGATGTTCGACTGCAACTGCATGCACGGCTCGAACGGCAACATCACCCCGTTCCCGCGCTCGAACGTGTTCTTCGTCTACAACAGCGTGGACAACGCCTGCGCGGAGCCGTTCGCCGCACAGTCGAGGCGCCCGTCGTTCATCGCCTCACGTGACTTCACCCCGGTCGGCTGACCGGTTCGGCCCACGTCCGCGGGGGCCGTACCACCGGGTCCCGACCGGGCAGGGTGGTGCGGCCCGCCCCCGGCAGGTCCACGCGAACGGACCCCGAACGCGTCGCTTTACCCAGGTCACAGGTTGACATCAATATGATGTGACCTCCCTCACAAAAATTTATCTTTTCCGGGCGCTCAGGCGGGGAAATCGCGGCCGCGCGCCAGGTGCGCACCACGGCGGACCGGCCGCTCGCCCATCGGCGAAACCCCCTGCTCTGCCTTGGGTATCGACGCCTCCCACGGGTCCCGGCAGGTCGAGCCGTGGGGCGGACCGGCCAAACATGTCGCCCTACCCGGGGATGTGCCATGTCCAAACATCGCAGCCCAAAGTCGGCGAAGGTGCTCGAGGAAGGCCGTTCGCTAGGTTCGAGGCTCACCGAGCGGTGGGCGCATCGTCTCGTCGAGATCCGCTCGGAAGATCAGCAAAGCGCAGGACAGTAAACCGCAGCGACACGAACGGGAGCGGAATGTGACGGCCCAGAGGTGGACGCGTCGTGATTTCTTCAGGAGTTCGGGTCTGACGGCGGCGGCAGTGATCGGCGGGCCCGCCCTGTTCACCGCCTGCAGCCGCGTCGACGACGGCGGCAGCGGCGCCACCTCCGCCACCGCGGAGACCGGTGCCGACCCGCTCGCCCGGTTCAGGGAGGCGGGCACGATCAAGGTGGGCGTCGCCAACGAACAGCCGTACGGATATCGCGACAAGTCCGGAACCCTGACCGGCGAGGCCCCCGAGGTGGCACGGGCGATCTTCAAGGCGCTGGGCATCGACAACCTGGAGGCGCAGATCGTCGACTCCTTCGGTTCGCTGATCCCCGGGCTGCAGTCCAAGCAGTACGACATCATCGCCGCGGGCATGTTCATCACGCCGGAGCGGTGCCGGCAGATCGCGTTCTCCAACCCCGACTACGCCGCGGCCAACGCGTTCCTCGTGGCCAAGGGCAACCCCAAGAGCATCACGAGCTTCGAGGACGTCGCGAAGAGCGACGTGAAGATCGGGGTGCTCGAAGGCGCCGTCGAGAAGGGGTACGCGGAGAGCAGCGGCGTGGCGGGTGACCAGATCAAGGTCTTCCCCAACCAGAACGCCGCCTTCAAGGGCATCCTCGCCGGTCGGGTGGACGCGATCGCACTGACCGCGGTCTCCCTGCGCTGGACCCTGCAGCAGCAGTACGCCGGCGAGCCGCTGGAGGTGACCGAGTCCTTCGTGCCGGTCGTCGACGGCAAGGAGCAGACGGGCGCCGGCGGATTCGGCTTCCGCAACGAGGACACCGCGCTGCGCGAGGCCTTCAACGCGGAGTTGAAGAAGCTGCAGGAAGCGGGGGGTGTGCTGCCGCTCATCGAGAAGTTCGGGTTCAGCGCGACCGAGGTCGACAAGGCCGCCCAGCTCACCGCCGACCAGCTCTGCGCGGTCTCCTGACCGTACGGATGACCCTGATGACGATCAGCCCATGCAGCGCGGAACTGCCCGGCACCCTCGGCGAGGCGATGCCGTTCCTGTGCGAGGGAGCGGTGATCACTCTCCAGAGCACCCTGGGAGGTTCACTGCTCGCCATCGCCATCGCCCTGCTCGTGGGGTTGATGGCGATGTCGGGCCACGCCTGGGTACGGGGAGTCGCTCGCGTCTACATGGAGTTCTTCCGCGGCACCTCGGTCCTGGTGCAGCTGTTCTGGATCTTCTACGCGATGCCCATCCTCACCGGCTTCCAGCTGGACAAGTCCTTCGCCGGCATCCTGGCGCTCGGCCTCAACCTCGGCGCGTACGGCTCGGAGGTCGTGCGCGGCGCGGTGCAGTCCGTACCTCAGGGTCAGCGAGAAGCGGCCATCGCGCTGAACTTCTCGCCCTACCACCGGATGCGGTACGTCATCCTGCCGCAGGCGTTCGTGGGGATGATCCCGCCGATGAACAACCTCCTCATCGAGCTGCTCAAGGCGACGTCACTGCTGTCCGTCATCACCGTGGCGGACCTGACGTACCAGGGCAGGCTGCTGGTGAACTCCGGCAGCGACCAACTGATCGTCTTCGCGCTGCTGTTGCTGATCTACTTCCTGTTCTCCTACCTGATCACACTGATCATGCGGTTCGTCGAGGGGCGGGCCGCGCGCATGGTCGGCCGCGGCGGGCCGAGGAGCGGACGGCGTAAGAACCGCCGGTGGTCGCGCCGGCCCGTTTCACCGGCGGAGACCCCGTCAGTGGAGGGAGCCCGATGATCTGGGACTGGGACTGGACCCTGGAGATCCTCCCCGAGCTGCTCACCCAGGGGTTGCTCGTCACCCTCCAGGCGACGCTGGGCGGCGCGGTGCTCGCGTTCGTCCTGGGCCTCTTCGTTGCGCTGCTGCGCCGCTCACGCAACCCGTTCGTGAGCCGCCCGGTGGGCGCCGTCATGGAGTTCGTCCGCAGCACGCCGCTGCTGGTGCAGCTGTTCGTCGTCTACTACGTGCTGCCCGACTTCGGCGTCAAGATGACCGCGCTGATGACGGGAATCATCGGGCTCGGCGTGCATTACGCCTCCTACACCTCCGAGGTGTACCGGGCCGGCATCGACGGGGTGCCGAAGGGACAGTGGGAGGCGGCGATCGCGCTCAACCTGCCCCGCCGCTGGACCTGGATCAGCGTCGTCCTGCCGCAGGCCGTACGCCGATCGCTGCCCGCCCTGGGCAACTACCTCATTGCGATCTTCAAGGAGTCGCCCCAACTGTCCATCATCACCGTCGTCGACGTGGTGGGCTTCGCCCGGGAGCTCGGCTCGGAGCGGTTCCGCTATCTCGAGCCCATGACCATCGCCGGTCTGTTCTTCCTCCTCGTGGCGATCCCGGCCTCGATCTTCGTCCGTCGTCTGGAGCGCCGCCTTGGCAACTGAAGCCTCGACCCGAAACGACTCGTCCGTCCGGACCGATCCGCAGTGGATGATCAGGTTCGACAAGGTCGTCAAACGGTTCGGCGACCTCACGGTCCTGCGTGAGCTGGACTTTCACGTACGGCCCGGCGAGCGCGTCACGCTGATCGGGCCGAGTGGGTCCGGCAAGACCACCATCCTGCGCCTGCTGATGACCCTCGAACGGGTCACCTCGGGCACGATCGAGGTCGATGGGCAGTGTCTGTCCCACATGAGGCGCGGTGGCGAACTGCTGCCCGCCGACGAGCGACACCTGCGGCAGATCCGCAAGAAGATCGGCATGGTGTTCCAGCAGTTCAACCTGTTCCCGAACATGAACGTGCTGCGCAACATCACCGAGGCGCCGGTGCGGTCGCTCGGCGTGCCCAGGGAGCATGCCGAGGAGAAGGCCCGCGAGCTGCTGGAGATGGTCGGCCTGGCCGACAAGGCGCTCGAACACCCGTCGCGGCTGTCCGGCGGCCAACAGCAGCGGGTCGCCATCGCGCGGGCGCTCGCGATGGAGCCCGAGGTGCTGCTGCTCGACGAGGTCACCTCCGCACTCGACCCGGAGCTCGTCTCGGGCGTGCAGGACCTGCTGCGCGACATCGCGCACCGGGGTGACCTGACGCTGCTCTGCGTCACCCATGAGATGCGCTTCGCCAAGGACATCTCCGATCGGGTCCTCATGTTCGACCAGGGACAGATCGTGGAGGACGGCCCGCCCGAGCAGATCTTCAGCGAGCCGGCCCACCAGCGCACCAGGGAATTCCTGCAGGCGGTGCTGAACGCCTGAGGACGCGCCTCCCGCGAAGCGGGGGATCGCGAAAGGCCGCGGGAGGCCGGCGACGGCGCGCGTCGCCGGCCCCTCGCATCGCCCACGCGGATTTCAACCAGATCAAGCTCCCTCGAACTCGATCGCCTAGACACTCCCTAGGCCTGGCCGCTGATTTCTTCAAGTTCGGCGACGTCCTCGCCACTGAGCGAGAGACCGGCGCCGACGACGTTCTCCCGCAGATGCCGTACGGACGAGGTCCCCGGGATCAGCAGAATGTTCGGCGACCGCTGCAGCAGCCACGCCAGCGCGACGGAGATCGGTGTGGCGTTCAATCGTGTCGCCACTGCCGAAAGCGCCGCGGACTGAAGTGGGCTGAAGCCGCCGAGCGGGAAGAAGGGTACGTATGCGACGTTCTCGGCGGCGAGCCGGTCGATGAGTTCGTCGTCGTGGCGGTAGGCGAGGTTGTACATGTTCTGCACGCTCACGATCGGCGCGATCGCCTGGGCTTCCGATACCTGCTCCGCTGTCGCGTTGCTTACGCCGAGGTGCCGGATCAGGCCCTGCTGCTGCAGCTCGACGAGCGTTTCGAATGCCCGGGAAAGCGAGCCGGCCTGGGGCCCCTCAGCGTTACCGAGGCGCAGGTAGACCAGGTCCAGCGTGTCGAGCCCGAGGCTTTTGCGGTTCTCATCGATCGCGTGGCGCAACTGGTCGGGCTCACGAGCCGGCGGCCATCCGCCCTGCTCATCACGGGTCGCTCCGACCTTCGTGGCCACGTGCAGCGAGTCGGGGTACGGGTGCAACGCTTCGCGGATGAGTTCGTTGGTGACGCGAGGGCCATAGGCATCCGCGGTGTCGATGTGCGCGATTCCGAGGTCGATGGCCTCGCGGAGGACGGCGAGGGCGCCGTCACGGTCCGCGGGCGGCCCCATCACCCCGGGCCCGGCGAGCTGCATGGCGCCGTAGCCGAATCGCGGCACTGTCATATCGCCCAGGGTCCATGAGCCGCCGGGAAGGGAAGGAGAAATCGTGCTCAAGTTTCCGGCCTTTCGTAAGAGCGGGGAAAGACGCTGACGGCTCCTTGTTATTTACCGTTCAGGTACTGCCCGCCCCGAAATGGTGCACGCGAGGAGGCGACCCTGTCCAAGACCGGTTCGATCGAACCTGATACCCCACCGGTATCACCGGTATCCTGCAACCGTGGACGGACTGGAAACTCGCGAATTGAGGTACTTCGTAGCCGTGGCCGAAGAGCTGCACTTCGGCCGTGCCGCCGAGCGTCTGAGTATGGCCCAGCCGCCGCTATCCCGCGCCATCCAACAGCTGGAGCGCCGCCTGGGGGTCCTACTGTTGAACCGAGATCGTCGGGGGGTCTCGCTCACCACCGCAGGCGGGGTCATGCTGGCGGAGGCCCGACTCGCACTCGATGCCGTTGACGCAGCCGTACGCCGCACCCGCCGTGCCGCATCGGCGCAGTCCGCCCTGGTGCTCACCACGAAGGCAGGCGCCTCCCATGAGTTACTGAAAGAGCTTCTCGACTCCTATGCCGCACGGCCCGGAGCCGTTGAGATCGACGTGTTGCTGTGTGAGATCGGTGAGCAGGGACGACTCCTGCGCGACGGTCGCGCCGACGTGGCGATCATGCACGCCCCGTTCGACGTGATGACCGGCCTTGACAGCACTGAGATCTTGACGGAAGGCCAGGTCGCCATCGTGCCGGCGTCGCATCCGCTTGCCCAACGCTCCAGCCTGACGATGGCCGAGGTAAGCGATGTCCCCGACTTGCCGATCGCCCGGTGGCCACGCCATGACAACACCTACCCGCCCGGCCCCGGACCCGAGGTCCGTAGCCAGTCCCAGCTGGCTCAACTCGTCGCTCTCGGACGAACGCTACTGGTGATCCCGGCTTCCAGCCGCGCCTGGCAATGGCCGGAACACGTCGCGGTCCCCGTCCTCGATGCCCCTTCGGTCACGACCCTTCTCGCCTGGCCCGCCGGCGTCCGATCTGCGGCACTGGCCGAACTCGTGGAAACGGCTGAACGATTGAAAGAGGGCGACATCGGCGACCCGGTCGAAAATCGCGAAATCGCCGGGTAGGACCAACCGTCGTCGCGTCGCAGGCAATAACGTACGTCCGATTCCGGGGAGGAAATCGGGCACTGGAACGAAGCGGGCTCAGCCGCAGGCCTTGACGCTCAGCTTGTTCATCTCCTCGGAGAACTTGAGCAGGTCGCCCGGGCTGTCCACCTTCACGTCCTGGGCGAACTCCTGCAGAGCCTTCGCCAGCTCGGTGTCACCGGCCTGCTTGGCGAGGTCGCCGAACTTGGCCCGCATGTCGTCGACGGCGGATTCCATGGCCTTCACATCGGCCGTCTCCTTCGAGAGCGCCTTCGTCACCCCCTCGAGGGCTTTGCCGACTTCCGTGCACACCGTTCTCTTCTCCGTCGTATCCGTCGCCGTGGCCGCAACATCCTCGGCTGCTCCACAACCCGCGAGCGGAAGGGCGACGGCGACCGCGACGGCGACGGCGAGCGGCCGGGCAAGAGAAATGGACATTTCTCCCCATTCATTGATGAAACGAGCATCAGGAGCTTAGCGCCACCCTCTCCCGCCTGTTGCGCCATTTGCAGAAGAACGGCCGCCACCACGCCGACAGTCTCGTACCGGTCGAGCGACGGCAGGACGGGGACGCACAGTTAGGTGGTCATCAAGGCGGTGGTAAGCGGTGTGAAAGCGATCGGCCGTAGACATCGGATGTCACAGCGAACGCCTTCAGGCTCAGAGCCCGGAGGAACGGGTCGGTCATGCATCTTTCAGACCCTCTCGTGCCGGCTGTCGCACACCACCCCCGCTGTCCGGCCGGGCCCGGACACGAACCCTCAACGGAGGAGACGATGGGCACGCCACGGAAGATCATGGCAGCCACCGCGTCGGCCCTGGCCGCTGTTTCGATGGGCACTGTTTCGCTGACCGCTGCTTCGGTGGCCGCCGCCCCGGCGGCGACGGCGGACGCCTCCCGGGCCGCCACCACCGCCGGGTATCAGTACCGCGCCTACCACGGCGTGGACTTCCTCGGCTCCTACAACCGTACGAAGGCATATCGCGAGAACAAGGCGCTCCGCCCGGTTGCCCTCTCGGTCGGCCTCCAGCAGTCGCAGAAGAGGTACGCGGCGTTCTGGGACAGCCGGCCCGGCCCCGCGTGGCTGCAGCGGATGGTCTCGGCCGGCGGATACCAGAAGCTGTTCGACACCCTCACCGAGCCGGAGATCGAGCTCGACGAGGGAGGCAACCGGGTGCGTCCGTCGTACCAGCCCACGGTGGTGAGCGCGACGGGCAGCGGGTCGGGTGCCGAGTTCGCCGCCATCTTCGAGAAGAGGCCGGGCAGGTTCTTCGCCCGCCACGACGTCAACACCGCCGGCCTCCGCACGGCCAACTCCCAGGCGCACCGTGACGGCTACATCCCCGTCTCGGTCAACGTGTACGGCACGCCGTCCGACCCGCGCTACGTGGCCGTCTGGGCGGACAACCCGTCGCGTGTCGCCTGGAACGTCACGATCTCCGTCTCCGCATCGGAGTACCAGCGGGTCTTCGACTCGCAGGTCAAGCTCGGATACCGGCCGTCCGCCATCGCGGTCGGGCCCGACGGCAGGTCCTACACCACCGTCTGGCGCAAGGACAAGATCGGCACCGGGTACGCCGTCCACGGACTGACCGCCGCCCAGTATCAGGCCCGGTTCAACGAGATGACCGCCAAGGGCCTCTACCCGACCTGGATCGACATGGAGAACGGCGTCTACGCCGCCATCTTCACCACGAGGTGACAGGCCGGACACAGCCACCGGCCCCGAGATGCGCAGCGGCGGACTCTCGGAGCCGGTCTACGGCCTCGACCTCCTGCCATGACTCGAGCCCGGCAGGCGGCTGGAGGCGATCGGGCTCAGGGGCGGGCCGTCATCTCGCCAGGTTGCGACGGGCCGAGCTCCGCCGTACGAGCACGACGGTGGTCACGACCAGGGCGATCAGGAAGCCGATGACGGGCAGCGCCACGAGCGCGATCACACCGCCGACGAGCTTGTCCGTTTCGGCGGCGAGCTCCCTGCCGACACCGAACGTGACGCCCGCGCCCTCGCAGGTCACCTGGTACGTGCCCGCCTCCGGTACGTCGACCTTGAACAGCAGCTCCCACTTCGTGCCGTCCACGGTGACGACCTGGGAGCCGGCCGGCTGGGTGAGCTTGATCCGCGGATCCTGGCCGTCTCCGACCTGGCACTGCACGTCGGTCGGCTGATCGGCCGCCGCGTAGATCGCGGGCTTGTCCTTGGCGTCGAGTTCGACGCTCACCGTCTTGCCGCTGCCGAAGGTGGTGGTCGGTGCCGAATCGTTGATCGTGGAGACCAGGTTGCCCGCGAAGCCGACGATGCCGACGATCAGCAGGACGAGGAAGAGCGCCCAGGAAAGAAAGATCCACAGCAGCCGGGGACGGACCGGACCGGCCGGCCGCGCCGGTCCGGGCGGCTGGTAACCGGGGGGAGGTAGGTACGCACCGGGTCCGTACGGCCCGCCCTGCTGCTGCGCGTGCGGCGGCCAGGCAGTCGGGTCGGCCGGGCCCGGTGTGGGATTCTGGTTCATGGCGCAAATTGTCACATTCCGCCGGTTATACGGTGATTGCAGTTCGATTGCGCTTCACGTCGAGTCCGCCGGAATGCCGCGGTGAGCGACGGGCCGGATCCGCCACGGCCGAGGCGAGTATGGTCCCCTCACTCCGGCGGGGTGTCGCCCAGCGACTCCAGTAGGGTGCGCAACGTGTCCGCCAGCTGATCACGCTGTTCGGGGGCCAGCGCCGCCAGCAGGCGCACCTCGTTCGCCACGTGCAGATCGACCAGTTCCTCTATCTTCGCCAGCCCCGGCTCGGTCAGCCGGACGCGTACGGACCGCCGGTCCTCCTCGTCCGGGATCCGCTGGACCAGGCCCTTGGCCGCCATCCGGTCGATCCGGTTGGTGATGGCCCCGGAGGTCACCATCGCCGCCCGGTTCAGCGCACCGGCCGTCAGTTCGTACGGCGGACCGGAGCGGCGCAACGTGGCCAGCACGTCGAACTCCCAGCGCTCCAGCCCATGGTCGGCGAAGAAGTCCTTCAGCTCACGGTCGAGGAGCCGTGACAGCCGGGAGATCCGCCCGATGACGCCCATCGGCCACGCGTCGAGATCGGGCCGCTCCCGCCGCCATTGGGCCAGCACCACGTCCACCGCGTCGCCCATCGGACTCCTCTCACTGGAGAGATTATGAACGTTCATCTACTTGACGTAGAGACGAGGGTCGTGCTGTTATCTCAATGTTGAGATTATCAATAAGGAGCGATCAAGGTTGGGCGTCTTCGCCGGTAGGCACAGCACCCTGGCCCTGCCGTACGCGGGAATTCTCGTAATCACGACGTTCACCCCGCTCGTGTGGGGTTCGACCTACGCCGTCACCACGGAGTTCCTGCCGCCCGACCGCCCGCTGTTCACCGCGTTGATGAGGGCGCTGCCGGCCGGTCTGATGCTGCTCGCCATCACCCGGACGCCGCCGCGCGGGGTGTGGATCCTGCGGGCGGCCGTGCTCGGCGTGCTGAACATCGGTGCGTTCTTCCCGATGCTGTTCCTGGCGGCGTACCGGCTGCCCGGCGGCGTCGCGGCCGTGCTGGGCGCGGTGGGCCCGCTGTTCGCGCTCGGCTTCGCCGCCGCGCTGCTCGCCGAACGGGCGACGGCGCGCAAACTGCTGGCCGGGTTCGCCGGAGTGTTCGGCGTCGGCCTGGTCGTCCTGCGCGCCGACGCCCGGCTCGACACCGTCGGGGTGCTCGCCGGACTGGCCGGGGCCGCGCTCATGTCGGCGGGTACGGTGCTCACCAAGCGATGGGGCCGCCCCGAGGGCGTCAGCGCGCTCACCCTCACCGGCTGGCAGCTCACCGCAGGCGGGCTGCTGCTCGCCCCCGTCGCCCTGCTCATCGAGGGTCCGCCGCCCGCACTCACCGGAGAGAACCTCCTCGGCTACGCCTATCTCGGAATCGTCGGCACCGCCGTGGCGTACTGGCTCTGGTTCCGCGGCCTGTCCCGGCTGCCCGCCACCTCGATCGCCTTCCTCACCCTGATCAGCCCGCTGTCCGCTGCGGTGATCGGCTGGGCCGCCCTCGGCCAGACCCTCACCCCGCTCCAGCTGCTGGGCATGACCATCGCCCTCGGCGGCACGCTGCTCGGCCAGACACAGGCGAAGCCCGCCGCCGTCGTCGTCGGAGACGGCGGCGACCCGGTCAGGGGAGTCGATCGTGCGGAACGACCGCCATCACCTGTTCCGGACCCTGCCCGACGACTTCTCACCGATGAGAGCTGCCGGACGCGCTGACTTCGCGGCCGAGCCCCGGTTGCCCGGAATTCAGCCGTTCTCGGTCATCGGTAGGCGTAGCAGTAGTTGGACTTGCCCTTGAACCTGTGGAAGGCGTGCGGGTCGTTGAAGCGCCAACGGCATCCGGCGTCGCGTTGGCTCTGCGTCAGGTACATGGTGGCCTTGTCCTTGTTCTTGACGCAGTAGGCGCCCGGCTGGGGCGTCTCCCGATACTCCACCCACTCCCAGCCGATCGACTTGCAGTAGTCGGTGAAGTGTCCCGGACCGAGCTCGACCAGCTGGGACGGCGCCGGTGACGGCCGAGGGGACTCCGTCTGCGCCGGGGGGCGCGAGGAGGTCGTCGGCGGTGCCCACCAGGCGGTCGAGGATCTCACGGGCCGACGGGCGACGCAGGGGGTCCTTGGCGAGACAGTCGCCGAGCAGATCGCGAAGCGACCGCTCGATGCCGTCCAGCCGTGGCTCCTCGTTCCGGATCCGGGTGATGACGGCGGGGAGCCGCGGTCAGCCGGTGGGGCGGGCTGAATCGCCGCGGATCAGGCCGGTGCCGTCGGGCACGTCCGCGGCATCGGCGCCGACCTGGACGATCTCGTTGTCCTTATCGACGAAGACGACGCGCGGCTTGAGGGAGCCCAGCTCCTCCTCGGCCACGAGCGCGTACGCAATGATGATCACCAGGTCGCCCACGCTGATGAGCCGGGCGGCCGCGCCGTTGATCCCGATCGTCCCGGAGCCCGCCGGGCCCTCGATGACGTACGTCGACAGGCGGTTGCCGTTGTCGATGTCGACGATGTCGACCTTCTCACCCTCCACGAGATCGGCGGCCGCCATCAGGTCCGCGCTGATGGTGACCGATCCGACGTAGTGCAGGTCGGCCTGGGTGACGGTGGCGCGGTGGATCTTCGACTTCATCAGCGTGCGGAACATGACCCCTCGCTGGATCGGAGGACGATGCGCCGTCGATGATATGCGGCCGTCACACCCGCGATGCGACCGCCCGCCGTCGTACCGTCCAGGCGCCGCCGAGGCGGTAGCCGTACCAGAGGAGCAGCGGCCAGGTCAGCGCGGTGACCAGCCATCGCTGGGTGGCCGGAAGCCGCGCCGGGCGGTCGCCGATCCCGATCCGGTCGACGGCGAGCCGCGCCGGGCTGCCGGAGACGGTGTGCGCGACGCCCAGCCGCGCCTGCCGGTCGCCGAGGAAGCCGAAGTCGCCCGTCGCGTGCGGCAGGCCGAGCCGCGTGGTCAGCGCGTTCAGCGTCTCCGCCGGACGGGCCAGCAGGTCCTCGTAGCGGACGCGGACGACGTCCACGCCCTTGCCGCGCAGGACCTCGAAGGCGAGGTTCTGCACGAGCCAGTGGACGGCCGTCCTGAGCGGCGTCCACCGGGTCATCGGCCGGCCGTCCTCCGCTCGGCGGACCCTCCCCCGCCGCACCTTTCCGAACCTGGAGGCGGCCACCGCACGCGGATCACGCACCAGGTGGACGATCCGCAGATCCATGATCGCGGACAGGCAGTACGCCAGGGAGGCCTGCCTGCTCGAGTCCACGACGGTATGGGCGTGGGCGATCTCTGCGGCCGCGGCGTAGATTCGGGCGTACGAGCGGACGTACTCGACCAGCTCCGCCTCCCGCGACACGAGTCCGAGGGCGTACGCCGGAATGCGACGGGTGCGGTCGACCCGGACGCTCAGCCGTGTCAGCCAGCCGACCTGGCTCTCCCGCCACTGGCCGAAGCCCCGGGCGCCCACCTTCCGCCAGAACGGGCAATGCTCGAACGCCTGTCCGCAGCCGCAGGGCTCGCCCGCCGGTACGCCGCGCCGCCACAGGTGAGCGACCTCACCGAGCGGTGCGACTCCGGGCAGCTCACCGAGCAGACGCTCCAGCAGCATGCTGCCGCTACGCCCGAGCCCCCCTATGAAGATCACCGGATCGGCCTCGACCACTGGTCCTCCACGTCCTCGATATGGAACGCGATGAACCTAACGCCGGGTCTCGCCGCCGGAACGACCATCCACTAATGATCTACAACCGCTGGAGAACACCTTGAACGTGATCGCCCGCTTCGGCGCCGTGGGACGTGAGGGCGGGAGCGGGCGGGTGCTCCGGCCGACGTGAGACCGTGCCCGAGACCACCGCGCCCGAGGAGGCCGGAGGCCTCGCACACCAGACCGCGACTGTCACGGTCGGCCGGAGCGGTCGCCCGTTTCCGCCCGTCCCCCCTCTTTTCGAGTCTTTCGAGCCTCAGCGGGAATCGATGATCATCCCGGCGCCGACCGTGCCGTTGGTGGCCTCGTCGATCAGGATGAACCCGCCGCTGAGGCGGTTGCGCGCGTACTCGTCGACGAAGAGCGGCTGCGTCGTGCGCAGCGACACCCGGCCGATCTCGTTGAGGCCGAGCGAGGTCGCCGACTCGTCCCGGTGCAGGGTGTTGATGTCGAGCCGGTAGTGCAGGTCCCTGACCAGCGCCCGGGCCGTACGCGTGGTGTGCTTGATGATGAGCTTGGATCGCGGCTGCAGCTTCAGCCCGTCGGCCATCCAGCAGACCATCGCCTCGACCTCCTGGGCGGCCTTCGGCTGGTTGTTGGGCCGGCAGATCATGTCGCCGCGCGAGATGTCGATGTCGTCGGCGAGCCGGAGCGTGACCGACATCGGCGAGAACGCCTCCTCGACCGGGCCGTCGAACGTGTCGATCCTCGTGATCGTGGTCGTGAGACCCGAGGGCAGGTGCAGGACCTCGTCACCCGGCTTGAGCACACCCCCGGCGACCTGCCCGGCGTACCCCCGGTAGTCGTGCAGCTCCTGACTGGTGGCGTTGTGCGGCCTTATGACGTACTGCACCGGGAACCGCACGTCGACCAGGTTGCGGTCGGAGGCGATGTGCACGTTCTCCAGGTGGTGCAGCAGCGAGGAGCCGCCGTACCACGGCATGTTCTCCGAGCGGGAGACCACGTTGTCGCCGTGCAGCGCGGAGATCGGGATGAACTTGAGGTCGGCGGCGTTCAGCTTCGAGGCGAACGCGGTGAACTCCTCGCGGATCTCCTCGAACCGCTTCTCCGAGTAGTCGACCAGGTCCATCTTGTTCACCGCGAGCACCAGGTGCGGCACCCGCAGCAGCGTCGTGAGGAACGCGTGCCGCCGCGACTGCTCCAGCACGCCCTTGCGCGCGTCGATCAGGATGATCGCCAGGTCGGCCGTCGAGGCGCCGGTCACCATGTTCCGGGTGTACTGGATGTGCCCCGGTGTGTCGGCGATGATGAACTTCCGCCTGGGGGTGGCGAAGTAGCGGTAGGCGACGTCGATCGTGATGCCCTGCTCCCGCTCGGCACGCAGGCCGTCGGTCAGCAGGGACAGGTCGGTGTACTCGGTGCCGCGGTCGCGCGAGGTGCGCTCGACGGCCTCCAACTGGTCCTCGAAGATCGCCTTGGAGTCGAAGAGCAGCCGTCCGATCAGTGTGGACTTGCCGTCGTCGACGCTACCCGCGGTCGCGAACCGAAGGATGTCCATTACTCCGCTACTCCTGCTCTCCGAAGGTCGTACGGCTCTCGCCCGGAAGGTCGCCGGCGCGCGTGGACGCGTCGTGAAGGCACGTCGGAAACGCGTCGTGAAGGCGCATCAGAAGTAGCCTTCCTTCTTGCGGTCTTCCATGGCCGCCTCGGAGGCCCGGTCGTCGGCCCGGGTGGCGCCCCGCTCGGTGATGCGGGTGGCGGCGATCTCGTCGATGATCTGGTCGACCGTCCTGGCGGTGGACTCCACGGCTCCGGTGCAGGTCATGTCGCCGACCGTGCGATAGCGGACCGTGGCCTCGAAGACGGGCTCGTCCTCGCCCCGCTGGACGATCGCCGAATCCGCGAGCAGCATGCCGTCGCGCTCGAAGACCTTGCGGGTGTGCGCGTAGTAGATCGGCGGGATCTCCACACCCTCGCGCCGGATGTAGTGCCACACGTCCAGCTCGGTCCAGTTGGACAGCGGGAACACGCGGATCTGCTCGCCCGGGCGAACCCGGGTGTTGTAGAGGTTCCACAGCTCGGGCCGCTGGTTCTTCGGGTCCCACTGGCCGAACTCGTCGCGGAAGGAGAACACCCGCTCCTTGGCCCTGGCCTTCTCCTCGTCGCGCCTGCCGCCGCCGAAGATCGCGTCGAACCGGTTCTCCTCGATCGCGTCGAGCAGCGTCGTGGTCTGCAGCCGGTTGCGTGAGGCTCGCCGTCCGGTCTGCTCGACCACCCGGCCTGCGTCGATGGTCGCCTGCACCGAGGCGACGACCAGCCGCACACCCAGCTCGGCCACCCGCCGGTCGCGGAATTCGATCACTTCGGGGAAGTTGTGGCCGGTGTCCACATGCATGAGGGGGAACGGGATGGGGGCCGGCCAGAACGCCTTCTCCGCGACCCGCAGCATCACGATCGAGTCCTTGCCGCCCGAGAAGAGCAGACACGGTCGCTCGAACTCCGCCGCGACCTCACGCATGATGTGGATCGCCTCGGCTTCGAGCACGTCGAGCTGCGACGTCGTGTAGTCACGCTGAAGCATTGGGCTTCCTTCGGGGAGACTGCAGGTCACGGATTCCGGCGAGCAAGGTTACCGCCAGACCCGGTAGGGAGACCAGGATATCGGGCAGCCAGGGGTCGGCTCTGTTGTAGGTCAGCGGTGAGCCATCGACCCTGCTCGCGTGGGCTCCCGCCGCCAGCGCCACCGCCACCGGGGCGGCCGAGTCCCACTCGTACTGCCCGCCCGCGTGGACGTACGCCTCGACCTCACCGCTCAGCACCGCGGCGATCTTCCCGCCGGCGGAGCCGATGGGCATGAGCTCGGCGCCCACGAGATCGGCCAGATCCCGCACGAACTGCGGCGGCCTGCTGCGGCTGACCGCGATCCTGATCCGTCCCCCGGGCTCGGGCAGGGCGGGTGGTTCCGCGGTCGTGAGCGTACGCCCCTGGGCCGGAAGCGCGACGGCACCGGCCGCCAGCCTCCCGTCCTCCCACAGCGCGACGTGCACGGCCCAGTCCGACCGTCCCTCCTCACCGAACTCGCGCGTGCCGTCGAGGGGATCGACGATCCACACCCGCCGAGCGGACGTCCGCCGGGGATCGGTCCGCTCCTCGTGGGTCGCCTCCTCCGACAGCACCGCGTCGTCCGGCCGGAGGCGCCCCAGGGCCTCCATGAGGAAGACGTGCGCGGCGCGATCTCCGGCGTCCCGCAGGGCCCGCTGGTCCTCGAACCCGTGACGGACGCGGAGCTTGAGCAGCCGCTCTCCCGCCTCGGTCGCCAGGTCACCGGCGAGGGCATGATCGTCCCGGATCGGCATGTTCAGTACGCTCCCGCCCCGCGGGCCACCGTGGACCACGTCTTCCACAGGATCCGCAAATCCAACATCACAGACCAGTTTTCGACATAACGCAGGTCCAACCGTACCGATTCCTCCCAGGACAGGTCGGCCCCGCCGTCGATCTGCCACAGCCCGGTCATCCCCGGCCGGACCACCAGGCGCGCGCGCACGTCGTCACCGTACCGCTCCATCTCCTCGGGCAACGTGGGACGCGGGCCGACCAGGGACATGTCGCCGCGCAGCACATTGATCAGCTGAGGGAGCTCGTCGAGCGAGCGCCGCCTGAGCCGGCCGCCGAGCGGCGTCATACGCGGATCCCGCCCGATCTTGAGGAGCGGGCCGTGCCGGTCGCTGACGAGGTCTCCGACGAGTTCAATCTTCCGGTCCTGCGCGCCGGGCCGGGTCGTACGGAACCTCAAGAGCGTGAACTCCGCGCCGTCCCTGCCGATCCGCCGCTGACGGTCCAGCACGGGCCCGGGACCGGTGATCCGTACGGCCACGGCGATCGCGGCCATGACCGGCGCCAGGACGATCAGTGCGACGGCGGCGATCAGCCGGTCGAAGCCGGCCTTGACGAGACGTCGGGCGCCCGTCGGCCCGACCGGCCGTGTGGTGGGCCGCGGCCCGCCGGGGAGCGGTGACCTCCCGGCGCGCCGGGGCCTGCTGGGGGACGGGGACCTTCCGGTGGTCGCCGCGGGCATCTCGCCGTCCAGCACGCACGCCTCCAGGCTGCTCATCGCAATTCGACTACCAACGGTGATTATAGAATTACCCAAGGTCGTCGGCGTCGATGGCGGCCCGGCGTGTATTCAGCGGGGTGGCTTCGCCGGATTGAGGTCGGCGGCGTGGAACTTGTTCTGGGTGGCCTCGAGGCCTGCGGTGATGAGCGACTCCGTCATGTCGGCCGCCCGGTCGACCAGGAACGGCAGGTCCTTGCGCTCGGCCGTGGCGAAGTCGCGCAGCACGAACGTCGCCGGATCCATCCGCCCGGGAGGCCGCCCGATGCCGAACCTGATCCGCAGGTAGTCACGAGTGCCCAGCGTCTTGGTGATCGACTTGAGCCCGTTGTGGCCGTTGTCGCCGCCGCCCGACTTCGTGCGCAGCGCGCCGTACGGAATGTCCAGCTCGTCGTGCACCACGATCACGCCGTCCGGCGTGACCTTGAAGAAGTCGGCGAGCGCCTTGACCGGGCCGCCGGACAGGTTCATGAACGACAGCGGCTTCGCCAGGACGACCGGCGTGCCCGCCAGCCTGCCCTCGACGATCTCGGCCCGCGACCGGTGCGCCTTGAACCGTCCGCCGATCCGGGCCGCCAGCTCGTCGAGCACCATGAAACCGACGTTGTGCCGGTTTCCGGCGTACTCCGGCCCCGGGTTGCCCAGGCCGACGATCAGCCACCGCCGTTCGGCGACTCCATTGCCGCGGGAAAACATCGCCGTCTCCTCAGCCAGGTCACTACGCGTCCGCATAGAGGATCGCAGGTCGTCGCGCGTCATCGCAGCCATCGCAGGTCAGCACGGGTCACTACAGATCGACACAGGTCATCACAGATCAACACAGGCATCACAGACATCACAGACAGAGAAGTCCTCCACGGGCGATGCCGTGGAGGACTCTCCCGCTCGACCGTCACGCCGACGGTCGATTCGTTCGTTACTCGGCGGCCTCGGCCTCGCCCTCGGCGGCGGCCTCCTCCGGCAGGGCGGCGACCGGAGCGGCGATCACCTGCAGCACCAGCGCCTCGGGGTCGTCGACCAGCGTCGTGCCCTCCGGCAGCGTGATGTCGCCCGCGTTGACGACGAAGCCGGCGTCCTTGCCGGCGACGTCCACGTCGACACCGGTCGGAATGTGGGTCGCCTCGGCCTCGACGGCGAGCGTGACGAGCTGCTGGTCGACGATCGCGCTGCCGATCGGCTCGCCCAGGACGTTGATCGGGATCTCGACGGTGACCTTCTCGCCCCGCTTGACCAGGAGCAGGTCGACGTGCTCGAGGTGGCCCTTGATCGGGTCGCGCTGAACGCCCTTGGGCAGCGCTATCTCGTCGATGCCCTCACCCTGGAGGTGGATCAGCACGTTCGGCGTGCGCAGCGCGAGCAGCAGCGCGTGACCCGGCAGGGTCAGGTGCCGCGGCTCGGTGCCGTGGCCGTACAGCACGGCGGGGACCTTGTGAGCGCGACGGATCTTGCGGGCGGCGCCCTTGCCGAACTCGTTACGCGACTCGACGGTGATGGCTACATCAGGCACGGCACATCTCCTAGGGATGAGAACTCGACGGATGGATGAGTGCGCTCCCCCTCACCCGCCCTAGCGGAAGGCGTTACGAGCGCAACCCCGTCACTCTACCGCCCCTCCCCGCGTGATCTTGCAATTACTCGCAGCGACGCCCCATGACCTGGGCTTCCCCCTTCGCCGATCTTGCAGAAACTCGCACCAGGTGCCTGCCACCTGGGAATTCACACTCCGTGATCTTGCAGCGACACGGCCCGCCGTACGCGCCCGCGGTCCGGCGAGCAGTGCAAGATCACGACAAGCGAATGTCCAGGTGAGCGCGGAAGCGCCGAAGTTTCTGCAAGATCACGCCATGCGTTCACGCAGCTCAGAGCACTTCAGTGCGAGAAAGCGCAAGATCACGGAGGGTGATGGCGGTGGGGGGGTGATGGCGGTGGGGGGTGATGTGATGGGAGAGCGGAGGTCAGGAGTCGCCCTCGAAGAGGCTGGTGACGGAGCCGTCGGTGAAGACCTGCTCTATGGCGCGGGCGATCAGCGGCGCGATCGACAGGACCGTGAGGCTGTCGAACCTCTTCTCCTCCGGAATCGGCAGCGTGTTGGTGACGACCACCTCGGAGATCCGCGAATTCTTCAGACGATCGACGGCCGGGTCGGAGAACACCGCGTGCGTCGCCGCCGCGATCACGTCGGTGGCGCCGTGCTCATAGAGCGCGTCCGCCGCCTTGCAGATCGAGCCACCCGTGTCGATCATGTCGTCGATCAGCACGCAGGTCCGGCCCCGGACCTTGCCGACCACCTCGTGCACCTTCACCTGGTTGGCCACGTCGAGGTCGCGCCGCTTGTGGATGAACGCCACGGGCGTGCCCAGCGTGTCGGACCAGCGCTCGGCCAGCCGCACCCGGCCGGTGTCCGGCGAGACGATCGTGGTGGTCGCCGGGTCGAGCTTGCCCTGGAGGTACTTGATCAGCACGGGCATCGCGAACAGGTGGTCGACCGGACCGTCGAAGAATCCCTGAATCTGGGAGGTGTGCAGGTCGATCGACATCAGCCGGTCGGCGCCCGCCTCCTTGAACAGGTCCGCGATCAGGCGGGCCGTGATCGGCTCGCGGCCGCGGCCCTTCTTGTCCTGCCGCGCGTAGCCGTAGAACGGCATGATCACGGTGATCCGCTTGGCCGAGGCCCGCTTGAGGGCGTCCACCATGATCAGCTGTTCCATGATCCACTGGTTGATCGGGGCCGTGTGGCTCTGGAGCACGAAGGCGTCGCATCCGCGTACCGACTCCAGATAGCGGACATAGATCTCGCCGTTGGCGAAATCCAGCAACTTGGTGGGGGTGATCTCGATGTCGAGATTGGCCGCGATCTCCTCGGCCAGCTCCGGGTACGCACGGCCGGAGAAGAACATCAGGTTCCGCTCTCCCGTGGTCTTCTTGCCGCTCATGCCGCGCTCCTCACCTTTCGACCCTGCCCCCATGCCCGTTGACATGCCTGGTCGCATGCTCGGTCCCGCTGGTAGCTCACGGTGTCCTCCCGCCCCCGCGATCGGAGGCTGCGCGCTCGGGTCCGCGCATCGAACTTTCTTTCTCTTTCTTCGCTGTTCCCGCTTACGTACGGCACACGCGGCCGACCGGGCCGAGCCGCCGTACGGGTCTCTGTTTCGGGTCGTGTCTCCCTAGTCGGCCGTGTCCTCCACGTCCCCGGCGGCGATGGCACGCCGGGCGGCCTCCGCGGAGGCGGTGCCGGCCCGCCGGCGGGACACCCACCCTTCAATATTGCGCTGCCGGCCGCGTGCCACCGCCATGGCCCCGGGCGGGACGTCCACGGTGATCACGGAACCGGCCGCGGTGTAGGCGCCGTCGCCGATCGTCACTGGCGCGATGAGCATGTTGTCACTGCCCACCCGCACGTGATCGCCCACCACGGTGTGGTGCTTGGCGACGCCGTCGTAGTTCACGAAGACGCAGGCCGCCCCGATGTTGGAACAGGTGCCGATGGTGGCGTCTCCGACATAGGTCAGGTGCGGGACCTTGGAGCCCTCGCCGATCGTCGCGTTCTTGGTCTCGACGTACGTGCCGATCTTGCCCTTGCGGCCGAGCACGGTGCCCGGGCGTAGATAGGCGAAGGGGCCGACGAGCGCCTCCGGCCCGATCTCCGCGCCGTCGCAGACCGCGTTGCGCACGACCGCGTCCGCCCCGACGACGGTGTCGGTCAGCGTGCAGTCCGGACCCACCTCCGCGCCGGAGGCGACCTTCGTCGCGCCCCTGAGGTGGGTGCCCGGGTGGATCACCGCGTCGGGCTCCAGCGTCACGTCCGCGTCGATCCACGTGGCGGCGGGGTCGACGACGGTGACCCCGGCCAGCATATGTTCCCTCAGGATGCGCTCGCCCAGCACGCGCCGGGCGAAGGCGAGTTGCACGCGGTCGTTGACGCCCTCGACCTCGACGTGATCCGCGGCGATGTGGGCGCCGACCCGGTGGCCGTCCTTCCTGAGGATGGCGAGCACATCGGTGAGGTATTCCTCACCCTGGGCGTTGGCGGCGCCGACACGTCGCACGGCGTCGGCCAGCAGCGCGCCGTCGAACGCGTAGACGCCCGAGTTCATCTCCCGGATCACCCGCTGCTCGGGGGTCGCGTCCCGGTCTTCGACGATCTCGAGTACGGCACCGTCCGCGTCACGGACGATCCGGCCGTATCCGCTTGGATCGGGCACCTCGGCGGTGAGGACCGTGACCGCGTTGCCCTCCCCCGCGTGCCGGTCGAGCAGGGCCGCGAGCGTCTCGGTACGCAGCAGCGGCGTGTCGCCGTACGTCACGAGGACGGTCCCGGTGATCGGCCCCACCGCTTCGAGGACGGTCCGTACGGCATGGCCGGTGCCGTTCTGCTTCTCCTGCACGACGGTCACCGCGTCCGGCGACGTGGCCCCGAGGTGGGCCGTCACCCGCTCCCGCTCGTGGCCGACGACGACGATCAGCCGCTGCGGGGCGAGCCCCCGGGCTGCGACGAGCATGTGGTCCACGAGCGCGCGACCGCAGATCTCATGGAGGACCTTGGGGGTTTTCGATTTCATCCGGGTGCCCTCGCCCGCTGCGAGGACGATGACTGCGGCCGGGCCCGGCACACTCACGGACTGAGCTCCCTCGGCATCGCGGCTGACACGGGTCGGAACGCCTCCCGCGCGCCCATTCGGGACATCCACACGGTCATCCGCCCGACAAGGTCAAAGCTTACCGTCCACGCCCCGGATCCGATCCAGGCCTCCCCCGGCCGACGCCCGGGGAGGGCCGAGTCGCGCATCCGTTTCACAGCTCCCGGGGGAGGATTCGAACCTCCGTTGACAGAACCAAAATCTGTAGTCTTGCCCCTAGACGACCCGGGATGGATCTTTAATCCCAATTGTCCGGATTCTCGCTCCAGCCAGAATCCGACCTCAAGGATACAGAGCCCACCCCTTCTTCGGCGCACCGAATCACGTCGCCACCACACCATCCCTCGACCCGCCATCGCGATCACCCCGACGGGAAGATCGTCGAGCGCGAGCCTTGATCACCGGTCGCCATCGAAAGATTACGAAAGGTGCGAATCGGGGCCTGGCCTGCATATGCCGCTCCACGCAGGGAAGGGAGCGTCGTTTAGCAGATGGCCGCCCATGATGCAAGGCATGGAGTCACCACCAGATGCATGCGCGAGCGTCACCTTCCCAACATTCGCCCTTGGCCACACCTAACTTACGATGGCGTAAGTTACGGTTGCGTAGCCAGTCAACGGTTACGTAGCCAGTCATTTCGTCGCGATAGCCGTGAGGTAGCCCATGACCGTACTGACCGAGCGCCCAGCTCCACAGCCGAAGCCGGAATTCGAGGCCGCGAAAAAGACGAAGACCGAGCTGATCATCTTCGGCATCGTCGTCGGGGCGCCCATCGTCGCAGTGATCGCCGCAGTGCCGTTCGCCTGGGGTTGGGGCCTGGGCTGGACCGATGTGGCGATCGCGCTCACGTTCTATATCGTCACCGGGCTGGGTGTCACGGTCGGTTTCCACCGCTACTTCACGCACGGTTCGTTCAAGGCGAAGCGGCCCATGAAGATCGCGTTGGGCATCGCCGGCAGCCTCTCGCTGGAAATGTCCGTGCTCGACTGGGTCGCCACCCATCGCAAGCACCACAAGTTCTCCGACAAGGAGGGCGACCCGCACTCCCCCTGGCGCTTCGGCACCGGCATCAAGGCGATGGCCAAGGGCCTTCTCTACGCGCACTGCGGCTGGCTGTTCGAGGCCGAGCGCACCAACCGGGCCAAGTACGCGCCGGACCTGATGAAGGACCCGGACGTGATGAAGCTGCACAAGTGGTTCCCCGCTCTGGCGGCGACCTCGGTGCTGCTCCCCGCCGTTCTGGGCGGCCTGCTCACCTGGTCCTGGCAGGGCATGGTCACGGCGTTCTTCTGGGGCACGTTGATCCGGATCGGGCTGCTGCACCACGTCACCTGGTCGATCAACTCGATCTGCCACGTCTTCGGCGACGAGGCGTTCGAGGTTCGCGACAAGTCGCGCAACGTGTGGTGGCTGGCGATCCCGTCGTTCGGCGAGTCCTGGCACAACCTGCACCACTCCGACCCGACCTGTGCCCGTCACGGCGTACTCAAGGGACAGATCGACCTGAGCGCCGGCCTGATCCGCTGGTTCGAAAAGGCCGGCTGGGTGTACGACGTGCGCTGGCCGAATCCGGAGCGCCTGGCGGCGAAGCGGCTCGGTTGACCGCTCCGTGGGCCACGGCACCGCAGGGGAGCCGAGCGGATGGGAGTGAGACCGCGGGATCCTCCCGGCGCACTTCCGGCCCGTGGGTCGAATTCCCCTGCGGTGGCCCGCCGACCGGCTCCGCCCGAGAGGACACGTCATTATGGAAACCGTGAGCGAATCCTCCCGGACCCGAAAACGCATGACCGGCGCGGAGCGACGCGAGCAGCTGATCCAGGTCGGCCGGGCCCTGTTCGCGGAGAAGGGCTTCGACGGCACCTCCGTCGAGGAGATCGCCGCCAACGCCAAGGTCTCCAAGCCCGTCGTCTATGAACACTTCGGCGGCAAGGAAGGCATCTACGCGGTGGTCATCGACCGCGAGATGCAGAGGTTACTCAGCCTGGTCACCCAGGCCCTCTCGGCGTCGCACGCGCTGGTGAAGCTGGAGCGCGCCGCGCTCGCGCTCCTGCAGTACATCGAGGAGAGCAGTGAGGGATTCCGCATCCTGGTGCGCGACTCCCACGCCGCATCCGGAACGGGCACCTTCGCGAGCCTGATAAGCGACATCGCCAGCCAGGTCGAGGACGTGCTGGCCGACGAGTTCAGGGAACGCGGCTACGACCCCGATCTCGCCCCCATGTACGCCCAGATGCTCGTCGGGATGACGGCGCTGACCGGCCAGTGGTGGCTCGACGTCCGCGAACCGCACCGCGAGGAGGTCGCGGCCCACCTGGTCAACCTCTCGTGGCACGGCCTCACCGGTCTCGATCCGAATCCGGCCCTCAGCCCGGGATCGCGCGGCCTCGTGCTCGCCTCCGTGTCGGAGTTCCGTACGGCCCGGCCGAGCGAACGGGAGCTCAAGGAGCTGGAGAAGGCCCGGGAACGCAAGCTCAAGAAGCAGGAGAAGCTCCGCCGCGAGCAGGAGAAACAGCGCGAGCGCGAGCTCAAGGAGCAGCAGAAGGCGCTGCGCGAGCAGGAGAAGCTCCGCGAGCGGGAGCAGCGCGAACGGGCCAAGCATCGCGAGCGGGAGCAGCGCGAGCAGGAGAAGCACCGCCCGAAACCGGTCAGACCCCTCTGAGCTCGATCGGAACCCTCTGATCGAGCTCAGCATCCTTCCGAGGCCGAACAGGACCCTTGAGTCCGATCGGCCCCGCTCGATCCACGCCGGGTGGCCGATCGGAGGCGCGCCCCGGCGAAGATCCGCAGGAGCGGGCACACCGTGCCGTACGGCTGCCGCGGACGGCGTAAACTTCCATCCCCCGCCGCTCGTCGCGCCCCGATCCCGATGTCAGAACGCCGGGTATTTTCCGGGATATCTCGACATCAAGACAGCTAGACTCAGTGCATGACCTTCTCGAGGCCCGCCGAGGACGAGGTTGACCGGCTGGTCGCGGCATGGCGACAGGAGCG
Source organism: Sphaerimonospora mesophila (assembly GCF_001417795.1). Taxonomy (NCBI): domain Bacteria; kingdom Bacillati; phylum Actinomycetota; class Actinomycetes; order Streptosporangiales; family Streptosporangiaceae; genus Sphaerimonospora; species Sphaerimonospora mesophila. The sequence goes on along the minus strand of NZ_BCBX01000036.1, from coordinate 82,319 downwards.
GCCCGATCTAGACGTCTCCCCGCTCGAGGTGCTGAGCCGGGTGTCCAGGCTGAGCCGGCATCTCGAACGCGAGCGCCGTGCCGCCTTCGCCGGGCAAGACATGGAGTCATGGGAGTTCGACGTGCTGACGGCGCTGCGCCGCGCGGGCAAACCGTACGAACTCAGCCCCGGGGCGTTGCTGCGGGCCACGCTCGTCACCTCCGGGACGATGACGAACCGCATAGACCGGCTGGCCGCCGCCGGACTGGTCACCCGGAACCCCGACCCGGAGGATCGCCGCGGCGTGCTGGTGCGCCTGACCGAGGCCGGGCTGGCCCAGGTCGACGCCGCCTTCACCGACCTGCTGCGCCGGGAACACGAGCTGCTGGCCGGCCTTGGGCAGGAGGAACGACAGGCCCTCGCCGGACTGCTGCGCACGCTGCTCGTCCCCTTCGACGCCTCCGCCGAGAACGGCGGAGCACATTCGTCCTCCGGCCGCACCTGACGTTCCCGTCCCACCGCCAGGCCCTGGACGGCCGGATCCCGGCGGAGACGTTCTCGGACGTGTCGCGCCGTACCACCCGTGCCCCCGTTCCTGTGTGATTTACCTCACACAGGAGCCGGATCGTTCCCTCACGCTGTGTGAAGCGCCGTCGGCCGTAATGCCACGTGATCAGCAAAGACGCCGAGGCGCCGTCGCGGCGACCCGAGGCGCACCCAGATGGGTAAGTTTTGGTCAGCCCAAAAGTAGACCGAAAAAAGCGTAATCGCCGCCTGATCTCTCGGATAGCTTTCTAGTCATTCCTTTACTGACGAATGGGGCGCAAGTGACGCCTCACGACAGACCAGGGAGATCTACCTTGAAGCACACACTCGCTTTCGGCGGCGTCGTCGCCACCGCCGGCCTTCTGGCCGCCGGTCTCGCCGCCACCCCCGCGCAGGCCGCGGGGGACTCTGTACCGTCGGTCATCCTCGCCAACACCAACGAGGCCGCTCGCCAGGTGGCCACGTTCTGGTACGCGGAGAACGCGGCACAGCTGATCGCGGCCACGCCGTACGGCGTGGAGACCAAGGTCTCCGCCAAGCACGTGTCGGGGGGCGGCCCGTCCGCGGACACCAAGCCGGGTGTGGTTCCGGCGATCGGCGACGAGAAGAAGGCCGCGTCGAAGTCGAAGAACGTCAACCTGCCCAAGACCACGGGCAAGGTGTTCTTCATCGGCGCGGACAAGAAGCCGCACTGGTGCTCGGCGACCTCGGTCCAGTCGCAGTACCGCAACCTGGTCGCCACGGCCGGGCACTGCGTGTACGACACCGAGTCCAACCGGGCCACGCTGGACCGGTGGGTCTTCGTGCCGGGTTACTACCAGGGCAAGACCCCGTGGGGCATCTATGTGGGTAAGCAGGCCTTCACCCACTATGACTACGACGTCTACGAGGACGGCGACCGCGACTACGCGTTCGTGACCGTCTACAACGGCGTCATGCCCACCGTGGTCCGCTACGACGGCCGCGACCATGGCAAGGACCACGACCACCGCGGTAAGCACGACCACCGCGGCAAGGACCACGACCACCGGGGGAAGGACCACGACCACCGGGGGAAGAACGACAATCGTCACGATGACCGCGAGTGGAAGAACGACCGCGGGCGCCACGACGACCACTCGAAGGTCCGCCAGATCAGCGTCCGTGAGTTCCAGCGCCTCAACGGGAACCGCGACCTGACCGGCAACGGCCCCTGGGCGAACGGCACGGGTGCCTCCACCCAGGAGATCAGCGAGAGGGAGTACCAGGACCGCCGCGACTGGTACGTGAGCCGCGACGGCAAGACCCTCTACTTCAAGAAGAAGGTCCGGGACGGCCGCGACCACGACCGCGATCGGAACGACCGCGACCGTGACTGGCGCGACCGCGACGATTGGAAGAAGGGCGGGCAGCAGGACGAGGCGGCGCGCTCCACGCCGACCGAGACCCCCACCCCGGACACGACCGCCACCCCGGACACGACCGCCACCCCGACCCCGACTCCGACCCCGACTCCGACGGAGACCGCGACCTCGGCCCGGTTCCACGGAGACCAGGGCAAGGACAAGGACAGGGGCAAGGACCGCTACAAGTACTACAAGCGGACCTTCTGGGCGAAGTCCAAGCACAACGGTCACAGCAAGCCCAAGCCGTACGTGAAGATCGTCCTGAAGGACGTCGGCCGTCTCGGCGACAACGTCGGTGGTCAGGGCCTGGCCTACAACCAGAAGATCGGCGCGAACGTCTTCGTGTTCGGCTACCCGAGCGGGTCGCACCCGGACGGCAACTACGCCTACACGGGCCACACGCTCAAGTGGTCGTACGGCAAGACCTTCGCCGCGCAGGTCTCGGCCATCAAGGGCGAGGAACTGGTCGGAGTCAAGTCGTCCTTCACCGGTGAGGGCTCGATCGGCTCGTCCTGGCTGCTCCAGTACAAGAGCGCCAAGCGCGTCGGTTACCTGAACGGTGTGACGATCGGCATCGCCGACACCGACAAGAACAACCGCATCGACACCAGCATCTCGCCGTACTTCGACGGTGAGACCTACGGTGTCTACAAGGCCGCGGCCAGCCTCTGGTCCGGCAAGATCGTCTGAGGCATCCCCTCCTGACGACCCGAAGGAAGGGCCCGACCGTCTCCGGCCGGGCCCTTTCCCGTGTCCCGGCCGAGCGATGCCGGCAATCTCAGACGTAGTCGAGAGGGATATCCGTTCCTCAAGGCCGTGTGATTTACGTCACACAGGCTGATGGATCGATCCACCGCTCCCCGCTCTCCAGGTGACAGGATGCGGGCGATGATCAGCGGAAACGACGCGAATCGCCGCCCTCGCCAGACGCCAGAGGCGCGACCGAATATTCGTCGGTAAATCCGACATGCGTTCTTACCAGATTTTCCCGTCATTCCTCATATAACGTGCTTCTCGTTCCTTACTGACGGATGGGGCGCAAGTCACGCCTCACGACAGACCAGGGAGACCCCCCGTGAAGCGCACCATTACCTTCGGTGGCATCGTCGCCGCCACGGGCCTGCTGGCCGCCGGTCTGGCCACGCCCGCCCAGGCCGCCGACGAGGTCGCCAAGGATGTTCTGGCCAACACCAACTACGCCGCCCAGCAGGTCGCCAAGTTCTGGTACGGCGAGAACAAGGCCAACCTGATCAACGCGACGCCGTACAACGTCGAGACCACGCTCCCGGCCAAGCACGTGTCGGGTGGCGGTCCTGCCGCGGACACCAAGCCCGGTGTGGTTCCGGCGATCGGCGACGAGAAGAAGGCCGCGAGCAAGTCGAAGAACGTCAACCTGCCCAAGACCTCGGGCAAGGTGTTCTTCATCGGCGCGGACAAGAAGCCGCACTGGTGCTCGGCGACCTCGGTCCAGTCGCAGTACCGCAACCTGGTCGCCACGGCCGGCCACTGCGTCTATGACACCGAGTCCAACAAGGCGACCCTCGACAAGTGGGTCTTCATCCCGGGCTACTACCAGGGCAAGACCCCGTGGGGCATCTACGTCGGTAAGACCGCGTACACCCACTACGACTTCGACGTCTACGAGGACGGCGACCGCGACTACGCGTTCGTGACCGTCTACAACGGCGTCCTGCCCACCGGAGCGGCCGTCTCCAAGGACCCGGTGGCCTTCGAGACCAAGGCGCTCGCCGAGAAGGCGAAGGCCGACATCGAGGCGAACAAGGAGAACGGGGCTTCCCGTCTCTGGATCGAGCGTGTCGTCGACACCAAGAAGATCGGCCCCGACCCGGCCGGCTCCGAGGTGCAGAAGACCGACGTCACCCGCGCCGCGTTCAAGGCCGTCGGCAACAACGCGAGCAAGGGCTACCCGGCGACCTACGCCCCGCACACGGGCGTGAACCGCCAGGAGTTCACCGGCGACAACGCCAAGCAGGCCTGGGAGACCGCCAAGGCCGCCGCGAAGGCGGGCAACGACGGCGTCTCGGCCGACGGCAAGGCGTACTTCTACACCTCCGGCGGCAAGTACTACAAGCACACCTACTGGATCGAGTACGACGTGGACTACGTGCTCCACGGCAGGGTCCTGTGGGTGGGCCTGAAGGACGTCGGCCGTCTCGGCGACAACGTGGGCGGGCAGGGCCTGGCCTACAACCAGAAGGTCGGCGTGAACGTCTTCGTGTTCGGGTACCCGAGCGGGTCTCACCCGGACGGCAACCACGCCTACAACGGCAAGACCCTCAAGTGGTCGTACGGCAAGACCTTCGCCGCGCAGGTCCCCGCCATCAAGGGCGAGGAGCTGGTCGGGGTCAAGTCGTCCTTCACCGGTGAGGGCTCGCTGGGCTCGGCCTGGCTGCTCCAGTACAAGAGCGCCAAGCGGATCGGCTACCTGAACGGCGTGACCATCGCGGTGGCCGACCGCGACGGCAACAAGCGGATCGACACCAGCGTCTCCCCGTACTTCGACGGTGAGACCTACGGCGTCTACAAGGCCGCGGCCAGCCTCTGGTCCGGCAAGATCGTCTGAGGCATCCCCTCCTGACGACCCGAAGGAAGGGCCCGACCGTCTCCGGTCGGGCCCTTTCCCGTGTCCCGGCCGAGCGATGTCGGCAGGCTCAGACGCACTCCGGGGGACCAACCGTTTCACGAACCTGTGTGATTTACGTCACACAGGTTGGTGGATCGATCCATCACTCCCCGTGATCTAGATGACGGAACGCAGGCGATGATCAGCGGAAACGTCTCCGACCGCAACTCTTTCTAGATGAGAGGGCGGCGGCCGAAATATTTGTCGCCGGATCTGGCACCGCATTCTTACCAGATCTTCCCTTCATTCCTCGTATAACGTTCATCTCGTTCCTTACTGACGGATGGGGCGCAAGTGACGCCTCACGACAGACCAGGGAGAACCCCCTTGAAGCGCACGATCGCTTTCGGCGGCATTGTCGCCTCCGCCGGCCTGCTGGCCGCCGGTCTCGCCGCTCCGGCTCAGGCCGCTGACAAGCCCGCCGCGGTCAACCTGGCCAACACCAACCTCGCCGCGCAGCAGGTGGCGGCGTTCTGGTACGGCGAGGCCAAGGCCAACCTGATCCAGGCCACGCCGTACGCCGTGGAGACCACCGTTCCGGCCAAGCACGTGTCGGGTGGTGGCCCGACCGCGGACACCAAGCCGGGCGTGGTTCCGGCGATCGGCGACGAGAAGAAGACCGCGTCGAAGTCGAAGAACGTCAACCTGCCCAAGACCTCGGGCAAGGTGTTCTTCATCGGCGCCGACGGCAAGCCGCACTGGTGCTCGGCCTCCTCCGTCCAGGCGCAGTACCGCAACCTGGTCGCCACGGCCGGCCACTGCGTCTACGACACCGAGTCCAACAAGGCGACCCTCGACAAGTGGGTCTTCATCCCGGGCTACTACGAGGGCAAGACCCCGTGGGGCATCTACGTCGGTAAGACCGCGTACACGCACTACGACTACGACGTCTACGAGGACGGCGACCGCAACTACGCGTTCGTGACCGTCTACAACGGCGTGCTGCCCGAGGCCGCCTGGGGCAGCAAGGACTGGACGTCCAAGCCCTTCAAGAAGGAGAGCCACGCCAAGTACTGGCTGAAGAGGCTCCAGAACGACAAGAAGACCGGCTACTCCGACCTGCAGATCGTGGCCACCCCGGACATGAAGCAGAAGGTGAAGCTCGGCACGCCGGACTCCATCAAGGTCGAGCCGGCCAGCGTGGCCGACCTCGCGGTCGACCCCTCCACCATCGACAACGCCCGGGCCACGCTGGAGGAGCAGGCCGTCGTCGGCACCTCCACGTACAGCGATGGAACGTGGGGCGTCACCGTCAAGAAGGTTTGGGGCGGCCAGGAGGGCTGGAACAGCACCGACCCGGCCAAGCAGACGGTCTACACCTTCAAGAAGGACGGCAAGACCTACCAGGCGACCTTCTGGGGCGCCTTCAAGGTCAAGGACTACGTCATCACCGGCAAGATCCTCCGGATCGGCCTGAAGGACGTCGGCCGCCTGGGCGACAACGTGGGCGGTCAGGGCCTGGCCTACAACCAGAAGATCGGCAAGGCCGTGTTCGTGTTCGGCTACCCGAGCGGGTCGCACCCGGACGGCAACTACGCCTACTCCGGCAAGACCCTCAAGTGGGCGTACGGCAAGACCTTCGCCGCGCAGGCCCCGGCCATCAAGGCCGAGGAACTGCAGGCGATCAAGTCGTCCTTCACCGGTGAGGGCTCGGTCGGTTCGTCGTGGCTGCTCAACTACAAGAGCGCCAAGCGGATCGGTTACCTGAACGGTGTGACCATCGCGGTGGCCGACCGTGACGGCAACAAGCGCATCGACACCAGCCTCTCGCCGTACTTCGACGGTGAGACCTACGGCGTCTACCAGGCTGCGGCCAACAACTGGTCCGGCAAGATCGTCTAAGGCATCGCCTCCTGACGACCCAAGGAAGGGCCCGGCTGTCACCAGCCGGGCCCTTTCCCGTTCCCCCCGGAAGCTCCCCCACACGGAGCGGAGCGGGCCGTACGGCCGAGACGGCGCCCGCCTGGGGGCGTTCCGTCGAGGATGCCCGGGTGCCGCTGCGGGCAATATCAGACGTGATCACATGGGCTTTCGGTTTCCTTCCAAAGATGTGATTTACATCACACTTTCTCACCGTACGATCACTCACCCCATGTGATCAGGCCTTTCGCGATCTCACCCCTCAACAGGAGAAACTCGATCGCCCGCCAGAGGTGATCAAGGAAGAGCGCATCCTCCCCGACGGCCGGCGCGGCGGTTGACCTGTTTTATTCACAGATTCCTCTTATAGCTTGCTAAGGGAGTTCCTTTACTGACGTTTGGGGCGTGGAACGGCCCCCACGACAGAGCAAGGAGAGCACACCCTTGAAGCACACCCTCACTCTCGGTAGCATCGCGGCCACCGGCCTGCTGGCCTCGGCCGTCGTTACCGCTACCCCCGCGAACGCCGGCGGCGATGTCTCCAAGGACACCCTGGTCGGCTCCAACTTCGCCGCGCAGCAGGTCGCGGCCTTCTGGTTCGGCCAGAACAAGGCCAACCTGCGCAACGCCAAGCCGTACAACGTGGAGACCACCGTCCCGGCCAGGCACATCTCCAAGGGCGGGCCCGCTCCCGACAGCAAACCCGGGATCGTGCCGTCGAGCGCCGACAAGAAGACCTCGGGAAGCCGGTCGAAGAACGTCAACCTGCCCCGCACCACGGGCAAGGTCTTCTTCATCGGCGCGGACAAGAAGCCGCACTGGTGCACCGCCACCTCGGTGCAGTCGCACTACCGCAACCTCGTCGCCACCGCCGGCCATTGCGTGTACGACACCAAGTCGAACAAGGCGACGATGGACAAGTGGGTCTTCGTCCCCGGTTACTACCAGGGCAAGACCCCGTGGGGCATCTACGTGGGCAAGCAGGCCTTCACCCACTACGACTTCGACGTCTACGAGGACGGCGACCGCGACTACGCGTTCGTGACCGTCTACAACGGCGTGCTGCCCACCTCGACCGGGGGCAGCAAGAGGTACCAGTCCAAGAACTACGAGACCCACTGGCAGGCCACGCGGGCGCTGCGGAAGCTCCGGGCCGACAAGAGCACCGGCTACAGCCACCTCCGCATCCGGTCGGTGATCGACACCCGCCACGTCGTCAAGGAGGGCACGAGGGAGTCGAAGAAGGTCTACGTCAAGCGGGCCGACTGGAAGAAGCTGAACCCCGAGGGCACCCCCGCTAACGGGCCGTTCAAGCAGGGCACCGGCGTCACCACCAAGAAGAGTGACACCAAGCCCGCCGGCTGGAACCAGGGCCACGAGTCGGCCGACGGCAAGACCTTCTACTGGAAGAAGGAGGGTGACAAGTACGTCACCCGCACCTACTGGATCAACTACGACCTCGACTACAAGATCACCGGAAGGGTCCTCAAGATCGGCCTGAAGGACGTGGGCCGTCTGGGCGACAACGTCGGTGGTCAGGGCCTGGCCTACAACCAGAAGATCGGCAAGAAGGTCTTCGTGTTCGGTTACCCGAGCGGGTCGCACCCGGACGGCAACCACGCCTACTCCGGCAAGACCCTCAAGTGGTCGTACGGCAAGACCTTCGCGGCGCAGGCCCCGGCCATCAAGGCTCAGGAACTGCAGGGCGTCAAGTCGTCCTTCACCGGTGAGGGCTCGCTGGGCTCCGCCTGGCTGCTCAACTACAAGAACAGCCGCCGTCTGGGCTACCTGAACGGTGTGACGATCGCGGTGGCGGACCGCGACGGCAACAAGCGCATCGACACCAGCCTCTCGCCGTACTTCGACGGTGAGACCTACGGCGTCTACAAGGCCGCCGCCAAGATGTGGTCCGGCAAGATCGCCTGAGTCTTCGCCTCCCGACGAGGCCGGCGGTTACCCCGCCCATCCGTCCGCCCGGTCCGGCTTCCCTGGTCACCGTTCCGGGCGGCGATGAAAAGGCCTCCGGGTAGGCGGAGGTCCAAGGGCCCGGCCGCCCCTCCGGCCGGGCCCTTTCCCGTTCCCACCCGTCGATCCACCGGGACCGTTCCGTACGAAATCCGCGGGCCGGAAATCTCCGTACCCCGGCCCGCCGATGATCGAAGCCAATCGACCATGACGTTGTTGCTGCTCTGGCGCCCGTTTTCGCGCAATAACGTCGTGATCGATCGGGTCGGGTGCCGATTCCGGCGAGAGCCGGGCTCGCCCGGTCCGCAGGCGTACGAATCGGACTGACCCCGGACACGGGAAAGGGCCCGGCTGGCTGCCGAGCCCTTTCTCTGTCGTCCGCCGGGAAGGGATCAGACGATCTTTCCGGACCAGTTCTTGGCCGCGGAGGCGTAGACGCCGTAGGTCTCACCGTCGAAGTACGGCGAGAGGCTGGTGTCGATGCGCTTGTTGCCGTCACGGTCGGCCACCGCGATGGTGACACCGTTCAGGTAACCGATCCGCTTGGCGCTCTTGTAGTTGAGCAGCCAGGCGGAGCCCAGCGAGCCCTCACCGGTGAAGGACGACTTGATGCCCTGCAGCTCCTCGCCCTTGATGGCCGGCGCGGTAGCCGCGAAGGTCTTGCCGTACGCCCACTTGAGGGTCTTGCCGGTGTACGCGTGGTTGCCGTCCGGGTGCGACCCGCTCGGGTAACCGAACACGAAGTGCGCCTTGCCCAGCTTCTGGTTGTAGGCCAGGCCCTGACCACCGACGTTGTCGCCCAGACGGCCGACGTCCTTCAGGCCGATCCGGAGGATCTTGCCGGTGATGACGTAGTCCTTGACCTTGAAGGCGCCCCAGAAGGTCGCCTGGTAGGTCTTGCCGTCCTTCTTGAAGGTGTAGACCGTCTGCTTGGCCGGGTCGGTGCTGTTCCAGCCCTCCTGGCCGCGCCAGACCCTCTTGACGGTGACGCCCCACGTTCCATCGCTGTACGTGGAGGTACCCTGCTTGGCCTGGTTCTCCAGGGTGGTCCGAGCTCCGTTGACGGTGGCCGGGTCGACCGCGAGGTCGGCCACACTGGCCGGCTCGACCTTGGTGGAGTCCGGCGTGCCGAGCTTCACCTTCTGCTTCATGTCCGGGGTGGCCACGATCTGCAGGTCGGAGTAGCCGGTCTTCTTGTCGTTCTGGAGCTTCTTCAGCCAGTACTTGGCGTGGCTCTCCTTCTTGAAGGACTTGGACTTCCAGTCCTTGCTGCCCCAGGCGCCGTCGGGCAGAACACCGTTGTACACCGTGACGAACGCGTAGTCGCGGTCGCCGTCCTCGTAGACGTCGAAGTCGTAGTGCGTGTACGCGGTCTTACCCACGTAGATGCCCCACGGGGTCTTGCCCTGGTAGTAACCCGGGATGAAGACCCACTTGTCCATCGTGGCCTTGTTGGACTCGGTGTCGTACACACAGTGTCCGGCCGTGGCGACCAGGTTGCGGTACGAAGACTGCACCGAGGTCGCCGAGCACCAGTGCGGGTTGCCGTCGGCGCCGATGAAGAACACCTTGCCCGTGGTCTTGGGCAGGTTGACGTTCTTCGACTTCGACGCGGTCTTCTTCTCATCGCCGATCGCCGGAACCACACCGGGCTTGGTGTCCGCGGACGGGCCACCACCCGAAACGTGCTTGGCGGAGACCTTGGTCTCCACCGCGTACGGCTTGGCGTTGAGCAGGTTGGCCTTGTTCTCGCCATACCAGAACATGGCGACCTGCTGCGCGGCAAGGTTGGTGTTGGCCAGGGTGTCGCTGGCGACGTCACCGGCGGCCTGAGCGGGGGTGGCGGCGAGGCCGGCGGCCAGCATGCCGGCGCTGGCGACGATGCCACCGAATGCGAGAGTGCGCTTCAAGGGAATCTCCTTGGTCTGTCGTGAGGCACCATCTGCGCCCCATGCGTCAGTAAAGGAACGGTCAGCAAGGTATACGGGAAAATTGCGAAAAGGTAGGCGGGTGAGTCACGTCTTCCGTCGCCAAGGGGCCCGACACCCGCCCCCTCACGCCCCCGTTGACAGCACGTTTCCCCTGTACATGACGGGTTGCAGTCGGCCCGGACCCCGGCACGCTCCCCCAAACAGGCAAGGCAGAAATGTGACGAAGGTCACATTAGATGGAGGAAACCGAAAGGGCCTGTGATCACGTCTGAGACGTCCCGCCTCCGCGCCCGCCAATCGGCGGCAGACCGGCGAGCCGGCGCTTCACCGGGGATGAACGTCCCGAGCCCTTCGAACGGCCCGCAGAGAGCCTTCAGGCGGCTCCCCGGCCAGGGCGTGATCGCAGGCAGAGGGCTCGGTGGCCGCCTCAGGAAAGGCCGCCTCAGGAAAGTGGCCGCCTCAGGAAACACGAAGGGGCCCGGCTTACCGCCGGGCCCCTTCTGTCGTCATCCGGGAAGGGATTAGACGATCTTGCCGGACCAGCTCTTGGCCGCGGCCTGGTAGACACCGTAGGTCTCACCGTCGAAGTACGGCGAGAGGCTGGTGTCGATCCGCTTGTTGCCATCGCGGTCGGCCACCGCGATGGTCACACCGTTCAGGTAACCGATCCGCTTGGCGCTCTGGTACTTGAGCAGCCAGGACGAACCGATCGAGCCCTCACCGGTGAAGGACGACTTGACCCCGAGCAGTTCCTCGCCCTTGATGGCCGGCGCGGTCGCCGCGAAGGTCTTGCCGTACGCCCACTTGAGGGTGTGGCCGGAGAAGGCGTAGTTGCCGTCCGGGTGCGACCCGCTCGGGTAGCCGAACACGAAGACGTTCGAGCCGACCTTCTGGTTGTAGGCCAGGCCCTGACCGCCCACGTTGTCACCCAGGCGACCGACGTCCTTCAGGCCGATCGTCAGCTTCCAGCCGACGACCTGGTACTTCGTCACGGACCGAGCCGGCGCCTTGACCAGCTTGGTGAAGGTCCGCTTGTAGTACTTGTACTCGGTGTGGTGCTTGCCACCCTTGTTGTGGTGGTCGTTGCCACGACCCCGGTGGTCGTCGCCACGACCGCGGTGGTCGTCGCGACGGTCGTCCTGCTTCTCGACCTTGACACGCCAGTAGAGGGTCTTGCCGTCCCTGCTGACGTAGGAGTCGTCCCGGGTCTGGCCGTACTCCCTGCCCGTGACCTCGACGGGGTCGCCGGCCTTCCAGCCCTTCCTCAGGTCGACCTTGGCGGCCGTCAGGTCAGCCCGCGGGTTGGCGCGCTTGACCTCGGCAACGCCGGCCGGCACCTCCTGGTACTGGTGGTGGTGCCTGCCACCCTTGCCCTTACCGCCCTTGTCCTCGACCTTCTCGATCTTCAGAGCGGACCAGACGGTGCTCTTGTCGGCCTTGAGCTTGGCCAGGTGAGCCTTGGCCTCGCGCTCGGTCCGGAAGAGCTCCGACTTGTAGGAGTAGTCCTTGCCCGAGGTGGGACGGTCGGTGGTGGGCAGCACACCGTTGTAGACGGTCACGAACGCGTAGTTGCGGTCGCCGTCCTCGTAGACGTCGAAGTCGTAGTGGGTGTACGCGGTCTTACCGACGTAGATGCCCCACGGGGTCTTGCCCTGGTAGTACCCGGGGATGAAGACCCACTTGTCGAGGGTCGCCTTGTTGGACTTCGTGTCGTACACGCAGTGCCCGGCCGTGGCGACCAGGTTGCGGTACTGCGACTGAACCGAGGAGGCCGAGCACCAGTGCGGCTTGCCGTCGGCACCGATGAAGAACACCTTGCCCGAGGTCTTGGGCAGGTTGACGTTCTTCGACTTGCTCGCGGCCTTCTTCTCGTCGCCGATCGCCGGAACGACACCGGGCTTGGTGTCCGCGGCAGGACCGCCACCCGACACGTGCTTGGCCGGAACGGTGGTCTCCACGGCGTACGGCGTGGCCTGGATCAGCTTGGCCTTGTTCTCGCCGTACCAGAACGTCGCCACCTGGCGGGCAGCCTCGTTGGTGTTGGCGAGGTTGACGTCGGCAGGCTTGTCGGCGGCCACGGCCGGAGTGGCCGCGAGGCCGGCGGCCAGCAGGCCGGCGGTGGCGACGACGCCACCGAAAGCGAGAGTGCGCTTCAAAACGATCTCCTTGGTCTGGCGTGGGGCGCCTGCGCCCCATGCGTCAGTAAAGGAACACCCAGCAAGCTAGCCCAAAAATTGGGAAAGGCCAGGTGCACAAACCCCCTCCCCCGACGCACACCGCCACCGAGCGCCGCCCGTACGACCAGGTCTTTTTTCGATGTTTACGCTGATCATGAGGGGTTTCGGACAGCGAAAAACCCGGATTTTCTCCCATCAGACTCACGGCAAAAGTGTGACAAAGGCCACAATTTTGGATGAAACCAAAACCCCTCGTGATCACGTCAGAATTCCACCCCGCACCCCGCACCCCGCACCCCGCACCCCGCACCCCGCACCCCGCACCCCGCGAGCCCCCACTCCGATCCCCGTCGTGATCTTGCGATTTCTCGCAGCGAGCAGCGCCCACCTGGCGATTCTTCGAGCGTGATCTTGCAGAAACTCTGCCGAAGGGGCGATGAGCTGCGGAAACATGCGACGTGATCTTGCAGTTGCACACCAACCGCAAGATCACGGCAGGGGTCATCGCCGACCGGCCACCCGGGGTACGCGATTCACAAGATCACAAGATGAGGGGCGGCGGAACGGCGTGGAAGGCTCAGGCAGAGTCGAGGCGCTCGGCGAGGGTCATCCACTCTGCCTCGACGGCCTCCTTGCGGGTGCCGATGTCGCGCAGCTCGGCGTCAAGCTTCGCCAGACGCTCGAAATCGGTCGCGGCCCGGGCCATTTCGGCGTGCAGGCTCGTTTCCTCTTCACTCAGCCTGTCGAGCTGCCGCTCCAGGCGGCCGAGCTCCTTCTGCAGCTCCCGCAGCTCCTTGGCGGACAGCCCACTCGAGGAGCCGGTGGAGTCCGAGGCCCCGGGAGAGCCTGTCGGGGCCGCCGCCGTGGCGGCGGAAGCCGTACCGGCCGCACGGGCGGACAGGGCGGTTCCCGCGGCCCGGCGCTCCAGATACTCGTCGACGCCGCCGGGCAGCATCGAGAGCCTGCCGTCGCCCAGCAGGGCGACACAGCGGTCGGCGACCCGCTCCAGGAAGTAGCGGTCGTGGCTGACGACCACCAGCGTGCCGGGCCAGCCGTCGAGCAGGTCCTCCAGCTCGGTGAGCGTCTCGATGTCGAGGTCGTTGGTCGGCTCGTCGAGCAGCAGCACGTTCGGCTCGTCCATGATCAGCCTGAGCAGCTGCAGACGGCGGCGCTCACCACCGGACAGGTCGCCGACGACCTTCCATTGGGCCTCGCCCCGGAAGCCGAGGCGTTCCAGGAGCTGGGAGGCCGACCACTCCTTCTTCCCGACCTGGACGTACTTGCGGATCTCCTCGACCGTCTCCAGCACCCGTCGCGACGGGTCGAGCTCGCCGAGCTCCTGCGACAGGTGGGCCAGCCGTACGGTCTTGCCGCGCACGACCCGGCCCGAGTCCGGCTCGACCGTGTCGGACAGCAGGCGCAGCACCGACGACTTGCCCGAACCGTTCACCCCGATCAGGCCGATCCGGTCACCCGGGCCGAACTGGAAGGTGCAGCGGTCGAGGACCAGCGGGCCGGAGCCGGGACCCCCGGCGTGCAGCGTCACGTCCTCGAGGTCGGCGACCGTCTTGCCGAGCCGGGCCGAGGCGAACCGCAGCAGTTCCACGGTCTCCCGAGGCGGCGGAACGTCCGCGATGAGCGCCTCGGCGGCGTTGATGCGGAACTTGGGCTTGGACGTACGGGCGGGCGGACCGCGCCGCAGCCAGGCGATCTCCTTGCGCATGAGGTTCTGCCGGCGTTCCTCCGCGGCCTGTGCGATCCGCGCCCGCTCGGCCTTCGCCAGCACATAGGCGGCATATCCGCCCTCGTAACGCTCGACCGATCCGTCCACGACCTCCCATGTCCGGGTGGACACCGCGTCGAGGAACCACCGGTCGTGGGTGACCACCAGCAGCGCGGACTTCCGCTGGGCGAGGTGCCGGGCGAGCCAGGCGATGGCCTCGATGTCCAGGTGGTTCGTCGGCTCGTCGAGAATGATCAGGTCGTGCTCGCCGATGAGCAGCCGGGCCAGGGCCGTACGGCGCCGCTCCCCGCCGGACAGGTCGCCGGCCCGCGACGACAGGTCGATGTCGGCGAGCAGGTTGGACAGGATCTCCCTGATCGCGGGGTCCCCGGCCCACTCGTGCTCCGCCCGGCCGTCGAGGACCAGATCGCGTACGGCCGCCGCCGGTTCGAAGTCGTCCCGCTGCGACAGCATGCCGACGCGCAGGCCGCGCGTGTGGGTGACCCGGCCGCTGTCGGGCGGCAGGTCGCCGCCGATGATCGAGATGAGCGTGGTCTTGCCGCCGCCGTTGCGACCGACCACGCCGATGCGGTCGCCCTGCTCGATGCCGAGGGAGACGTCGGACAGCAGCGGCTTGGGCCCGAAGGCATGGGAAACAGATTCGAGATTGACCAGGTTCATCGCCTGTAAAGCCTATCCGGCCGGTCGCCTCAGTCGGCCGGCATCGCACCGGGGACGGGCCCGGAGGCGGTGACGGCCGACCGGCAGATCTCCCCGTCCTCTCCGAGCGCGGCGGCCAGGCCGGCCGCGTGCGCCTGCGACTCCGCGAGGAATGCGCAGGTGGGGCCGGAGCCCGAGACGATCGCGCCGAGAGCGCCCAGCTCACGGCCCGCCTCGAGGGTACGCGCCAGCGACGGGCGCAGCGAGAGCGCGGCGGGCTGCAGATCGTTGCACAGCGCCCGCCCGAGCCCCTCGGCGTCTCCCTCCCGCAGCGCGGCCAGAAGCGGCTCGCTCGCCACGGGCCGGGGCACACCGGCCCCGGCGGCCGCCCGCAGCCGGTCGCATTCGCCGTACACCCGGGGCGTGGACAGTCCGCCGTCGGCGAGCGCGAACACCCAGTGGAACGTCCCGGTGGTCTCCAGCGGCGTCAGCCGCTCACCCCGGCCGGTGCCTACGGCGGTGCCGCCGAGCAGCGCGAACGGCACGTCGCTGCCGATGTCCGCAGCGATCTCCATGAGGTCCTCGACGGGCAGGCCGAGGCCCCACAGCTCGTTGCAGGCGACCAGTGCGGCCGCGGCGTCGGCGCTGCCGCCCGCCATGCCGCCGGCCACCGGGATGGCCTTGTCGATCACCAGCTCCGCACGGTAGGAACGGCCCGCTGACCTGGCCAGCGCCTGAGCCGCCCGGACGGCGAGATTGCTCTCGTCCACGGGCACCTCTGCCGCTGACGCCCCGCGAACCATGACCCTGATCGGGCCCCCCAGGCCCCTCGGATCGCCCGGATCGACGAGATCGCCCGGCTCGGCCGCGGTCACCTCGTCGAAAAGGGAGACCGCGTGGAAGACGTTCACCAGGTCGTGGTAGCCGTCCTCGCGGAGCGGACCCACGGCGAGCTGGAGGTTCACCTTCGCGGGGACGCGCACGGTGATCGCGCGCATCAGCCGTTCACCGCCACCGTCTCCGGGCGCTCGCCGGCCGGTCGGATCGCTCTGGGCTTCAGTACGGACACGAACCACGAGCCTAACGCGACCTGCGCCTACGCCAAGCCAAGAGATCCTCCGGGTCGAGCGTGCGAAGGTACGGCGATGCTCAGCGGGTCGAACGTGCGACGGTACGGCGATACTCGGCGGGTCGAACGTGCGACGGTACGGCGATACTCAGCGGGTCGAACGTGCGACGGTACGGCGATACTCAGCGGGTCGAACGTGCGACGGTACGGCGATACTCAGCGGGTCGAACGTGCGACGGTACGGCGATACTCAGCGGGTCGAACGTGCGACGGTACGGCGATACTCAGCGGGTCGAACGTGCGACGGTACGGCGATGCTCGGCGATTCGGGCGAAGTCCTCGACGCCGAGCTGCTCGCCCCGCGCGGACGGGTCCACCCCCGCCTCGACCAGGGCCTCCTCGGCGGCTGCGGCCGTACCCGCCCAGGCGGCGAGCGCGGCACGCAGCGTCTTGCGGCGCTGGGCGAACGCCGCGTCGATCACCTCGAACACCTCCTCGCGGGGCGCCGACGTCTTCGGCGGATCCCGCCGTACAAGGGAGACCAGGCCGGAGTCGACGTTCGGAGCGGGCCAGAACACGTTGCGCCCGACCGGACCGGCGCGGCGCACGTCGGCGTACCAGGCCGCCTTCACGGACGGCACGCCGTAGATCTTGGAGCCCGGGCGGGCGGCGAGGCGGTCGGCGACCTCGGCCTGAACCATCACCAGGCCCCGGCGCAGCGACGGCAGCACCTCGAGCAGGTGCAGCACGACGGGCACCGACACGTTGTAGGGCAGGTTGGCCACCAGCACGGTCGGGTCGGCGCCGAGATCGGCGGGCCCGACCCGGAGCGCGTCGGCGTGCACGACCGTCAGCCGGTCGGCGAGTTCCGGGGCCATCTCCGTCACGGTGGACGGCAGCTGTCCGGCGAGCACCGGGTCGATCTCGACCGCGACGACCTTCGCCACCTCGGGCAGCAGGGCGAGCGTGAGCGAGCCGAGCCCCGGCCCGATCTCGATGGCCACGTCCTCGGGGGTCACCTCGGCCACACGGACGATGCGGCGGACCGTGCCACCGTCGATCACGAAGTTCTGCCCCAGCTTCTTGGTCGGCCGGATGTTCAGCTTCTCCGCCAACGCGCGCACTTCGACCGGCCCGAGCAGACTCATGCCTCCAGTGTCGGGCATCGGAAGGCGGCTCCGCGCCATTCGTCACGCCCCCCGGCCAGGGACGCGGGGCGTCACCAGGCGCCGAAGGCGGCCTCGCCGTTCGCCATGATCGCGGCTGCGAGGTCGGCGACGTCCACGCCCTTGACCTCGGCCAGGCAGCGGAGCGTCAGCGGGATGAGGTAGGGCGCGTTGGGCTTGCCCCGGTGCGGCACGGGAGGCAGATAGGGCGCGTCCGTCTCGACGAGCGTGAGCTCCTGGGGCGCGACGCGCGCCGCCTCGCGGAGATAACCGGCGTTCTTGTACGTCACCGGACCGGAGAACGACATGTAATAGCCCGCGGCGGCACACTGCTCGGCCAGGTCGGCGTCCCCGGAGAAGCTGTGAAAGATCACGATGTCGGGGGCGCCCTGGTCGGCGAGCACCTTCAACACGTCGTCGTGGGCGTCCCGGTCGTGGATGACGAGGGCCTTGCCGGTCCGCTTGGCGATCTCGATGTGCGCCCGGAAGCTCGCGTGCTGGTCCTCCTTGGCCGCGCTGTCGCGGAAGTAGTCGAGCCCGGTCTCCCCCACCGCCCGCACGTACGGCCGCCGCGCCAGCTCCTCGATCTCGGCCAACGTCTCGGGGGTGGCGGCGTGCGCCGTGTTGGGGTGGATCGCCACGGCCGCGTAGACGTCCGCGTGCGCCGCGGCCGTGTCCGCGTTCCATCGGGACGACGGCAGGTCGTAGCCGACGCTCACCAGCCGGGTGACGCCGACGCTTCTCGCCTCGTCGAGGATCGTCTCGACCGTGGCGGCCGCCGCCTGGGCCGCCTGGGCGATCGGATCGCCTGAGGTGACCTTCCGCCTGCCGACCATGATGTCGAGGTGGCAGTGGCTGTCGAAAACCTCGGCGGGCAGCGCCTCCGGCGTCGGGGGAAGCTCATGCGACATGTCCCCAAACCTACCGCCCGGCGTCCCGCCCGTTCTCCACGCCGCGGTCGAAGGTCACCCTCCAGTGCCCTCAGCGGAATGACAACCATTACCACTAGGTGATAGACTCTGCGGTCAGGGCCACCTAGCGTCGGTGATATCCCAATGGAGGTGACATGTCACTGACCGTACCCCCTGATCTGCTGGAGCAAGCTCAACGGGGAAAGATCGACAACACCGCCTTCCTCGCTTGCATCCGCGACTCCCTGCCCTTCGCCTGGTCTCTCGTCAGCGATCTGGCCCGACGCCGTGAGGCGACCGGGGCCGAGTTCGTCGACAATCAGGTCGCCCCGCCGGACGAGGCGGCCTACGGGCAGCTCTTCCGGGCACTCGCCAGCACGTCCATCCGCAAGGCGCTGGAGGATCACTTCGGCGTCCGCCTGGCCTTCCAGAACTGCCACCGGGTCGCCGTCTTCGACCCGTCGGCGGAGAAGGCGTACGCCGAGTTCGTCACCCCGGAGGCCCAGGTCCTCAACCAGAGCCCCGAGCTGGTCAACTGCTGACCCATCAAGATCTGAGAGCCCCCGGTTCCGCCGGGGGCTCTTTCCTTGCCGAAGTCTCCTGCCGCCTCTCCCCCGCCCTAACGGGGTCCCGCCATGCTCCGTGACCCCGTCGATCCCACTCTCAGGACAGGGAAATATCGATCTTGACGTTATTGCTCCCCGAGGGGCCGTTTTCGCGCAACAACGTCAAGATCGATAAGCTCAGGCGCAGGTTCTGGCAAGAGCCGCGCATCGATTAGGGCCGCCTGGCAGTCTTGGTGCGTGCCCCCAGCTCCCGCCCCGCCGCGAAAGCTGCTCAAGGGCCCGTTTCTGGGCTCGGCGGCGGTCCGCGCCCGGATCGTGACGATGGCACAGCTCCGCAAACCACCCTGGATTCGGATATTTCGTGATGTGTACGTTCACGAAAATGTCCCCATCACGCCCTGGGTGCGGGCTGCGGGTGCCTCGCTGCTGTTACCCAGGGGCGGGGTCATCGGAGGGCGGGTGGCCGCATGGCTGTATGGGGCCAACCTGCTGAGCAAGGAGCGCAACGACCCCGTCGATGTCGTGATCCCACCTGGGACGTACATGCGGTCGCGTCCCGGGATCGTCGTCCACTCCTACCGGCTCGCCGATGACGAAATCCGCATGGTGCGGCGGTTGCCCACGCTGCGGCCGCTCCGGATCGCCTTCGATCTCGCCCGCAGCGAGCCCGACCTCTGCGAGGCCGTCGTGATCGTGGATGCGCTGGCCCGGATCGCCGCGCATCGCCACTTCGCGCCGTCGGCCCTGCTTGACTACGCAGCGCGTCATCCCGGCGTACGCGGGGTGGGCCGACTGCCCGAGATCGTACGGCTCAGCGACCCGCTCGCCGAGTCGCCCATGGAGACGAGGCTCCGGCTGCTGCTCGTTCGTGGTGGGCTTCCGCCACCGGTCAGCCAGTACGAGATCTACAACGAGGACTTCCTGCTGATGGGCCGGGTCGATCTCGCCTATCCGAAGATCAAGCTGGGAATCGAGTACGACGGGGAAAATCACGAGCGGCGCTGGCTCGACGATGTGGACCGGCAGAACCGGATCTTCAATGCGGGATGGGCACTACGTCGGTACACCAAGGCACACATGCACCACACGCCCGACCTGATCGTGCGGGAGATAGGCGGTCTGCTCCGGCGAGCGGGGGTCATGCCGTAGCCGAGGACGCGCCCACGTAATCGATCTTGACGTTATTGCTCCCCGAGGGGCCGTTTTCGCGCAACAACGTCAAGATCGATCAGGAAGCTCGCTCAAAACCCGAGGCCTCCGGTTCCTGGCCTGTCTCGAACGTCAGGATTTGGGGTCTTCGAGGCGGGGGAAGAGGATCTCGCCCTTGGTGACGTGGGCACCGGCGGGCAGCCGACCCCACCGGGCGACGTCGGCGACGCGCTGGTCGGCGAGCGGCCCGAGATGGGGCTCGGCTCCGAGCGAGGCCCACAGCTTCGCGCAGGTGGCGGGCATGACCGGGTTGAGCAGGACCGCGATCGCGCGCAGCGACTCCGCCGCCGTGTAGAGGATCGTCGCCAGGCGGGCCCGGCCCTCCGGCGACTCGTCCTTGGCGACCTTCCACGGCGCCTGCTCGGTCAGATAGCCGTTGACCTGCTTGACGAAGTCGAAGATCGCGGCGATGCCGCCCGCGAAGTCCAGGTTGTCGCCGATCAGCGTGTCCGCTCGGGCGGTCGACTCGGCCAGCCCGTCGGCGATCGCCTGCTCGGCCGGCCCCGACGCCACCGCCTCCGGCGCAGTGCCGCTGTTGCCCGCCTCCGGCAGGACGCCGTCGAAGTACTTGCCCACCATGGCGGCCACCCGGGATGCCAGGTTGCCGAAGTCGTTCGCGAGCTCGGAGGTGTACCGGGCCGAGAAGTCCTCCCAGGAGAACGAGCCGTCCTGGCCGAACGGGATCGCCCGCAGGAAGTAGTAGCGGTAGGCGTCGACGCCGAAGTGGTCGGTGAGCTGCCGCGGCGAGATGCCCGTCAGGTTGGACTTGCTCATCTTCTCGCCGCCGACCATCAGCCAGCCGTTGGCGAAGACCCTGCCGGGCAGCGGCAGGCCGTTGGCCATGAGCATGGCCGGCCAGATCACGGCGTGGAACCGCAGGATGTCCTTGCCGACCAGGTGCACGTTCGCCGGCCAGGTCGCGTCGAACTTGATCTGGTCGGAGCCGTACCCCACGGCGGTCGCGTAGTTGAGCAGCGCGTCGATCCAGACGTAGATGACGTGCTTGGGGTCCCATGGGATCGGGATGCCCCAGTCGAAGGTCGACCTCGAGATCGACAGGTCCTGCAGGCCCTGCCGTACGAACTGGAGGACCTCGTTGCGCGCGGACGCGGGCTGGATGAAGTCGGGGTTGCTCTCGTAGAACTCCAGCAGGCGCGGGCCGTAGTCGGACAGGCGGAAGAAGTAGTTCTCCTCCTTCAGCCACTCGACCTGCCGCTTGTGGACGGGGCACAGGTCGCCCTCCAGCAGATCGCCGGGCGACTTGTACTCCTCACAGCCGACGCAGTACGGCCCCTCGTAACCGCCGCGATAGATCTCGCCCTTGTCGTAGAGGTCCTGCACGAACTCCTGCACGCGCTTGGTGTGGCGCGGCTCGGTCGTACGGATGAAATCGTCGTTGGCGATGGACAGATGCGACCAGAGCGGCTTCCATGCCTCCTCGACGAGCTTGTCGCACCACTGCTGCGGTGTGACGCCGTTCGCCTCGGCCGTACGCATGATCTTCTGACCGTGCTCGTCCGTGCCGGTGAGGTACCACACCTTCTCGCCGCGCTGGCGGTGCCAGCGCGTGAGCACGTCCCCTGCGACGGTCGTGTAGGCGTGGCCCAGGTGGGGAGCGTCGTTGACGTAGTAGATCGGCGTCGTGACGTAGAACGCCGACTCCCCTGCTGTAGTCGATCCTGTAGCCGCCATGCCGAAATCCTATCGGCCCGGCGCCCATGCCTCCCGCGATTAGGGCCCCGCGGCGATTACGCGCCGACGGCGGGCTCGTGGCTGACGGCCTCCGCCGCCTCCTCGGCCGCCGACGCCGCGATGTCGACCGGGGTCTCCTTCGAACGGCGGATGCCCAGGATGCTGATGAACAGCGCCGCGAAAATCGTCTGGAAGCTCATGATGAACGCGGTCGCCGACGGCACCACCAGGCGCAGCGACTCGGCCGGGATCAGCTCACCGAACCCGCGTCCGCCCCAGTGGGCCAGCGAGGCGACCAGGCCGCCGAGACCGGCCACCGCGAGCAGCCCGCCCGCGATCAGGCCCTTCTCCAGCGTGATGATGTCCACGAGCCGCCGGACCCTGCGGTCCTCGGGGAGGAAGCCCTCCTCCGCCGCGTACACCTTCGTGAACAGCGCGAACAGCACGGCCTGGAAGCCGATCACCACCATGGCCGACGCCCCGACCAGCGTGTCGACGTCGAAGGCGAGCTTGCCGATGTAGACCGGGCCGAAGGTCAGCGCGGCTCCGGCGACCAGACCGAAGGTCATGAGCGCGAGGCCGGGGATGAAGAACAGCCAGCGGGGGCTGTAGAGCAGCAGGAAACGCAGGTGGCGCCAGCCGTCCCGCCAGGAGCGCAGGTGCGGCGGACGCGAGCGGCCGTCGGGCGAGAGGGTCGTGGGCACCTCCCTGACGTCCAGCCCCTGCAGCGTGGCCTTGACGACCATTTCCGAGGCGAACTCCATGCCGCCCGTCTGCAGGCCGAGCCGCATGATCGAGTCGCGGCGGAACCCGCGCAGGCCGCAGTGGAAGTCCCCGATCTCGCTCGGGAAGAACAGCCGGCCGATGAACGACAGGACCGGGTTGCCCAGGTAGCGGTGGAGCGGCGGCATGGCGCCCGGCGCGATCCCGCCTCTGAAACGGTTGCCCATCACCAGGTCGGCGCCGTCGCGGAGTTGCTCGACGAACGGCAGCAGGCCGGTGAAGTCGTAGGAGTCGTCCGCGTCGCCCATGATGACGAACTTGCCGCGGGCGGCCCGGATGCCGCCCATCAGGGCGTTGCCGTACCCCTTCTGGTCGACGTGGACCACGCGGGCTCCGGCGTCCCTGGCGAGCTGCTGGGAGCCGTCGGTGCTGCCGTTGTCGGCGATCACCACCTCGCCGATGATCCCGTGCTCACGCATGCAGGCGAGGGCCTTGCGTACGCAGGTCTCCACGGTTTCGGCCTCATTGAGGCATGGCATGACAACGGTCAGTTCCACGTCGCAACTCCTTGCATATGACGCCAGGTACCAATGATGCCCGCTTCCCTGTAGCGCCCGGGTCAAGTCCCCGAAACGGCTGGCATTCTGTAACCATGGTCGCGGTCGCTGATCCTCCGGTAGTCGTCGCCTCCCCGGTCCGGGGGTGGCGTCGGCTGACCGCCCTGCCGCGCCGTCACCGGCTCTTCACGGCCGCGCTCGTGCTGGGAGCCGTCCTGCGGGTCGTCACCATGCTCGGCTTCGGCCCGGCCATGTGGTTCAACGACTCCTACGACTACGTGTCGGTGGCGCTGCGGCCCCGGCCGCATCCGATCCGCCCCGACGGTTACGGTTTCTGGCTGCTCATCCTCAAGCCTCTGCACAGTTTCGCCCTGGTCGTCTTCACCCAGCACCTCATGGGCCTCGCGACCGCCGTGCTGATCTATGCACTGCTGACCAGGAAATTCGGCATTCCACCCTGGGGGGCGACGCTCGCCGCCGCCCCCGTGCTGTTCGACGCGTACCAGATCCAGCTCGAGCAGCTCATCATGTCGGACGCGATGTTCATCCTGCTCGTGGTGGGCGTCGTCACGCTGGTGCTGTGGCATCGCAGGATGTCGTGGCGGGTCGGGGCCGCCGTCGGGCTGCTGCTCGCGATGACCGCGCTGACCCGCAGCATCGGCCTGCCGATCCTGGTCCTGGTCGTCTGCTACCTGCTCATCAAGCGGGCCGGGTGGCGGCCGATCGCCGCCATGGTCGTCGCGTGCGCCCTGCCCGTCGTCGCGTACATGAGCTGGTTCAAGGCGGTCAACGGGCAGTTCGCGATGACCAACAGCGACGGGGTCATCCTGTACATGCGCACGTCCCTGTTCGCCGACTGCCACAAGATGAACGTGGACAAGCGCGAGGAGCTCGAGCTGGCGCTGCTGTGCATCAACACGCCGCCGGAGCAGCGCGTGCCCTCGGCCCAGGCCTACCTGTGGTGGGACGACCAGAACCAGTTGCACGTCTTCGGCTCCGGCATGAAGTTCACCCCGGAGATCAACGCCAACGCCAGCGAGTTCGCCAAGAAGGCGATCCTCGCCCAGCCTGGCGACTACCTGGCGGCCGTGGCCAAGGACTTCTTCCGGGCCTTCCGCTGGGACCGGCCGCAGTTCCCGGACGCCAAGACCTTCAAGCTGTACGAGTTCAGCAACGAGTACACGCGCTCGATCCCGAAGTGGAGCTCGTACGGCAGCACGACGGATCGGGACGTCGAGGCCTACGAGAACGGCCCGGCCGCCACCCGAGCGGTCTCGCCGTGGTCCGACATCATGATCGGCTATCAGAAGATCGTGCGGTTCCCCGGCCTCGGGCTGGGCCTGCTGCTGCTCGTCGGCCTGTACGGCGTGGCCGTGCGGTGGCGGGAGCTCGGCGGGCCGGCCCTGCTGCCGTTCCTCGGCGGCGCCGGGCTGATCCTGGCGCCGGCGGCGACAGCGGAGTTCGACTACCGCTATCTGGTTCCCGCGATCCCGCTCGCCTGCCTCGCCGCCGCGATCGCGATCGCCGGGCGGCGTTCACCCGCGGTGGACGACCTCGCCATCCCCGGATGGCCGGACGCGCCCGGCCGGCCGGGCTGGTCCGGGTGGCGCCGCCGCCCCTCGTAGGCGTCCGGCGGGGATCTCAGCGGCCGTGGACGGCGTCGTACAGGTCGCGTTTGGGAACGCCCGCCGACTTCGCCACGTCGACGATCGCGTGTTTGCGCGACACGCCCGAGGCCTCCCGCCGGGCCACCTCGTCGACCAGCTCCGCCATGTCGGGCGGCGCGACGTCGGGCGGCAGTCCCGCCACGACGAGCGTGATCTCCCCCCTGACCTCGCCCGCCGCCCAGGCGGCCAGCTCGGCGAGGGTGCCGCGTCGCACCTCCTCGTACGTCTTGGTGAGCTCGCGGCAGACCGCGGCCTCGCGGTCGGGGCCGAACGCCTCGGCCATCGCCTCCAGGCAGGCGCGCAGGCGGTGCGGCGCCTCGAAGAACACCATCGTGCGCTCCTCGGCGGCCAGGCCGGCGAGCCGTCTGGCCCGCTCCCCCGGCTTGCGCGGCGGGAACCCCTCGAAGCAGAAGCGGTCGCTGGGCAGGCCGGAGACGGCGAGCGCGGTGGTGACGGCCGACGGGCCGGGCAGGGCGGTCACCGGCACGCCCGCCTCCACGGCCAGCCGGGTGAGTCGATAACCGGGATCGGACACCCCCGGCATGCCGGCATCCGTGATCACCACGACCGTGCTGCCCTGGACCAGTGCCTCCAGCAGCTCGGCGGCCCGCCGGCTCTCGTTGGCGTCGTAATAGGAAACGATGCGCCCGGTCACGGTCACGCCCAGGTCGGCCGCGAGCCGTCTCAGCCGCCGGGTGTCCTCGGCGGCGATCACGTCGGCGGTTCCCAGTGCCTCGCGGAGCCGCGGCGTCGCGTCTCCCGTACGGCCGATCGGGGCTCCTGCGAGAATCAGCACCGATCCAGCCTATGACCTCGCCGACTTCTCAGTCGTAAACGGTCGAGCCGCTCGACGCGTAAGCCCTCGGAAAGACGCGGGTGAGTTCTCGGAAAGGTCGCGCATAAGCCCTTGGAGAGTTCTCACCGTTTCCAGCTGAAACGTTCACCCGTGAACGGCCAGATATCCCCAATCCTCGCGTAGGCCATGTTCGAGGCCCGCCCTCGCCAGTACGCTGTCGGAGTGGCCGTGACCGATTCCCCTTACCAGGCGTTCGAACAGCCCGAGCAGGGGTCCCCGACCTCCCGAGGTGGCGACCCGGACTCATCCGACTCGCCCGCCGTCTCCCTGCGCGACCGGCTGGTCCCGCCCCTGAGCGGCGACGCTCTGTGGGGCTGGATCGGCCCGATCGCGGTCGCGGCGTTCGGTGCGGTCCTGCGATTCCTGCATCTCGGCACGCCCAAGGTCCTCGTCTTCGACGAGACCTACTACGCGAAGGACGCCTACTCGACGATCAAGTTCGGCGTCGAGCGGCAGTTCGTCGACGGCGCCGACGCCCTGGTGAACGCGGGCAACCTGAACATCTTCAAGCACTGCGAGCAGGTGGACCAGTGCGCCAACTACGTGGTGCATCCGCCGCTCGGCAAGTGGCTCATCGGTCTCGGCGAGATGATCTTCGGGATGAACCCGTTCGGGTGGCGGTTCGCCGCCGCGCTGGTGGGCTCGATCTCCATCCTGATCCTCGCCAGGGTGGCCCGGCGGATGACCCGGTCGACGCTGCTGGGCTGCCTGGCCGGGTTCCTGCTCTCGCTCGACGCCCTCCACTTCGTGCTGTCCCGTACGGCGCTGCTGGACATCTTCCTGATGTTCTGGGTCCTGGCCGCGTTCGCCTGCCTGGTCGTCGACCGCGACCGGGTGCGCGCACGGCTGGCCGACTGGCACGAGGCCGGGCCCTCCGACGACGCCCGGGGCGTCGGCCCGTCGCTCGGTCTGCGGCCCTGGCGGCTCGCGGCCGGCCTGTGCCTGGGCGCCGCGCTGGCCACCAAGTGGACCGGCCTGTTCTACATCCTCGCCTTCGGGATCATGTCGCTGGTCTGGGACGCGGGTGCGCGGCGGGCCGTCGGCGTGCGCAGGCCGTACATCGGGATGTTCCGGCGGGATCTGCCGCTCGCCGCCCTCTGGGCGGGCCTGATCCCCGCGGTGGCCTATGTCGCGTCGTTCGCCGGCTGGTTCGCCACCGACGGCGGCTACGGCCGCAACTGGGCCGATGCGACGTCGGGCGGGCCGTTCCACTTCGTGTCCAAGTCCCTGGGCTCCTGGATCGACTACCAGGTCCAGGTTCTGACGTTCCACGAGGGGCTGCAGACCTCGCATCCGTACCAGTCCACCCCGTGGTCGTGGCCGCTGCTGCTGAAGCCGGTCGCGTTCTTCTACGAGCAGCCGACGACCTGCGGGACGTCGTCGTGCTCGTGGGCGGTGCTCGGCACCGGAACCCCGGTGATCTGGTACGGCGGGCTGATCGCCCTGATCACGATGGTCACCTGGTACGTGGCGACGCGCGACTGGCGTGCGGGCGCGGTGCTCGTCGGCTACGCCGCCGGATGGCTGCCCTGGTTCTACTTCGCGATCGCCGGCAACCGGACGATGTTCCTGTTCTACGCGATGCCGCTGGTGCCGTTCATGGTCTTGGCGATCGTGCTGGCCCTCGGGCTCCTCATCGGGGGCACGGACACCTCGCGCCGGCGTCGCCTCGGCGGAATCGTGGGAGCCGGGACGTTCGCCCTGCTCGCGCTGGCCAACTTCTGGTGGCTCTATCCGGTGATCGCCGCCGAGGTCCTACCGTACGACGACTGGTTTGCCCGGATGCTTTTCCGATCGTGGGTTTGATCCCCCGTATCGTTGGTCGCGGGGGTGGTCGCCATGATGCCGGGTCGTCGTCAACGATGGGGTCCATACGGCAGACTGCGGGTCATGCCCGCACCTGATGTGGCCGCGCTTCTGGCACGGCTGGAGCGCTCGGAGCCGCACATCGCCGAGTCGGCCCGTGTGGCCGTCGAATGGCTCGCCGGCGGCGAAGCGCTGGAGACCATCAGCCAGCTCGATGTATGCGAGTTCCTCTGGTACACCCTGCCCGTCAAGGTGGCCGGCGACCGCCGGACCATCGCGCGGGCGCTCGGCGAACTGCTGCGGCTGGGTGGCATGGAACGATACGCCGCCCTCTGCGACTCACCGGTCACGGCACGGATCCTGCGGACGTACGCCCGGGAGGGCGAGGAGGCCGGAATGGCCGCCTATCACCAGGCGCTCGAAGCGACCGGGGTGGTGCCCCCGGACATCGCGGAGCTGTCCTGGAGTTCGATCATGGGGCCGGAGGAGATGGGCGCGCACGTCGCCTGTGCCGCCGCCCTGGAGCTCGCGATCGTGTCCGGCGAGCCGGTGGACCGGGCCGAGCTGACCCGGCGCTGGCTCACCGTTCCCCGCACGGAGCTCGGCGGCGACTGCTGGCTGCACCGCGTCCACGGGGAGCGGCTCAACCGCTGGGTGCTCGGCCGCGGCCCGGCCCGCCGTGAGCTCGCCCAGCCCTTCGAGGTGCGGCTGCACGCCCCCGTCCCGCCGCCGGAGGGTCCGCATCTGGAGCCGCTGCGGTGGCTGCTCGGGCTGGCCCGGCACGGCATCCGCCTCACCGAACGGCTGAACCTGGCCCGGGCCGTCGCCGTCGAGTCCGTGGAGCGCTTCGGCTGGGAGACCAACACGACGGGATCGGTCCGCAGTGAGGCCGAGGTGTTCGCGCTGACCACGCTCAAGGGCATCGCCGTCCGGGAGCTGCGGGTGCTGCGCCGTACCGGTCGCAAGCTCATCCTCACCCCGACCGGACGGGAGCTGTTGGACGACCGGGGAGCACTGTGGACCGCGGCCACGACCGCGCTGCTCACCCCGGCGGCGGGCGAGCACGAGTTCGAGATCTCCGCACGCGAGTCTGCGCTGATGCTGCTCGCCGACGGCGCTTCGCTGGACTTCGGCGAGCTGCGTGCCCGGGTGGCCGAGGTGGTGAACGGCGAGGGCTGGCGTACGGCACGGGGCGACCGGGTGTCCACCCTCGATCTGACCGCGCCGCTCGGTGAGCTGGAGCGCCGCCTCGACGCCCTCGGCCTGCGTGTCGACTGCGGGTGGAACTCCCCCTGGCAGCTCAGCGCCGCCGGCCGGTCGGCCGCGCTGGCCGCGCTGCGCGCCCAGGCCCTGCGTCCGCGGCAGTACGCGGGGCTCGGCTAGACGGGGCTCGGCGGGCCGGGTTGGAGAGGCCCTGTTCACAGGAGGCCAGGTTCACAGGGGGCTGGGTTCAGCCAGGCTGTGAAGCGCTCTCGAGGTGTAGGTTCCCTGCGGCGAGGCGCTCTGCGGATGTGTTGCCCAGCCGTGCCGTGGGCACGAGTTCTCCGGCCTGGCCGAGGCCGAACGGCGGCATGTTGACATAGACGGTCTCATATCCGCTGACCGTGTAGGTCTCATGCCAGATCCCTACGGCCTCGCTCCGGTACGCCTCCCGGAAGAAGCGCTTCCAGGCGGGCCAGTGGTTCCCGTCGCGGTTCTTGGCGTAAGCGTGCAGGTGGTCCGTACTCCGCCAGTATTGCACCATCAGCGTGGTCCTGCCGTTGAAGAAGCTCTCGAAGCCCAGCAGCCCGTGGGCAGGGTCGGCCCGCAGCTCCTTGATCATCGGGGCCATCGTGCGGGCCACCGGAAACCACTTGCGCAGTGCCCTGAACCGATTGATCCGCATCCCGATCAGGAAGACGACGAAGTCGCCGTCGATCCGCGCGCTGTGCCGCATAACCACCCCTCTTGGATACTGTCACTATTCAATGATTGGATACTAGAGCTATCTAGCGAGGTTGGCAAGTAGTACTATCCAGCTATGCGGATATCCCAGCTCAGCGCCGAATCCGGGGTGGCCATCCCGACGATCAAGTTCTACCTACGCGAGGGGCTGCTGCCCCAGGGCGAGCAGACGTCGGCCACCCGGGCGGAGTATGACCAGTCGCATCTGCGCAGGCTGCGGCTCATCCGGGCGCTCCTGGAGGTCGGGCGGCTGCCGGTGGCGGTGATCCGCAAGATCATCGAAGCCGTCGAGGACGAGGGGACCGACATCCATGGGATGTTGGGGACCGCTCATTACGCGCTGAGCCCGGCACCCGAGCCGGTCCCCGACGACGAGGACTGGCGCTCCGCCCGGGAGATCGTCGATCACTTGGTCGCCGACCTCGACTGGCACCGCGTGCATCCCGACGCCCCCACTCGCGACGAACTGGCGCAGACCTTGGTCACTCTGAAGCACCTCGGCATGCCGGCGACGCGTGACGACCTGCTCCCCTACGCGAGAGCCGCGGACACCCTGGTCAAGGAGCACGACATCAGGAAGATTCCCTTGGACGGTCCGCGGGACACCACGGTCGAGGCCCTCGTGATCTGCCAGGTCCTGTACGGCAAGGCGTTCGACGCGCTACGCCGCCTCGCCCAGGAGTCCGAGTCGGCCCGGCACTTCAGCACCCGTCCGCCGGCCGACTGCGCCGCCGCTCCTGAGAAAGGGCCTTCGGACGAAGAGTGACGACGCGCGGCGCAACCGGGAACGCATCCTCCAGGGCGCCGAAACCATCTTCGCCGCCCACGGCACCTCCGCCTCCGCCGAGGACGTCGCGCGCACGGCGGGCGTCGGCATCGGCACCGTCTTCCGCCACTTCCCGACCAAGGAAGCGCTGATCGAGGCGGTCTTCCTCCGGCAGGTGCGCAAGCTCGCCGAAAAGGCCGAGTCCCTCTCGGAAGCGAGCGGCGGCGCCGCCTTTCTCGCCTTCTTCACCTACGCGGTGGACCAGGCCGCCGGGCAGAGCGCGTACGCCGACGCGTTGTCGGAGGCGGCGGACGCCGCCGGAGGAGAGCAAGCCGTATCACGAGTGGGCACGGAGCTGGCCGAGGCGCTCGGCACACTGCTCACCCGGGCACAGGACGCGGGCGCGATTCGCACGGACATCGGAGTACCCGAGCTGATCGCGCTGCTGATCGGGTCGGCCAGGGCCGCCGAACGGATCGGCCCGGACGTCCGTGCCCGCGCGCTCGCCATACTTCTCGCCCCCGGAAGCCCGGAGGGCGCCGCCCGATCTCGCGAGCCGCGCCCTCCTGAGGCGATCTTTCAGTGAGACCCTTACGGGATCGTCAGGTAGAAGCCGGCGTCGGCGGGCTGCTTGGTGTCGCTTTCGTTGATGGCGACCAGAAGCGTGTTGACCTGGTTTTTGCAGTGGCTGTGCGGGGTCCAGACTCCGTAGGTCTTGTTGTAGTCCTTCCACGGAGTGACCTGTACCACCTCGCGGGCGAGGTCAATGTCGGCACCGACGCGGACACAGTAGCGGCCGACGCCCCACCGTGAGACGGAGACGATGTTCTTGCCGTAGGCAAGAGTGCCGTCGGCCTGGACGGCGGCGGCGGCCTGAGCGTAGGGCGACGGTGCCGCCGCGTAAGCCGTGGTGGGCGTCAGGATCGCGGTAGCGGCCAGCACTCCGGCTGCCAGGCGTGCGCGCGACGTCATAGTGATCACGTTGTCCTTCCGTTCGCAGTGCGGCACCGAGGCGAATGGCAAGCATCGGTGCCTATTCATTGGACACTCTAAGTAATCAAGTCGATTCAATGAGTCATTTCCGGTGTGGCGCGACGGAGCCACAAGAGGAGGGAAATCGGGAGCATGCATGAGTCAGCCCGCGCGGGTGATCTGGGACGACGCTCTCGCCTCGTACGATGTCGGCCCCGGACATCCGCTCGCGGCGTGCGTTGCGCTACCACGAAGAGCAGGGCTTGCTCAGCCCGGAGCGGACGCCTTCGGGGCAGCGTCGCTACGGCGAGGACGCGGTCGAGCTGGTGCGGTTGTTCCGGCGCCGAAGCGTCTCAAGCTCCGGCCGATCCTCTTGGAAGGCACGGCGACGAGGGATGATCTGTTCAACCCGTAGTCACTCAGTTAGTCACCCAGAAGACCAGAAGGCCGGTCCCGCTAGGCGGAACCGGCCTCTGTCGTGGTGGAGCTATGGGGATTTGAACCCCAGACCCCTTCGATGCGAACGAAGTGCGCTACCGGACTGCGCTATAGCCCCAACGACCTCGACTAGGTTAGCAAACTCTGTGGGCTTCTCGCGCCATCCGTTCAGTCTCCGACCGCACGGCGGCCTTCGGCGTACTGGTCGAAGACCTTGACCTGCCTGCGCGCCTCGAACTCGATGATCTCCGCCTCCCGGGCCATGGCTCGGCGCCGCTCCCGCTGCCTGCGCAGGTACGCCGCCCGCGCCGCGGCGGCCCGCTCCCGCTGCTCCCGATCGATCCGTACGGCGATCCGCAGCACGGCGAGGTAGCCCACGAGCAGGACGCCCGACGGCGCCACCCCCCACCACGGCATCACCCGGACGGCCGCGGTGACCACGGAGGCGAGGACGAGCAGAACGCTCCACAGCAGCCGCCTGCGGCGGCGGGCGAGGATGCGGGCCCTCCGCTTGCCGGCGTGCTGCCGTACCGCTGCGGGGCGGGGCGCGGCGGCAGCCGATTCTTCCGGAGTCGTGGCCTCGACGGGAGAGGGGATGTCAGTGGGTTCGCCTGGTGGGCTCGCCTCCTGTCCGGACTGCTCGGCGGGCGGCTCGACGACCGTGTCGGCCTCGCCCTCGGTGTCGGTGTCGGTGTCGGTGTCGTCGGTGGGATGATCGTTGAAGACTTCCTCGTCGACGTGCCGGTCGCGGCGCAGCCACATGGGCAGCAGGACGCTCAGCCACATCACGACGATGGCGAAGTAGAGGATGGCGCTACCCATACGGCCACCTCCGGGCAGCGTGAACACTGCCGGGGACCAGTGTCGGCGGAGCAGTGTTCACGTCACGCACGGTAGAGCGGACTGTCACTGATTGACGAGCATTCGGTCCGGTGTGTCGCGAGATCGTCAAAGCCCTTCCTGTAATTCGATCCCGCACTGCCCGGATCCCGGCCGGTTAACCGCGCCGCATCTCCCCGGTGCGGCTCCGTACGATCACGCTGCCCGCGTCAGCCGGGGCTGGACTCGCTCCGCCGGGCGGCCGCCTCGTTCCTCGTCCTGCGCCACTGGACGAGCAGCCCGCGGGGCACGTCCTCCACGGTCAGCGCGTAGCAGATGTGGTCACGCCACGCGCCGTCGATGTGGAGCTGCCGCCTGCGGATGCCCTCCTCCCGGAACCCGAGCTTCTCCACGACCCTGCGGCTGGCGTGGTTCTCCGGTCTGATGCTCGCCTCCAAACGGTGTAAACCGGTGGTGAAGAAGCAGTGGTCGGCCGCCATGGCCAGAGCCGTCGGAATGATGCCACGCCCGGCGAGGGCGCCGTCGATCCAGTACCCCACCTGGGCGGAGCGCGCCGAACCCCAGACGACCGCCCCGATCGTGAGCTGACCGGCGAACCTGCCCTCGTACGTCACGACCCACGGCATGGCGAGCCCCTGCCTGGCCTCGCGGCGGAGCGTCCCCACCATCGAGACGTACGGCCCCAGCCCGGTCCGGAACAGCGGGGTCTCGGGGTTGCTCGGCTCCCACGGACGCAGCCACTCGGCGTTGCGCAGGCGGGTGTCGCGCCAGTTCCGGACGTCACGCAGACGTAGCGGGCGGAGCCCCACCGGCCCCTCCGCCAGGGTCGCCGGCCAGCCGCGAAGTCGATCCATCGTTCAATCATCCTCCGAAGGACGGTCAACGCGCCATGTGGGGGCGGCGTGCCGCGCGAAGGTCGGCAGGTTCGGAATCACGGCGCGGACGCCGAGGCCGACATGCCGGGACGGCCGTACGCGATCGCGCAGTGCAAGATCACGAAAGGCATTCGCCCTGGTGGGCGGCCTTGCGTGCGAGTTTCTGCAAGATCACGAAGGGAGGTCGGGCAGGTCAACGGGCTCCCCTGCCAGAATTCGCAAGATCACGGGGTGGGGTTCAACGCGGGTCATGTGGTGGGGCGGCGGGGGTGGTCTCCGCCGTGGATCTGGTCGACGACGTGCCGGAGGATCGGCGCGAGTACGGCCATGCCGTCGCGTACGCCACCGGACGAGCCGGGCAGATTGACGATCAAGGTGTGGCCGGCCTGGCCGGCGAGGCCGCGCGAGAGGATCGACGTCGGCACGCGATCGCGGTTGACCAGGCGTACGGCCTCGGCGATGCCGGGGATCTCGCGGCCGATGACGCGCCGGGTCATCTCGGGGGTGAGATCCCCGGGGGTGACACCGGTGCCGCCGGTCGTGACGATCACGTCGTATCCCTCGGTCACGCCTTCGCGCAGCGCGGCCTCGACCGGCTCGCCGTCGGGCACCACCCGCGGCCCGTCCACCACGTCGCAGCCGGCCTCGGCCAGCAGTGACGCCAGCAGCGGACCGGATCTGTCCTCATAGATCCCGGCAGCCGCCCGGTTCGACACCGTGACAACCAACGCACGCACCGCCGCGCTCCTCTCTCTGTCCCACCCGACCCTCAGTGCCCCACCCGGCGGGTCAGCCGGGCTCCGATCGGCTCGCGTCGGAAGGGGTCCAGCGGCCGGTCTTGCCGCCGGTCTTCTCCGCCACTTTGACGTCGGTGATGACGGCGCCCGGATCGACGGCCTTGATCATGTCGATCAGGGCGAGCCCGGCGACCGCGACGGCCGTCAGCGCCTCCATCTCGACCCCGGTCCGGTCCGCCGTCTTCACCCTGGCGGTGATCTCCACACCGGCGTCGACGACGGTGAGCTCCACCTTCACCCCGTGCAGCGCGATCGGATGGCAGAGCGGCACCAGGTCGGGGGTGCGCTTGGCCCCCATGATCCCGGCGATCCTGGCCACCCCGAGCGCATCACCCTTCGGCACCTCCCCAGAACGCAGCACGGCGACGGCCTCCGGCGCGAGCAGGACGCGCCCCGTGGCGGTGGCCGTACGCGCGCTGACGCCCTTCTCCGAGACATCGACCATCCGGGCCGCGCCGGACTCGTCGATGTGCGTGAGACCTCCGGTGCGACTGCTCGCGGGGTCGCGGTTCACAGCGGGATCACCTCCACCTCGGCCCCTTCGGGCAGTTGTGTCACGTCCTCCGGGAGCACGATCAGGGCGTTGGCGCTCGCCAGGGCGGCGAGCTGGTGGGAGCCCTGTCCGTGCACGGGGGCGACCACGCCGCCGGACAGCACGGCACGCAGGAAGGACCGCTTGCCCTCCGGTGACCGCAACGGCGCGGACGTGACCGCCCGCACGGTCGGCGGCGGCCCGGCGGGCAGCCCCTGCATGGCCAGCAGCGCCGGCTTGACGAACAGCACGAACGACACGAACGACGAGACCGGGTTGCCGGGCAGCGTGAAGATCGGCACCGCGTCCGGACCGACCAGCCCGAAGCCCTGC
Organism: Sphaerimonospora mesophila; assembly: GCF_001417795.1. NCBI lineage: Bacteria > Bacillati > Actinomycetota > Actinomycetes > Streptosporangiales > Streptosporangiaceae > Sphaerimonospora > Sphaerimonospora mesophila. Next base: position 47,730 of record NZ_BCBX01000036.1, on the reverse strand, counting down.
GGCATGCCCGGCTGCATGGCGACCCTCTCGAAGGCGACCTTGCCCAGCGGGGCGAGGGCCTCCTTGACCGGCTCGTACGCCCCCATCGAGACCCCGCCACTGGTGATGACGGCGTCGGCCCGCAGCAGCTGGTTGTCGAGCGCCTCCAGGAACTCCCTCGGGTCGTCGGTCACCACCCCGGCACGGAAGCCGTCTCCCCCGGCCTGCCGTACGGCCGCCGCGAGCATGAAGCTGTTGGACTCCCAGATCTGTCCGGGCCCGAGCGGCGTGCCGGGCTCGGCCAGCTCCGCGCCGGTGGACAGCACCACCACCCGGGGCCTGGGCCGTACGATCACCTGGCGGCGGCCGACCCCGGCGAGGATGCCGACCTGGGCGGGGCCGATCCGGGTGCCCGCGCGGAGCACGAGGTCGCCCGCCTCCACGTCCTCGCCCGCCCGCCTGATCGCGTTGCCGAACGGCGCCGGCATGTTGATCGTGACGCGGGCGGTGCCGCCGTCGGTCCACTCCACCGGCACGATGGCGTCCGCGCCGGCGGGCACGGGCGCCCCGGTCATGATGCGGGCGACCAGCCCCGGCCCGACGGCGTACACCCCGCCGTCCCCGGCCGCCACGTCCTCGATCACCGGCAGGGTGACCGGAGCGGCCGCGACGTCCTCGGCCCGTACGGCATAGCCGTCCATCGCCGAGTTGTCGAACGGCGGGAGCGGCATGGGCGAGGCCACGTCCTCGGCGAGCACGGTGCCGAGTGCGTTCTCGATGTCGACTTCCATCGGGGCCAGCGGCCGGACGGCCCCGAGGATGTCGGCGAGATGCCGGTCGACGGCTTTCATCATGATCCCGCTTTCGTTATGACTGGGCTTCGCTTTCCGCCACGGCCTGCCCTCACGACTTCGCGTCGTCGAGGAACTCCCGCAACCATGGCAGGAACTCGGGGGCGAGGTCGTCGCGGTCGGCGGCGAACTGCACGACCGTGCGGAGGTAGTCGAGTTTGTTTCCGGTGTCGTAGCGCCGGCCGCGGAACAGCACTCCGTGCACCGGACCACCGTCCCCGGGTCCGCGGGCGGCCAGCGTGCGCAGGGCGTCGGTGAGCTGGATCTCGCCGCCGCGCCCGGGCGGGGTGTTCTCGAGCACCTCGAACACGGTGGGATCGATCACATACCGTCCGATGATCGCCCAGTTTGAGGGGGCCTCGTCGGCCGGGGGCTTCTCCACGAGGTCGGTGACGCGGACCACGTCGTCCTGGTCGGTCGGCGTGATCGCGGCGGCGCCGTACTGGGAGATCTGCTCGCGCGGCACCTCCATGAGCGCGACCACGCTGCCGCCATAGGTGGCACGCACCTCGATCATGCGCTTGAGCAGTGGATCACGCGGGTCGATGAGGTCGTCACCGAGCAGACAGGCGAACGGCTCGTGGCCGACGTGCTGCTTGGCGCACAGCACGGCGTGGCCGAGCCCCTTCGGCTCACCCTGCCGTACGTAGTGCATGATGGCGAGGTCGACCGGCTCCTGAACCTGCGAGAGCCGCTCCTCGTCGCCCTTGGCGCGAAGCGCGTCCTCAAGCTCGTACGCTACGTCGAAGTGATCCTCGATGGACCGCTTGTTGCGGCCGGTCACCATCAGCACGTCGAGCAGGCCTGCGGATACCGCTTCCTCCACGACGTACTGGATGGCAGGCTTGTCGACGATCGGCAGCATCTCCTTGGGGGTCGCCTTCGTCGCGGGCAGGAATCGGGTGCCCAGACCCGCTGCGGGCACGACGGCTTTGGTCACGGGGTCGAAGTCAGCCATGACTGAAACACTAACGGAGCAGCCCATGGACAAGATGAACCTGCGTCGGCTGATCCTGGACGGCAGGGCCAGGCTCGACGCCGCGACGCTGCGGGAGTCGTCGGTCGCGACGCGCGAAACCCTGCTCGACCAGGCATGGGTGCAGATGGCCGGACTGGTGGCGTGCTACTGGTCGATCGGCACCGAGCCGTCGACCCACGGGCTGGTCCTGGCGCTGTGGAAGCACGGCTCGACCGTGATCCTTCCGGTGCAGTTACCGGACGGCGACCTCGACTGGGCCGTTTACGACGGGCCGGACTCACTCGCTCCCGGCCCGTCTGGGATCATGGAGCCGGTGGACACTCGGCGCGGGGTCGACGCCATCCGGACCGCGGCCCTGGTCCTCGTGCCCGCCCTCGCCGTCGACCGCACGACGGGCGTACGGCTCGGCCGTGGCCGTGGGTCCTACGACAGGGCGCTGGCCCGTGTCGGGCCCAACGTGCCGACGGTGGCGCTGCTGCACGAGGGCGAACTCCTCGACGGCGTCCCGGCGGAGCCGCACGATCGACGGGTGAGTCACGCCGCTCTGCCCAGCGGGATCGTCCACCTGGCGGTCCCCTGACGATCCGGCGGTTCTCCGCGTCCGGAGCCTGTCGGGGCGCCTGAAGCCGGCGGGACATCGGGCACGGGGCCGACCTCCGGCGCGCTTGGGTCGTTCAGGGCGTCTGACGCTTGGCGAAACGGGTAGCCGGAACAGCCGGGCCACGGATTACCGATACATCAGAAAAACAGGGATCGATCGGCACAATCGAGACGGGAAGCGGGTGGAGCGTCTGAACGTCTGGCTTCTCGTTTCCGCCGCCGTCGTCATCGCGGCCATCGCATCCGTCCGAATCGCCCACCGCACCGGCCTGCCCAGTCTGCTGATCTATCTCGGCCTGGGCCTGGTGATCGGCGAGGACGGGATCGGCGGCATCCAGTTCGAGAACTCCCAGCTCGCTCAGCAGCTCGGCCTCATCGCGCTCGCCGTCATCCTCGCCGAAGGCGGCCTGACCACCAACTGGAAGAACGTCCGCGACTGCGTACCCGCCGCCCTGGTCCTCGCCACGCTCGGCGTCGCGGTCAGCGTCGTCGTGCTCGCGGTGGCCGTACACGCCCTGCTGGGCATGGACTGGCGCAGTGCGCTGCTGCTCGGCGCGGTGCTCGCGCCGACCGACGCCGCCGCCGTGTTCTCCGTGCTCCGGCGTCTCCCGCTGCCTCCCCGGCTGGCCGGAATCCTGGAGGCGGAATCCGGGTTCAACGACGCGCCCGCTGTGATCATCGTGATGACGCTCAGCGTGGCCGCCGGTCCGTTGCCCGCGCCCGGGAACATCGTGCTGCACACGGCGATCGAGCTCGCGATCGGCGCGGCCGTGGGCGTGCTGGTCGGACCGGCGGGGATCTTCGCGCTGCGCCGGGTCGCGCTCCCCGCATCGGGGCTCTATCCCCTCGCGGTCCTGGCCCTGGCCTTCATCGCCTACAGCGGGGCGGCACTGCTGCACGGGAGCGGGTTCCTCGCCGTCTACGTCGCCACACTGATGCTGGGCAACGCCCGGCTCCCGCACGCCGCCGACACTCGCGGGTTCGCCGAGGGCTCGGCCTGGCTCGCCCAGATCGGCCTGTTCGTCATGCTCGGCATGCTGGCCAGCCCGTCGGAGCTGCCCGAGGTGATCATCCCGGCCCTCGTCTCCGGGATTGCTCTGGTTCTGTTCGCCCGGCCGCTCTCGGTCGCCGTCTCGGCCGTGCTCGTACGGCTGGCCTGGAATGTCCGACTCCCTCGGAACGCACGGCTCACCCGGATCGGGGTGATCCCCTGGCGTGAGCAGACGTTCCTGTCGTGGGCCGGCCTGCGCGGAGCCGTACCCATCGTGCTCGCCACGATCCCCTGGAACGCCGGGGTGCCGGGGGCCAAAAGCCTCTTCAACGACGTTTTCATCATCGTCGTCGTCTTCACCCTCGCGCAGGGGCCGACGCTGCCATATCTGGCACGTTTCCTGGGGGTGACGTCGGAGGGCGAGGCCCGGGAGCTCGACGTCGACTCCGCCCCGCTTGAGGAGCTCGACGCGGATCTCCTCCAGGTGCGCATCCCGTCCGGCTCCCTGCTGCACGGGGTGGAGATCTTCGAGCTGCGTCTCCCCGCGAACGCGATGGTGACCTTGGTCGTACGCGACGGTGAGTCGTTCGTGCCGACCTCGACCACGCGGCTCGTCGCGGGAGACCAGCTCCTCATCGTCGTCACGGCCAGCCAGCGGAAGGCCGTCGAGCGCCGGCTGCGAGCCGTGAGCCGGCGCGGCAAGCTGGCCGGTTGGTACGGCGAACGCGGTCTGTGATCTATGAGCCGTGATCTGTGAGACGTGAGCACGATGGGGGCGGGCTCGGACGGACAGCCGGACAGTCGCGGGCTCAGACGGACAGCCGGACAGTCGCGGGCTCAGACGGACAGCCGGGAGCATGGGCGACCCACGAACGGGACAATCGAGACAGGCGACCCGGACGGCAATAAACCGGTCCGGAGTGGCGTTTGGCCTCGTGGGTTGCTTACCATTAGCAATCGTCCTAGCCGAGTGCTAGACAGTTTTCGGTGAATGCTGTCGGTCGCGAACGGCGTCCGCGCCCATGCGGCAGAAGTCGATTCGCCGAACACGACCTTGGTTTCAAGTGTTAGTTCCGGGAGGAACGCGTGCCCACCTACCAGTACGCCTGCACGGCCTGCGACGAGCAGTTGGAGGTCGTCCAGAAGTTCTCCGACGACCCGCTCACGGAGTGCCCGTCCTGCCAGGGGCGGCTGCGCAAGGTCTTCTCCGCCGTGGGCATCGTGTTCAAGGGCTCCGGTTTCTACCGCACGGACAGCCGTTCCTCCGGTTCGTCGTCGTCGGTGGCGGCCTCGTCGAACGGCTCCAACGGGTCGAGCGGGTCGAACGACTCGAGTGGCGCGAACGGCTCCAGCGGTTCGGGCGGCGAGTCGAAGTCGTCGGGTGGATCGGGCAAGAAGGAGACCGCCGCGTCCTCCTCGTCTTCTTCGTCTTCTTCGTCCTCTGGTTCGTCGGGTTCCTCTGGTTCGTCGGGCTCGACCACGGCGGCCTGAGGTCCTGAGTTTCCCGAGGCTCTGAGGTCCTGAGTTTCCCGAGGCTCTGAGGTCCTGGGTTTCCTGGAATTCGGGCCGCCCGGATCCGGGGTGCGGACGGTTATCCACAGGACGCCGTCGGCTGCCGCCGGAGCAGGACGATTTCGTTAGGGTCGGCGACATGGTCAATCGCGTAGAGATCGGCATCATCGGCGGCTCGGGGCTTTACTCCCTTCTCGACGACGCCGAGGAGGTCGACGTGGAGACGCCGTACGGCCCACCCAGCGACAAGATCGCACTGGGCCGGATCGGCGACCGGTCGGTGGCGTTCGTCCCCCGGCATGGTCGCGGCCACGTCCATCCTCCGCACCGCATTCCCTACCGTGCGAACCTGTGGGCGCTGCGCTCCCTCGGCGTACGTCAGGTGCTCGCGCCCAACGCGGTCGGCTCGCTGCGCCCCGAGCTCGGGCCGGGCACGCTGGTGGTTCCCGACCAGCTCGTGGACCGGACCAGCGGGAGGGTGCAGACCTACTACGACACCGGCTGTGCCGTACACGTGTCGTTCGCCGACCCCTACTGCCCGCTGGGCCGGGCCACCGCCGTGGCCAAGGCGGTCGAGGCGGGGTGGGACACGGTCGACGGCGGCACCCTGGTCGTGATCGAGGGGCCGCGCTTCTCCACCCGCGCCGAGTCGAAGTGGTTCTCGGCGGCGGGATGGTCGATCGTCGGCATGACCGGGCATCCCGAAGCCGTGCTCGCCCGGGAGCTGGCGCTCTGCTACACCGCGCTGTCGCTCGTCACGGATCACGACGCGGGCGTCGAGGCCGGCGAGGGGGTCACCCACGAGGAGGTCCTCGCCTTCTTCGCCGCCAACGTCGAGCGAATGCGCACGCTGGTCGGCTCGGTCGCCGAGGCCCTCCCGGTCGAACGTGACTGCGCCTGCGGCAGCGCCCTCGACGGCGTCAAACTCCCCTTCGACCTGCCGTAGCCCGGACGCGCCATGAGTGCCCTGAGCCGTCTGCTCGCGCGCCATCACACGACTACTCAGCGCCGTCGTTCCATCACCCGCCGCCTCGCCGCTCATCGCCGCCTGATCGCGGCGGTCCTCGCGGGTGCGGCCATGGCATGCGCGCTGGCATCCATAGGGCCGCCGGGCGGCGTGGAGGTCCTCGCCGCCGCCCACGATCTGGGTGGGGGTCGGCTGTCCGCCTCCGACGTCATGGTCGTACGGCTGCCGCCCGACGCGGTGCCCGACGGCGTCTTCCGTCCGGGAGCCACGCTGACGGGACGGGTCGTCGCCGGGCCGATGCGCCGGGGCGAGCCGCTCACCGACGCGCGGATCCTGGGGCGGGGGATGCTCTCGACGCAGGGGCCGGGAATGGTGGCGACGCCGGTCAGGATCGCCGACCCGGCCGCCGGCGAGCTGCTCTCACCCGGTGACGTCGTCGACGTCCTCGCCGCGTTCGAGACGGATCCGTTCGCGGCGGGCCCACTCGGGGCGGACCCGCTCGCGGGGGCGCCGCCGGAGGAGCCGGCCGGGAGCGCGGCGGCGGACGACACAGGTGGCTTCGAGAGGGCGTCATCGGAGGGTGCCGCGCGGCAGGCCGTCATGGTCGCGCGTGAGGTGCGGGTGATGACGCCGCCGTCATCCGGAGAGGGAGGCGAGGGCGTCCTGCTCGTACTGGCGACCACCCCGGGCCAGGCCGCCCGGCTCGCGCAGGCACAGGCCCACGGGCGACTCTCGGTCGCGATCCATCCCCGCTGAGGCCCCCCGGGATCCGCCGGTGCGAAGTCGGCGGCGTGGCCGGCCTTTTGGGGAGGTCTCTCGAGAGGGCCGGCTTCTGGGGGCGGTTTCTGTTCTGGGATCGGTTTCTGGGGTCGGCTTCTCAGAGGAGGGAGCCGACCTGCGGGTCGTACTCCCAGTGCCAGGGCTCGAAGGGGCTGCGGTAGGCCCAGTCGGGGTGAATCCAGCCGAACCGCTTGCCGTTCTCCTCCAGCCAGTTGAACTCCGCCGAGCGGAAGATCTGGATGCCGCCGCACAGGTCGACGGCCAACCCCAGGCCGTGGTTGCTCTTGCCGGGCGTGGCGGCGAATCCGGGACGCCGATAGTAGACCGCCTGCTGCTCTCCGAGGCTGCGATAGCTGTCGGAAACGCAGATCGGTTTGCCGAACCGCTTCTGGTAGGCCAGGTTGAGGTCGGCAAAGGCGATGGCGGCGTCGGCGCGCAACTCCTCGCCTCGCTGCGGCAGCGGGCACAGGATGCTCTGCGGGAGCAGGCCGTTCGGGTACTGCTCGGCGATCCCCACTCTCGTCGGGTCGCACCCGTTCTTGTTCGCCTTTCCGAGCTTGACCCCCAGCTTGACGAGTGCCTTGGTCAGGGACTTGACGAGTTTGGACGAACGCTGCCGCAGCATCTTGATCTCCGCGTCGAGCTGGGCCTCCTGCAGGAGATTCGCCGCGCGCAGCTCCTGCGCCTCGCCCGCCAGCCGTTCCTGCCGCCGTTGCAGCCGCGCCGCGTCGGTGAGCACCGTGTTACGTGCGTTGGCCAGATAATCCAGGTCGCTCATCGCCCGCAGCGCCCCACTGTCGTCGCCGCTCGCGCTGAACGGGCTGATGCCGGACATGGCGGGATCCTGGTAAATGACCTGGATGAGATCGGACAGGGGTTTGCGCAGCTTGCTGAGCTGCTGCGAGGCCGTCTGAAGCTGGGTCAGCTTCGCCACGAGTTGCTTCTGCGACGACTCGAACCGCTTCTGCCGAGACTTGAGGACCTTCGTGGCGTCCTCGATCCCCTGGTAGGCCTGCTGCGCCTGGCGTCGCAACTCGGTGAGCGTGGTCGGATCCTTGCCCTCGGCGGCACCGGCGCCCCGGGCGGCGACACTCCGCGTGGTGACACTCCTTGTGGCGGTGTCCTGGGCGGCCGTGGCGTGGGTGGCTGCCGCGGCCGTGCCGTACGGGATCCCAGCGGAGAGCGAAGCCATCACCGTGACGACCGCGATCAGACCCACTGATCGAGGAGAGGGCACGATCGTCTCCTCCATGCGAACTCGTGACCTGGGTCAGGGACGCACGTTACTACAGAGAGCTGTGTGACCGGACCTCGCTCACCAGATGTGCTATCTACCGGTCACGTCCCTTTCGAGCGCTTTGCCCTGCCGGACCGCGCCCTGGCGCGGAAAGGTCTCGCCAGTGCGCGGGGATGTCTCCAGAGCCAGCGTGTGTTCCCGGCAGAGCTCCCACAGCCAGGTGTCCCGCCACTCGGGCGAGCAGGTGAGCGGCGTCTCCACGGTCGCCGGCTCACTCGGCTCCTTCGGTGCGGTCGGTGCCGGCGGCTTCGGCGTCCGCCTGACGACCGCGGGCGGAGCCTGCGGGGTGGGCTCGGGCTGCGGGATCCGGATCAGGCCGCCGTAGACCCGCACCGGCCCGAGAGGCTCGGGGACCCGGGTAGGATCCAGCACCGCGTCCCGCCCGGCCTGTACGGACGTCGCCGACTGTGCGTCGCCCGCCGTACCGTCGACGGCCATCGCCGCCGCGACACCGGCGTCGTTCTCCTGTCCTCCGTTGACAGGAGTCCCGTCGCCCGTGTTCTCCCGGCTCCCCGTCGTCTCGCCGCCGTTTCCGTTCTCGACGGTCGCGGTCTTTCCGGCGTTCTCGGGGTTCTCACTGTTCTTGGGGTCGGGCCGGCTAGGAGCGACGTCTTGACGGCCCGCGTTTCGATGGTCCTTGCTCGCCGCCTCGGCCGTGCCGTACGGTCCGGGACTCGGCGACGGAGTCGGGGCGGCCGCGTCGTCCCGCACTGCGTCGCCTCGGTGTTCGCGTCCCGCGCCGTCCCGTCGATCCTCCGCCTCGGCATGTTCCCGTCTGCGGCCGCTCGGCGGTGTGACCGTGGGTGGAAGGACGGTCACGTAGGGCGCTCCGGCGGGCGTCTCGGTCTCCGGCGTAGCGGTTCCCGAGGGCTGGCTCACCTGCGCGGCCGCCTTCTCGCCGTCGGCGACGCTGCCCCGCGCCGCGTCCTCGTAGCCGGCGAGCTTCGCCATGAGCATGACCACGGCCAGGATCGCAGGCACGATCATCGCGGTGATGAACATCAGCGGGCGCAGCCTATGGACATACGTACGTCGCTTTACGGTCACGAACCGTGACGGTAACCGTCGCAAGCAAGCCGGAACACGACCACTTGCCAGCCCTTTACCGCACGTCAGCCAAGCGATGACCGGCCCGGCTCGAGCGACACTCCCCCCGGGAGGCGCGAGCTGGCCCAACCTTTCGCTAGGCTTACATAGCGCGACAAGCCTCCGTAGCTCAGGGGATAGAGCACCGCTCTCCTAAAGCGGGTGCCGCAGGTTCGAATCCTGCCGGGGGCACGTATCTGATCAGGCAAAACACCATCCGACCTGCGGTTTCTCTGCCGCAGGCCCTTTGTTTGATAGACCACCGCGAGCAGCGAAACGCAGCCGTAGGCCAGTGATCGCGAACCATACGCGAACCAATCTTGAAGGCGTTTGCCCAGTTCGGCGGCCTCTCACAGGAGAGTGCGAACTCAGGCCGTGACGATCGCCCACGACGGCTGAGCAACGTACGGGGCCGGGGGCGATCATCGCCGCAGAACCTCGTTGGCCGGCCCCGCGGCATCGGTGACCATGGCCGATTGACGCGATAGCGGCCCTCCTTGTCACAGCGTCGAGGCAGGCACCTGTCGCCGTGCGCGAATCGCCTTGATCAGCAAGCCGACTGCTGTCGCGTAGCAGACCATTGGCAGCATCCGCCAAAGCAACCACAAGACCCTGCCGTCCCATCCACCGCAGTTGAGCATCATGAGGTACGAAAACGACCAGAAGGCCCAGTCCAGCGCCACGACCGCGACACACAGGGCAGCCAATAAGCCGATTGCATTGCCGAACCTTCGCCCAGTCCACACATTCAGCACCCCTCCGAGCAGGGCGACGGTAGACGGTAGAAGGTTCCAGGCATAGGACACCCAGCGCTCTACGAGATGGAGAGCCTGGCGGAGATCGAGCCACATCCGCTCAAGGTCGGGCCACAGAGCCGATAGGCCCGGCGGGAGAGGGTTGTAGCCCGCGCAACCGACCGCACCATCACCCTCGAACAGCAGCGGCAGCCAGAGGGACGCAAAGCCGCTGACGCAGGCCACGAGCGCCGCCACCCACCAACGCAGGTAGCACCACGCAGATCTTCCGGTGACGAGGGGCATCGGCAACCTCTCCAGTGAGGGGAATCAGGGGGTGGCTGCGCAATTCTGGAGCGAATGACCATCTGATCGTCAGCAGGCCTACTCCTTCGATCCCTCGGCGTTCTGACCTTGGCTGACCTCCTCCCTCCGCTCCGGACGCCCCGCCTTGACGAGCCTCAGCCCGGCGATTGAGGTGCCGTCGAGGATCGGAAGGGCAATGGCCAGCCGTACGGCAAGCAGAAGGCCCCGGCGATGTGAGCCGGGGCCGAGGTGGATGGGTGAGTCATCCGTCGAGGGCATCGTTGATCTTGCCGTTGATGTGGTCTTGCTGGCCGTCGAGGCACTTCGCGTAGACGCGAAGAAGAACATCGACGCTGTGGCCGGCGCGCTTGGCGACCTCTGGGGCCGGGACACCGGCGTTCAACCAGAGCGAGACGGCGGCGTGCCGCAGGTCGTACGGCCGGGCGACCAGGGATGAGGCGAACTGAGCCGGAGCGAGCGCCAGCTTGCGTGTCTCCTGCCAGACATAGGAGTAGGCCGAGCTGGAGTAGGAGCCGCACGACCCCGCGGATGCGATCTACAGTGCGGCCGCGTACCTGTGCGCCTCGGGCGCGGCCACCGACATGCGGCGAGCGTTGTTCGCCTACTACCACGCCTGGTGGTACGCGACCGGGTGCTGGCCAAGGCCGGCGAGTACGGCGTTGTCGGCGACCTCGTGGAGGCGATCATCGCCTACGCCCGACGGCAGATCGGCAGGCCCTACATCTGGGGCGGGACCGGCCCGGCCGGGTACGACTGCTCGGGCATCGTCTACGCGGCCTACAAGGCGGCGGACCTGACCATCCCGCGCACCACGTTCGAGCAGTGGCCCTTCGGCATCCGCGTCCCGGCCGGTCAGGAGCAGCCCGGCGACCTGGTGTTCTTCTCCACCGGCCCGGGCAACGGCCCCGGCCGTCCCGGGCACGTCGCCCTCGTCATCGGAGACGGCCAGGCCATCGAGGCCCGCTGCAGCAGGACCGGCTGGTCGGGCAGTAGCTCGGCTAGAGCGGTCCGTACAGCGGCCCGGCTCACCCCATGGGTACGTGCGAGGGCCGCGATCGAGGTGCCCTGGTCTCGGAAGGCCGCCCGCACTTCCTCGAGTCGGGCGCCGGCCAGTGCGGGCGGTCGGCCGCAGTAGCGGCCTTCGGCCTCGGCTGCGGAGATCCCCTCGGCGGTCAGCTCGTTTCGGCGACCTCGGCGAAGTCCTCGTCCCCCGCGTCCACCACCCAGGGCAGCGACTTGCGGCACTCGCCGCAGCGCGGGACCCCGGCACCCGCCCGGGGCACGCGATTGTTGCGGCCGCAGTGCGGGCACCGGACGACGCTCGACTCCGTGACCTTCGGCGGCATCGGTCAGCCCTCCGGGTTGTCGTAGGTGACGACGAGCTCGCCGCCGGACAGTTCCACCCGGATGGTCGCGCCGTCGCGGACGTCGCCGGCGACCAGCGCCCGCGCGACGCAGGTCTCCACCTCGCGGGCGATGTAGCGGCGCAGCGGACGGGCTCCGTAGATCGGGTCGAACCCGCGCTCGGCGATGTGGCGGACCGCCTCCGGGCTGATCTCGAGCGTCATCCTGCGCTCGGCGAGCCGCGCTCTGATGTCGTTGAACATCAGCTTGACGATCTGCTCGATTTCGGCCTCGGTGAGCGGCTTGAACAGCACGATGTCGTCGATGCGGTTGAGGAACTCGGGGCGGAAGCGGGCGCGCAGCTCCGCCATGACCATCTCGCGCACCTCCGGGTCGATCTCGCCCGACGGCGCCGCCTTCTCGCTGAGGTAGTGCGAGCCGATGTTGGACGTCATGATGATCACGGTGTTGCGGAAGTCGACCGTGCGCCCCTGGGCGTCGGTGAGCCGCCCGTCGTCCAGCACCTGCAGCAGGGTGTTGAACACGTCCGTGTGTGCCTTCTCGATCTCGTCGAAGAGCACCACGGAGTAGGGCTTGCGCCGCACGGCCTCGGTGAGCTGGCCGCCCTCCTCGTAGCCGACGTACCCGGGCGGGGCGCCGACGAGGCGGCTGACGGTGTGGCGCTCCTGGTATTCGCTCATGTCGACGCGGACGATGTTCTCCTCGGTGTCGAACAATGCCTCGGCCAGCGTCTTGGCCAGCTCGGTCTTGCCGACTCCGGTCGGCCCGAGGAAGATGAACGACCCGATCGGGCGGCGGGGGTCCTTGATCCCCGAGCGCGCCCGGATGATGGCGTCGGCGACCGCCCGCACGGCCTCGTCCTGGCCGATCACCCGCTGGTGCAGAATCTCATCGAGCCGTAGCAGCTTCTCCCGCTCGCCCTCCTGCAAGCGGCTGATCGGGATGCCGGTCCACCGCGACACGATGCCGGCGATCTCCTCCTCGGTCACCACCTCGCGCAGCAGCCGGTGCCCGCCCTGCTTGCTCTCCAGCTGTTCCTCCGCGGCACGCAGCCTGCGCTCCAGTTCGGGAAGCCTGCCGTGTCGAAGCTCGGCCGCGCGGTTCAGGTCGTACATGCGCTCGGCCTGCTCGGCCTCCCGGCGTACGCTCTCGATTTCCTCGCGCAGCTGCTGTACCTTGCGCAGGGCGTGCCGCTCGGCCTCCCACTGGGCCCGCATGGCGTCGGCCTCGGCCCGCAGGTCGGCCAGCTCCTTGCGTAGCGTCTCCAGGCGCTCCCGGCTCGCCGGGTCGTCCTCCTTGGCGAGCGCCGCCTCCTCGATCTCCAGCCGCGTCACCCGGCGGGTCAGCTCGTCCAGCTCCGCGGGCATCGAGTCGATCTCCGTACGGAGCATGGCGCACGCCTCGTCGACAAGGTCGATCGCCTTGTCAGGGAGGAAGCGGTCGGAGATGTAGCGGTGGCTCAGCACAACCGCGGCGACGATCGCGCCGTCCTGGATCTTCACGCCGTGAAAGACCTCGAGCCGCTCGCGCAGCCCGCGCAGGATGGAGATGGAATCCTCGACTGACGGCTCGTCGACGAAGACGGGCTGGAAGCGGCGCTCCAGCGCGGCGTCCTTCTCGATGTGCTTGCGATACTCCGTCACGGTCGTCGCGCCGATCATGTGCAGCTCGCCGCGGGCCAGCATCGGCTTCAGCATGTTGCCGGCGTCCATCGCCCCCTCGGCGGCGCCCGCGCCGACCACCGTGTGCACCTCGTCGACGAACAGCAGGATGCGTCCCTCGGACGCCGTCACCTCGGTGAGCACGGCCTTCAGGCGCTCCTCGAACTCGCCGCGGTACTTCGCCCCCGCGACGAGCGCGCCCATGTCCAGGCTGAAGATCGTCTTGTCCTTCAGGCCCTCCGGTACGTCGCCGCGCGCGATGCGCTGCGCGAGGCCCTCCACGATCGCCGTCTTGCCCACGCCCGGGTCGCCGATCAGGACCGGGTTGTTCTTGCTCTTGCGGGACAGGATCTGGACGACCCGGCGGATCTCGCCGTCCCGCCCGATGACCGGGTCGAGCTTGTCCGCCCGCGCCGCGGCGACGAGGTCGCGCCCATACTTCTCAAGCGCCTCGTAGGCGACCTCCGGATTGGCGGAGGTCACCCGCTGATTCCCGCGTGCCTGCGTCAGGACCTGCAGGAAGCGCTCACGGGTCAGCCCGTGTCCCTTGAGCAGCCGGCCCGCCGCGCTGTCGACGCCCTCGTCCAGCAGCGCCATCAGCAGGTGCTCGACCGACACGTACTCGTCCTTCAGCCGGCCGGCCTCCCGCTCGGCGGCATCGAGCAGCCGCGACAGCCGTTGGGTGACGTAGACCTGGCCGGGGGCGGCGCCGGGACCGGTGACGCGGGGCCGCCGCTCCAGCTCGTGCTCCAGTTCGAGCCGGAGCTTGTCCGGGTCGGCGCCGGCGGCGGACAGCAGGCGCGGGACGAGCCCGTCGGGCTGCCGGACCAGCGCCAACAGCAGGTGCTCCCCGTCGACCTCGGTGTGTCCGAAGCGGATCGCCGCGGTCTGGGCGTCGTGCAGGGCCTCCTGCGACTTCTGCGTCAGGCGGTTCAGGTCCACGATCTGTCTCCGGTCCATCTCGTATGGGTGCGCAGAGCCGCCTCCAGCTCCGCGATGCGGTCCAGGAGGTCCGTCACGAGGCCGAGGGAGGCGTAGTTGACGGCGAGCCCCGCGTGCAGGCGCTGAAGGCGCCCCACGGCGGCGACCTGGGTGGGCGGGAAGCACAGGCCGCCCGAGAAGCCGGTCCAGGCGTCAATCAGCCCGAGCGCCACCAGGCGGCGCACCAGTTCCGGGTGCAGTCCCGTGGCGCGGGAGAAGGACTCCAGGTCCAGGTGCCCGACGTCCACCTGGGCGAGCCGGACGAGCGGATAGGTCATGACGGGCTCCTCGGGTTGAACGCCGAGATCCTGGCCAGTTGCTCGTACAGGCGGCGCTCCTCGTCGCCGAGCGTGGGCGGCACCATGATCCGGGCCTCGGCCAGCAGGTCTCCGGGCCGGCCGCGCGGGTTCGGCATGCCCTGTCCGCGCAGGCGCAGGCGGCGCCCGGACGAGGTACCCGGCGGCACCTTGACCTTCGCCTCCCCGCCGGGCGTGTCGACCGCGACGGTCGCCCCCAGCGCGGCCTCCGACGGCGTCAGCGGGAGGCGGACGTGGATGTCGCGCCCCTCCAGGCGGTAGCGGGGGTGGTCGGCGATCCGCGCGATCAGGTAGAGGTCGCCCGCACTGGCGCCGTCGCTGCCCGCGCCGCCCTGGCCCGCGAGCCGGATCCGCTGGCCGTCGGTCACGCCAGGGGGAATGTTCACCTGGAGGGTCCGCCCGCCTCCCGGGCCGGGGATCGTGATGGTCCGCCGGCCGCCGCGGTAGGCCTCCTCGACCGTGAGCGGCAGCTCGGCCTCCTGGTCGGCGCCGGGCACCGGGCCCCAGCCGCGGCCGGTCGCGCCGCGCCTGCGCCTGCCGAAGACGCCGCCGAGCAGGTCTTCGAGGTCGATGCCCTCGAAGCCCTCGCCGGTGGTGAAGTGGATCTCCTCCCCGCCGGGTCCGCGCGCCCAGGCGGGCCCCGGCCCCGCCCAGCCCGGCCCCGCGCCGGCTCCCGCTCCGGCGCGGGCGCGCGCGTACGCCGCCGGGTCCACGCCCTCGGGCACCCGGCGGAAGTCCGGCCCGAACGCGTCGTACCGCCGCCGCGTCCCGGGGTCCGACAGCACCTCGTACGCCTCCGAGACCTCCTTGAAGCGGTCCTCGGCGTCGGGGGACTTGTTGACGTCGGGATGGTAGGTGCGGGCCAGCTTCCGGTAGGCCCGCTGGATCTCGTCCTGGTCCGCCGTTCTCGGCACGCCCAGGATCTCGTAGAAGTCGCGCTCCGCCATCACTCGTCGGCTTTCGTGGAGACGACGACGGAGGCCGGGCGTAGTTGCAGCGCGCCGTCGCCGTAGCCGGGCCGTACGACCTCGACGACGGTGCCGGGGTCGGCGTCCGGGACGGCGACCGTGCTGACCGCCTCGTGCCTGGCGGGGTCGAACCGCGTGCCGACGTCGTCCCTGCGCGGGAAGCCGAGGCGCGCGAGCACGCCGACCGCCTGGTCGCGGACGGCCCGGACCCCCTCGATCACCGCGTCGGCGTCGGCGCCCGCGTGCTTCAGCGCGAGTTCGAGGTTGTCGATCACCGGCAGCCACTCGGCCGCGACGCGCGTGCGCTCGTCGATCCGCTGCCGGTCCATGTCGCGCGCGACACGCTTGCGGAGGTTGTCGAGGTCGGCGACGGCCCGCAGCCACCGGTCCTCCAGCTCGGCGAGCTTCTCCGCAACGGGTTCGTCGACGGCCTGCCGGGGCTCCGGAGGTGGTGTCTCATTCCGCTCGGTCATGTCATGTCACGGGCTATTCGGAGCTGGTGAACTCGGCGTCGATGACGTCCTCGTCCGAAGGGCCGGCGGCGGCCTGGCCGGGCCCGGCCTGAGCCGGCCCCTGGGTCTGGGCCTGGGTCTGGGCCTGGGCGGCGGACGCCGCCACGCCGAGGCCGTGGTAGACCTGCTGCAGCTCCGCGGTCAGGCCGCGCAGCCGGTCGACGGGCACCTCCTCCTTGATCGCCTGACGCGCCTCCATGATCAGCTGCTCGGCCCGCGCCTTCTCGTGCACCGGGACGGCCTCGCCCAGCTCCGACAGCCGGCGTTCCACCTGGTGGGCGACCGAGTCCAGCTCGTTGCGCGCGTCGATCGCGGCGCGAAGCTGCGCGTCCTCGGTGCGGTGCCGCTCCGCGTCGGCGATCATCCGGTCGATCTCGCTCTTGTCCAGGTTGGAGCTCTCGCTGATCGTGATGCGCTGCTCGGCGCCGGTGTCCTTGTCCTTGGCGGAGACGTTCAGGATGCCGTTGGCGTCGATGTCGGTGGTGACCTCGATCTGCGGCACCCCGCGCGGCGCGGGCCGGATGTTCTCCAGCCGGAACCGGCCGAGCACCCGGTTGTCGGCGGCCCGCTCGCGCTCGCCCTGCAGGATGACCACGTCCACGGCCGACTGGTTGTCGTCCGCCGTGCTGAACGTCTCCGTGCGGCGGGCCGGGATCGTGGTGTTCCTGTCAATGATCTTCGTCATCACGCCGCCGAGCGTCTCGACGCCGAGCGACAGCGGCGTGACGTCGAGCAGCACGACGTCCTTCAGCTCGCCCTTGATGATGGCGGCCTGGACGGCCGCGCCGACGGCCACGACCTCGTCCGGGTTGACCGTCATGTTCGGGTCCTTGCCCGTCAGCCGCCGCACAAGTTGCTGCACGGCCAGCATGCGGGTGGAGCCGCCGACGAGGATCACCTCGTCGAGGTCGTTCGTCGTCAGCTTCGCGTCGGCCATGGCCTGCTCCACCGGGCCCCGGCAGCGTTCGAGCAGGTCGTGGGTGATCTGCTCGAAGGTCGAGCGCATGAGCGTCGTGTTCAGGTGCTTGGGGCCGGTCGCGTCGGCCGTGACGAACGGCAGGCTGACCTGCGTCTGCGTGACCGCCGACAGCTCCACCTTGGCCTTCTCCGCGGCCTCGAACAGCCGCTGGAGGGCCTGCGGATCGCGCCGCAGGTCGATGCCCTGCTGCTTGTGGAACTCGTCGGCCAGGTGGTCGACGATGCGCCGGTCGAAGTCGTCGCCGCCCAGGTGAGTGTCGCCCGAGGTGGCGCGGACCTCGATGACGCCCTCGCCGATGTCGAGGACGCTGACATCGAACGTGCCCCCGCCCAGGTCGAACACGAGAACGGTCTCGTTGCCCTTCTTGTCCAGGCCGTATGCCAGGGCCGCCGCGGTCGGCTCGTTGATGATCCGCAGGACCTCCAGGCCGGCGATCTTGCCGGCGTCCTTGGTGGCCTGCCGCTGCGCGTCGTTGAAGTACGCGGGCACCGTGATGACGGCCTCGTTGACCTTCTCCCCCAGGAACTTCCCGGCGTCCGAGGCCAGTTTGCGCAGCACGAAGGCGGAGATCTCCTCCGGCGCGTACAGCTTGTCGCGCACCTTGAACCGCACGGCGCCGTCCGGGCCCGGCACGACGTCGAACGAGACCGCCTTGATCTCGCTCTGCACCTCGTCGAACTTGCGCCCGATGAAGCGCTTGGCCGAATAGATCGTGCCCTTCGGGTTGAGGATCGCCTGGCGTCTGGCCATCTGGCCCACCAGCACCTCACCCTGGTCTGTGAAGGCCACCACCGAGGGAGTCGTGCGCGACCCCTCGGCGTTCGGGACGACCGTCGGATGCGCGTCCTCGGTGGTCGCGATGACCGAGTTCGTCGTGCCGAGGTCGATGCCCACCGCCTTGGCCATGTCCTCATCCCCCTCCTGACGCTCACCTGAGCGCAGCGGCCTCACGAGCGTGCGTCAGCACGCGCCGGGCCTCGTCGGCGAACTCCGGGTCCACGAGGATGTCGTAGTGGTCGGCGACGACCGCAGGCATCGAGGCGAACGCCCGGTGCTGCACCACGTGACTGATCGCACCCCAGACGAGGCCGAAGATCAGCCCGAGCACGATCGAGGAGCCGATGGCCCACCCGGCCCACGGGCTGAAGATCGCGAATATCAAGCCGATGAGAAGACCGATCCAGCCGCCGGTACCCGCGCCGGTGACGAGCGCCCTGCCGAGGCCCCATCGCCCGAGCACCTTCTCCTCCCACCGCAGATCGCAGCCCACGATGGTGACGTGTGCGATCGGGAAGTCGTGGCGGGCCAGGACGTCCACCGCGTGCTGGGCCGCGTCGTAGCCGCTGTAGGTGGCCAGCACCACCTTGTGGGACCCTGCTGTTCTCGGGACGCTCACGGGACCAACCCCCTAGGCTATTCCAGCTCGTGAAGACAACTCGCTCCGCCGCCGATGCGCATCGGCCCGAGCGGGAGAACCGGAATCCACGCCACCTTCGACGTTGGCGGTGTCAGGGCTCTACCAGCGAGAACAATAAATCCCTGTGACGCGTATCCCCCGTCGGCTTGTGGAACACCCCGACGGAATTTTCGTCTCCCTCATACCAGGATCCCGCCTGCCGTTCCCTCACACCACCCTTCCTGCCCCTCATCTGCCTCTCATGAGCAGTGGCAGGTCGCCCAGGGGGAGCGCCAGATGCGAAGCAACTCCGTACTTACTCGGTCAGGCGTCGTGGCTCCCCGGAATTCACCCTTCCCGTCCCGCCGGACGGCCCGGGTCATGTATCCGCGCGAAGACCTGCTGGTACACGCGTTCGTAGGCCTCGGTCATCACCAGGGTGTCGAAGTGTTGCAGCGCGTAGGCGCGCACGGCCGCCGGCTCCAGCCTCCCGGCCTCCTCGATGGCGATCGGGAGCTGCCCGACCTCGTGACGGACACTGCCCGTCACCCCATCCAGGACGACCTCGGGAACCGCACCCCTGCCCAGTCCCACCACCGGTGTGCCGCAGGCCATAGCCTCGATCATGACCATGCCGAACGGCTCCTCCCACTGCACCGGGAACACCAGGCAACGAGCCCGGGACAGCAGGTCACGCTTCAGCGCGGCGTCAGCCTCGCCTACGTGCCGCGCCGCCCGGCCGAGCAGCGGCTCGACGTGCTCCCGGAAGTACGCCTGTTCGGCTCCTTCCGTCTGCTTGCCCGCAAGGACGATGGACCGGCCGGCCGCCCAGGCGGCTGACCGCCTCCTGACCGGGCGCGGACAGCACCGGATAGGCGGTCGGCGACAGCATCGCGCCGCCTTACCATCTGATCGTCAACAGGCCTACCCCTTCGATCCCTCGGCGTTCTGACCTTGGCTGTTCTTCCTCGCCGGTCAAGGTGGTACCTCCTCCCTCCGCTCCGGACGCTCCGCCTTGACGAGCTCCTCAGCCCGGCGATTGACGTGCCGTCGAGGATCGGAAGAGCAATGGCCAGCCGTACGGCAAGCAGAAGGCCCCGGCGATGTGAGCCGGGGCCGAGGTGGATGGGTTGGAGCTATTCGAGCGCGTCGTTGATCTTTCCGTTAATGTGGTCCTGCTGCCCGTCGAGGCACTTTGCGTAGACGCGAAGGAGGACATCGACACTGTGGCCGGCGCGCTTGGCTACTTCTGGAGCCGGGACGCTCACATTGAGCCAGAGCGAGACGGCGGCGTGCCGCAGGTCGTACGGCCGTGCTGCCAGGGATGAGGCGACCTGAGCCGGAGTGAGAGCTAGCTTGCGGGCCTCCTGCCAGACGGAGGAGTAGGCCGAGCTGGAGTAAAAGCCGCCTGTAGCGGTGCGGAACAGTCTGCCGTCCTTGGCGACGCCGTAGTCCTTGATGTGCTCTCGGAGGATGGTGACGAGGACCGGAGGGATCGGGATCTCTCTAGTTTCCTTGTCCGCACGGTGTTTAAGACGACGGGATTCGTGAGTCTGGCCGGTGTCGGTCCAGCGCTTCGTTGCCTGGGGCCGCGCACGCTCCAAGACGATCAGTCCCCATCCGGAGTCGGGCATGGTGAGGTTCTTTTCCCGCAGGTCGGCGGCCTCCTCCGGCCGGAGTGCAGCGTAGTAGACGCAGGCGAACAGCGCCTTGAGGCGGGCACCGCGCTTGCGTCCCACCTTGGAGACAGCGTCGAGGAGGTCGCGGGCCTGAGTCGGGTTGACGACGGTCCGAGGATCAACAACGGTGACAGCCTTGGGCGGGGTCCACTTGATCTCGTCCAGCGGGTTGCCGGGGAAGAGCTTCTGTTCCACGGCCAACTCCAGGAGGTGATGCAGGACCGCCCGCTTGCGCCGTACCGTGTTCGCTCCGGCCGCCTTGCCCGAGAAGGTCGCCGAGATCGCGTCGAGGGCCAGGCGCAACGTGGCAGGCTCCCCCAGCGACGACATCGGGAGAGATGCCTTCTCCACCCAGCGCAGAGCCGCGGCCTGCTGACTCGTCAGCTCGGCCCGCCGGTCCTCGGGCAGCAGGGCATGAGCCCGGAGCGCAGCGCGTAGCTCCTCGGGATCGGGACGCCCCGGAACGTCAGCCACGAGCGCGGGCACCAAGGTGAGCAGCGCGTAAGCGTCCGTTTCCCGAGTCCTGGCCGCCGAGGTACGCCAGCGCCGGAGCACATAGGACTGCGCGAACTCCAGGAATGAAGGCCCCGTAGGCTCCGGCGTGAGCATCGATACCGGAAGCCCTGTCACGACGTCGAACGCCTCCCCTGCCTTGGCGGCCTGCCGGAGGTCGGACAGGAAGCTGTCCGCCAGCCCTTTGGTTCGGAAGCTCTTGGACTTGGCCTTGCGGTCCACGGTCCAGCGGACGAGGAAGGCCGCCGTCTTCCTGTCCGTCCGGCGCTGGATCTCCCAGAACTTCACGTCGTAGGAGGTGTTCACGCAGCCTCCCGAAGGGAGTCCAGCCAGGCCGAGAGGTCGCTCCGCCAGACGCGGATCTCTCCGTTGGGAAGCTTGATGCACTTGGGCGCGTGGCCGAGTTCGCGCCAACGGTAGAAGGTCCGGCGGGAGACGCCGCCCAGCTCGGCAAGCACCTCAGGCACGGTCAGGAGCCGGTCGTTGCGCGTCATCGGGCATCGCCCCCGAACGGTGACGGCGAGGGCGGCATTAGCGGCGACCCGTTGAGCGCGGCGACAAGGGCGTCACCCGGCGATAGGCCCTTTCCGGCGTACTCCCAGTGCGTGACCACGAGGACGGTGTCCTCGTGGAAGAGGGGCAGGCGACCTGTCGTGATCTGCTCGTCGCGGGCGTGGTCCTGCCGTTCGGCACGGATCTCGCCGAGGGTGGTGGAGTAGCGGCGTGATCGGGTGGAGAAGTGGCCGCGGAAGCCGAGCATGTGCGCCCACTGGGTCAGCCGGAGGTCGGCCAGCTCGCCGAGGGTGCCCAGGCGCAGGCATTCGGCGATGAGGCGTCGGGCATGGTCGCGGATGGTTAGGGCGGCCAGGTCCTCGGCCGGGCTGATGCGCCGGTCGAGGGTACCGACGCATTCGGCCGCCTTGGTCGCATACTTGGAGATGTAGCCGGCGACGGCCTGATCGGTCACCTCACCGTCCATGCTGATCGGCCGGACGTCGAGCTGATCCCCCCAGCGCAGCACCCGGGCCGGTTGGCCGTCGACGGCGGGGATCTTCGCGGTGACCACGGAGGCGGCGTGCCGTACGGCTTGGCCGAGCAGGTCGAGCGTTGCCCAGGCCGGGGGCAGCGAGACCGGCCCGTCCGGGCCGTCGAGGCGGATAACGGCGTGGAAGTGGACGACGCCGCGCCGCTGGTATTCGGCGACCTTGGCGAAGGACACGACGAGCTGTTCGCGCATCTCGCCCAGGGTCAGGCCGCCGAGCTTGGCCAGGTGCCGGCGAAGGGCGTCGGCGAAGCGCTTCCACAGCAGCGGCGCCGTGGCGTTGAACAGCACCGAGCCCGTGTAGTCGTAGCAGTCCGGGCACAGCGGCTCACCGAGGCAGTCTTCGTCGGCGCCGTGCCGGGCGGTGCAGGACAGGACGCGCCCGTGTGGGCACGTCTCGGCGTCGCGCCGGGGGTGGCAGGGGAGGATCTTGCCGTTCTTCTCCCGCCGTGCGTGGACGATGCCGAAGGACGGCGCGGTGAGCGTGACGAACAGGCACGGATGCGCGGTCACCGTGTCGGGGACGCCCTTGCCGCCGACGAGGCCCGCGCGGATCAGGTGGAAGGTGTCGGCCCGGTAGGTCTCGGCGCAGGACGGGCAGCGCGAGGCGCGGCGGCTCTTGCACGGGACGCGGAGGATGCCGTCGGGTTCGGCCCGGGTGGTGTAGTGGTGCAGCAGGGTCCCGGTCACGGTGTCCCAGTGTTCGACCCGGCCGCGTAGGTGGATCGGCTGGCGGCAGCCGCCCGCGCGGCGGATCTGGGCGGCCCACCGGGAGTAGTTCGGGTCATCGAGCCGGGCGATGGCGTCGCGGATCGCGTGCGCGTTGACGACAGATGCGGGCAAGATGGAGACCTCCTTTCACTCGTTGCGGGTGAGGGGATGGCCCCCGACCTGGCGTGTGTCTTGGCGGATGTACGGCCAGGCCGGGGGCGCTGCGATCAGCGGGCGGAGAGGTTCAGCAGAAGCCGAGTCCCTCGCAGTGGCGGCAGGTGTCGCCGTGGGAGTCGAGGCCGCCCCCGCCGCAGTGGCAGCACTGCCACCGCTTGGGCGTGATCTCCATGGCTGTCGGGGACGGGACCTGTTCGGTGTCGGTCATGTGGTGTCGTCTCCTTCCTTCAGGCGTGTTCCGGAGCCGTGCGCAAGGTGCGCAGCAGGTCGGAGGCGAGTTGGTTGGACACGCCCAGCCGGGCGCGCAGCAAGTCACGAGTGATCGGCTTGCCGTGCTTGGCGTGGTGTTCGTCGGCCACGCGCCGGGCGAACTCGACCAGCGCCAGGGACGGCCCAGTCTCGCCGTCCTGCCCGTCCTCTTCGGCGGGGACGAGGACGGAAAGGCGGGACGGTCGGCCGTCCGGTGCGGACGAGCCTGGGACCGCCGAGGACAGGTCCGCGGACGAAACCGGAGACGGGGACGACACGAGCGCGGACGGCTCAGGACGAGGGCCGGAGGCGCGGCGTTCCAGCATCGAGACCGCGATGAGGAACGCCCCGGCCGGGGTGGCGGCGGTCATCCAACCCCACACGGTGGGTTCGGCCTGATGGAGGTTGGCGGCCAGGGACAGGACGATCCCGCCGGTCAGGACGAGCGTCGGCCACGACACCGCGCCGTTGCGTTGGCGGCCGGTTTTCTTGTCCCGCTGGCGTTCACGGGCGGCCATGACGCAGGTGAGGTCGACGCAGACCGCCACCGCCCAGGACATCCAGCCGGTTTGCCCGTGGTCGGTGGCGGTGTCGCGGATGTGGGTGAACGATCCGGCACCCGCGATCGCGGCCAGGACGAGGACCGGCCCGGAGTCGAGCAGCCAGGAGGCCAGGCGTCGCATCGTTACCCCCTTTCATCGCTCAGGCGGACAGGAGTTCGGACAGGCCTGCCCCGCCCACCTGAGCGGAGCGGGCGGGCTGGGTGATCTCAACCCAGTCCGGGGTCAGGTGGGCGTGGGTGTGGGCGGCGTGTTCGGCGGCCTGCTCGCTCACGTAGAAGGAGCGGGCGCGGTACCACTGGCCGTCCTGGGAGGCGACGATCGCGACGCCGGGTGTCTCGGCGGGGATGGCCCGCGCGGAGACCAGGGCGGCCGGGTCGAGGTCACCAAGCGTCATCGTGGCCGTCTCGGGGTCGTTGACCCGGTGGCAGATCCGGCCCGAGCACTGCGCACGGAGCGCGGTGACGCCGGGGCCGAGGTCGGAGCCGATCCGCTGACCGGAGCAGAACAGGTAGATCCCGAACGCCCGCCCGAGCTGAGCCACCCGCAGCAGCGCCGTAGAAGTACGGGCAATCTCGTCTTTCTCGGACTTGTCGGCCATCAGGTACAGCTCGGCCAACTCATCGACCAAGACCACGACCGGCACCGGGCGCACGCCGGGCGGGAGCTGCCAGATATTGCGCGCTCCTGCCGTACGACACAGCCCCATCCGGTCGACCATCAGGCCCACGAGGTCATCCAGCAGGCTCACACTCTCGGCCCGGGTGGTGGCCAGGGCCGACAGCCGCGGCGCGTACGGGGTGAACTCCACCCCGCCTTTGAGGTCGATGCCGACCAGCGCCACCGGTTGCGGAGCCAGCCCGACCAAGAGGGCGTTGGCGAGGTTGGACTTGCCCGATTGGGTGGCCCCGGCGTTGATCCAGTGCGGGATCATGCGGAAGTCGATCGTCCACAGCCCGCCGGTCTCCAACCTGCCGACGTGCACGGTGAGCAGTTCGGTTGACGGCGGGAGGTGGTCGAGGCGGACGAGCGGGTCCCGCACTGTGGCCGCCAGGACAATCCGGCCCGGACGTGGGGATGACACGCGGACGGCGTGTACGCCCCAGGAGTGGGCGAGTCGTTCGGCGACTTGGGCGTAGTCGGCGGGGATTTGCCCTTCCAGGGTGTGGATGGTGACCCGCCAGCCGTACCGGGTTGGGCGCGGTAGCAGCATGAACGGTTTGGTGTCGACCGCGACCCGTTGGAAGCGCCGCCGTACCTTCACGATGCCGGTTGAGGCGATCGCGCCGGGGACGGTGGTGAACCACCAGCGTTGCCGCTTCTTGGTCAGGCCGCAGCCGAGGGCGACTGTGCGCCAGGTCGCCCGCACGGTCACGGCGACGATCGGGAAGCCGATCAGCAGCCAGAACGACCGGTAGTGGTAGCGGCGCCAGGCCCACAGGCCGGCTACCAGGGCGGCCAGGCCCGCGAGCAGCGGTGGGAGGGTGTCAGGCATGGGCGCCACCGGCGGGGATGATGGAGGCGGCGCGGTAGCTGATGCCCCAGCGGGCCTCACCGCCCCGGGTCATCTCCCAGACGTAGCCGACGAGGCCGTTCGGGGTGACGTCCTGCCCGGCGGTGATCTGGGGTTCGCCGGAGGTGCCGACCTTGACGAGTTCGATGCGGCCGAACTCGTCCTCTACCGACAGGACGATCTCGTAGACGGTGTTGCCGTTCTTGTCGGTCTTGATCTCGCCGGTGTCCTGGTTGAGGACGCGGGGGCGGGGCGCGCGGACGCAGACGAACTGCAGCTTGGTCACGTCGACCGGGATCGGAATGGTGCGCATGGTGTGGACCTCCTTCGACTCGTTGCCAACATAGTTAACTAGGTTGGCCTGGTTGTCAATGTTCTCTCGGTTGGCTTGGTCGCCATGTCGTGGTGTGATAGAGGCGATGGTCAAGAAGACGGGACGCCCCGGTTACCTCCAGATCGCCGACGATCTGCGTGAGCAGATCCGCGGCGGATCTCTGCCGCCCGGAGCGCCCTTGCCGTCCACGGCCCAGCTCGCCGAGCAGTACGACGCATCACTCAGCGTCGTGAAGATGGCGGTAGGGCTGTTACGGAACGAGGGCCTGGTCATCGGCCAGCAGGGCAAGGGCGTATTCGTCCGGGAGAGCGACGACACCGCCGAGAGCGTCCAGGCCGACGAGGCCGGCACGGCAGCGGCCGAGGATCTGGCGGGTGAGGTCGTCAAGCTGCGCACCGCCGTACAGGACCTGTCGCGGCGCTTGTCCCGCATCGAAGAACGGTTGTCTCAGCGATCCGGGAGTTAGGGCCGCCGCCCCGGACGTGCAGCCCGGTGACGTGCCGGGCGAGCCGGGCCGCCCCCTCGGGCGAGGCGACCCCACCACTCATCGCCTTGTCCTCCCGGCGGATGCCGACCAGGACCGCCACGTAGCCCACGGCAACCCCTGCGGTGAGGATCACGGCGAGGATCAGCGGCAGCATGCTCATGACCAGATCACTCCCAGCGCGGCAGCACCGAGCGGGCCGCGCGGAGGACGCCGGGTGATCGCGCGCCGCTTGTCGGCCCTGCGACGGGCGGCCTGCCGCCGGCCCCACCGGTCACGGGCCAGGCACTTACGGCAGCGGGCCTGCCCCTCCTCCACGGCCGCCCCGCACTCGCAACCGGCGGGCTCGTCGACCGGGCTGATCGTCGTGTTCGTCATGATTCCTGCTCCTTTCGTCGCTGTCGGTGCTGCGTTGTGACACCGAGAGTGCGCGAGAAGAGCAGGACGAGATCACTACACGACGGGACATGTTCAAGACGTCCGGCCTACGATTGCCACGTCCCTGGACGTCCTCGAACGTGGCAGGTGAGATGGCCAACGATCGGCTGCGCGCGGCGCTGCTGGAACGCGGAGTGAGCATCGCGGACCTGGCGACCGCCATCGAGGTGGACCCCAAGACCGTCGAACGCTGGATCACCAAAGGGCGTGCCCCCTACCGCAGGCACCGCTACGCCGTGGCCGCCTACCTGGGCATGGACGAGAGTTACCTGTGGCCGGAGGCGCTGACCCGTGAACAGGTCGCCTCAGCATCAGAGAGTGAGATCGTCACCGTCTATCCGCACCGCTGGGCCGTCCCCCGGGACGCCTGGGGACGGCTGTTCGCCGCCGCCACTCAAGAGATCGGCGTCCTCGTCTACAGCGGGTTATTCCTCGCCGACGACGCGGGGATCGTGCGGATGCTCGGTGAGAAGGCCGGGGCCGGGGTACGGGTGCGGATCCTGCTCGGCGATCCCGACAGTGCCGAGGTCGCCCAGCGCGGCGCGGACGAGGGCATCGACGACGGCATGGCCGCCAAGATCCGCAACGTCTTCGTCCTGTACAAGCCCATCCGGGGACTATCGGGGGTGGAGTTCCGCCTTCACCGCACGGTGCTGTACAACTCGATCTACCGCGGAGACGATCAGCTTCTCGTCAACACCCACGTGTACGGCATGCCCGCCGGCAACGCCCCCGTCCTGCACCTGCGCAAGGTCCTCGGCGGCGACATGGTCACCACCTACCTCGACAGCTTCGAACGGGTGTGGGAGCAGGCCCGACCGTTAGAGTCATGGCATGGCCCGCCGGATCGACTTCTATGACGACCCCGACGCTCCCAAGCCGAACAGCCTCGTGCCGTCCGTCAACGTCGTGGTCACCAACGACGCCGGAGACCTGCTGATGATCCGCCGCTCTGACAACGGCAACTGGGCCGTCCCCGGTGGCGCGATCGACCTCGGCGAGTCGCTGCCGCAGGCCGCCGTACGGGAAACCGTCGAAGAGACCGGCATCCTGTGCGAGATCACAGGCTTGGTAGGGACGTACACCGATCCCAAGCACGTGATCCTCTATACCAGCAACGGTGAGGCTCGCCAGGAGTTCTCCATTGTGCTCACTGCCCGCGCCGTCGACGGCGAGCCAACCCCAAGCAGTGAATCCACCGAAGTCCGCTGGGTCCCCCGCGACCAGGTCGAGGCCCTGCAGATGGACCGGTCAATGGCTTTGAGGGTCGGCCACTACCTCAGCGGAACCGGTCTCCCGCACATCGGCTAGTGCCGTCTCGATGCTGCGGACGGCGGTCAGGATGCACGGGGTCGAGGCGGTGATCGAGCGGCTGACCAGGTGGCCGGGGCCGTAGCGAGAATGGATCTCGGCCAGGCGGTCGAGCACGTCCAGGTGCCGCCCGTCCGGGCCGGTGGTCATGTCGCAGTAGGTCAGCGCGTCGGCCAGCTCCCGCCGCTCCGGGAGGAACTCCTTGGTCAAGGCGTCGTACAGGTCGCGCTCGGTCGCCTCGTTGACCGCACACGAGTGATGTGCCACCAACCGGCACAACGTCTCATCGGCCCCGGCGATATCGCGCAGGTATCGGGCGCCGTCGAGGGGGTGAAACCCGGTGTCGACCAACTCGGGCGAGTAGCCGATGTCGTGGAGGTAAGCAGCGGCGGTCAGCGTGTCGGAGTCGTCGCCGAGGATCGGGGCCAGGGATGCGGCCCGCGCCGCCACCCCTTGCGTATGCGCCCACCGCCGGGAAAGCGGCTTTGCAAGGAGTCGTTCGGCCAGGTCGCGCGCCCACTCAACGTGTCCCACGGGATAGACGATAGGCACCCCAGGCCCATCCAGACCTAGGGTGCCAACTCAGACGTCCCAGGACGTCTCAACCTTGAGGGCGGACGAACCGGCCCTTGCCGTGCCGGGACACGATCAGCTTCTCCCGCTCCAGCATCGTGAACGCCTGCCGTGCCGTGTTGCGCGACACGTCATACAACCAGCACAGCTCCGCCTCACTGGGCAGCACGTCCCCAGGGGCCAGGTCACCCCGCTCGATCCGCCCCCGAAGGTCCCGAGCGATCACCTCATAGCGGTAGGCCGAATCCACGACGTACCCATCGGCCCGCACGATCCGCCCCTTGGCCGGAACCGTCACGATCAGACCCTCGACCTCCAGCGCGTGCAGCGCCCGGCGAACGGTGTTGCGGGCAACCCGGAACTCCGCCGACAGCACCGCCTCCGACGGCAGCGCCGACCCCGCCGGATACGCGCCCGTGGTGATGCGCTCACGCAGCCGCTCGGCGATCTGCCCATGCACCCGCCACCCGGTCAGCCATCGCTTAGGCATGTCAGGACCGGTGCGCATCGAGGATCTTGTTCAGGTTGATGCCGAGGTCTCCCTGTTCCCCCTCGCGCCAGCCCTCCTGCGCGGCCTGTTCGATCCGCGCAGCCGCGGGCAGCAGCTGCATGCACGAGACGCGCTCGTCGAGCTGGTCGCCCCAGTAGAACCACAGGAACGCCAGATGCACGTAGACCCGGCGCGACCGCAAGCACCGATCGAGAACCTCCAGCGCGGGCCGCCCCTTCTGATCCACGATCAACACCGTGGTCAGCCCGCGCTCCTCCAGCTCATCCCGAAGCTCGGTCAAGAGCCTCTCTTGGTATTCCTGCTGCTTCTCGCGGATCGTCCGCATCGGCTCCATGCCCTGTGCTCCCTTCGACTCGTACGGCGCGCCCGGTGTCGCGCCGATTGCCGTACGAGCGTCCGCCAGAGCAAGGGAACCTCTACACCGCAACTCAGGGACGTCTAGGGACGTCTCATGTTAACGTCGCAGGCAGAAGCAACCCCCGTCACAGGAGGTGCACCACCGGTGAGCGACAACCTGCGCCACGCCCTGACCCGCGCCCGGCTCCAGACCGTCGACGTCGCCGCCGCCCTGGCAGTCGATCCCAAGACCGTCGACCGCTGGCTCAAAGGCCGCATTCCTTACCCTCGCCACCGGTGGGCCATCGCTGATCTCCTCCATGTAGACGAGGCCGACCTCTGGCCCGACATCGTCAAACCCCGCCGGCCCATCGTCTCCGAGGTCCAGGCCGTCTACGCCCACCGCTGGACCGTCCCGCAAGCGGTCTGGCGACGCCACTTCCAGGCCGCCACCCGGCAGATCGACATCCTCACCTATAGCGGCATGTTCCTCGCCGAAGACACCGGCATGATCCGCCTACTCGCCAGCCGCGCGCACGAAGGCGTGCGCGTGCGCATCCTCCTCGGCGACCCCGACAGCCCCCAGGTAGCAGCCCGAGGAACCGAAGAAGGCATCGGCCCCGACGTCATGGCCGCCAGAACCAGAAACGCACTCACCCTCTACCGCCAACTCCAGGACGTGGACGACATCGAGATCCGCCTCCACCGCACCGTGCTCTACAACTCCATCTACCGCGCAGACGACGACCTTCTCGTCAACACCCACGCCTACGGCACCCCAGCAGCCCACGCCCCCGTCATCCACATGAGGACAACCGCAGACGAGGGCACAGCAGCCGTCTACCTCGCCAGCCTCGAAGCCGTCTGGACAACCGCAGAACGCATCAACACAGACTGACCCAGCCGCCCCATCATGATCGAAAGCAACTTCTCTTCCCGGTATCAAGGGCGAGCAGCCTACGGCGGCCCGCCTCGCGCGCCGGTCGGTTAGCCGGCCGGGCATGCGGCTCTTCGGCCGGTCCCTGCCGACGCCGCCCGCGCGCTCATAAGCCGCGTCCGTCTTTCCCTGAAGTTGCTTGTTCAGGGCCCGGCCGTGACGATCGCCGGCTTCGGCTTGTCCCGTACGGGGCTGGGGCGATCGGCTGCCGCGGCCCTCCTTCGTCGGGCCTTGCCATCGAATGACGGGGTGGCGGACTCCAGCCAGAGCGGGACATGGACCTACCGTGGGCGTACCGCACGAGTACCCTTCTGCGTACCTCCATGCGGAGTCTTGGAGCGATTTCTTGGAGTCGGCGATGTCGGAAACCATGACCTCGTTTGAGGTCGACGGGCGGTTTCGCCTGAGCGGATGGTCGGCCGTCGGCACGAGGCCGACATGATCAAGGACGTGCTGGTGCTTGACCCAATGCTGGCCCTAAAGATCCGGAACACCTACGAGACGCGCGTATGAGCATGCAACCTCACGGAGAAGCGGTGTTTGAGCGGGGGCAACGGGTCCGGGTCCAGAAGGACGGAGTGCCCGAGTTCGCGACGATCCGGTTCGCGCTCCCGGGGGACAAGCCTGGGTCGTGGGACCTCATTCTGGTTGATGACGAGGATCGCCGACACGAGGTGAATCTCGCGGCTGGTGACGCAGTCACGGTCCGGCCGCTGGTCAGCGACGGACGGGCCGATTCCGCCCGGGTGCTGGCCGCCATGTGGACCCGGTGGATGGACGCGGCGGCCACCAACGCCGAGTCCAGCGCGATGGCGTCGACACCGTTGAAGCCATACGCGCACCAGACGACCGCCGTTTACGGTGCAATGCTGCCGCAGCCGCTGCTGCGGTTTCTGCTGGCTGACGAGCCAGGCACCGGCAAGACGATCATGGCAGGCCTGTACATCCGGGAGATGCAGCGTTTGGGGCTGGTCAAACGCGCACTAATCGTGTGCCCTGCGAATCTCGCCACAAAGTGGGTGGACGACTTCCAACGCCTACTGGGCGGCGGGCTACGTCAGCTCACATCGGCCACCGTGCGCGAGGACGCACTGAACTCCAACGACCTGTGGGTGGTGTCGCTGGAGCTGGCGGCGGTCAACCCAGCGGTCCAAGATGCCATCCGACCGGACAAGGCTGGATGGGATCTGGTGGTCTTCGACGAAGCGCACCGGCTGACCCCAACTGCGGCCGGATTCCACCAGGTCGGACGACTGCTAGCCAAGAACACTCCTCGTGCGGTTCTGATGACCGCAACCCCCCACCGGGGTAAGGAATGGCTCTTCCGGCATCTGCTACACCTCGTCGACCCGGCGATCTACCCGGATCCAGGCAGTGACCCCAATGTCAAGCTCAGCGCCCTGCGGCCCGGCCCGATCCATTTCCTTCGGCGAATGAAGGAGGACCTGGTCGACTACGACGGCAAGACGAGGTTGTTCAAGGGCCGCACGGCCCAGAACCACAACGTGCCGCTGTCGCAAATCGAGTACAGCTACTACCAGGCCGCCCTGGACATGGTCGACCAGTTCTTTCCGCCGACCGCGCAGCGGCTGGCCCGCATGGTGTATGGCAAGCGCGCTGCCTCCAGCCTGCATGCCCTCGCCGAGACCCTGCGCAGGCGCTACGACCACATGGGAGCGATGAGCGAAGCCGAGGCCGCACTCATCGCCGAGAGCGCGGATCCCGGTGACGAAGCCGAGGTTGAGGAGGCAAAGGTCGTCAACGCGAGCTCGACCTCCGCCAGGGCCGAACGCGCCGCGATCAAGAGCCTTGCGGAACAGATCGATGCCACGATCAGGGATCCCCGCTGGCGACCCTCGAAATGGAACCGGCTCAGGGACGACTGCTTGGCCAAGCACGGGATTCATCCTGGAAACGGCGAGCAGGCAGTCATCTTCACCGAGTACGCAGACTCTGCCGCATGGATCGCCGAACGGCTCGGTGCCGAGGGCTACAGTGCTCGGCTGTATTCGGGCCGGCAGAGCAAGCCGGAACGCGACGAGGTCCGCAAGGCGTTCATGCGTGGCGAGTTCCAGATCATCGTCACCACCGACGCTGGTAACGAAGGCATCGACCTACAGGCCGCACATATCCTGGTTAATTACGACATCCCGTGGTCCCTGGTCCGCCTTGAACAACGGATGGGCCGCATCCACCGTGTCGGTCAGCAGCGCGACGTCTTCCTCTACAACCTGGTCGCCACCGACACCCGTGAGGGTGAGACCCTCCTGCGGTTGCTGGATAACTTCGTCACGGCGGCGAACGAGCTTCGTGGCCAGATGTTCGACAGCCTGTCGGCAGTAGCTGAGCTCACGGGCGTCGACTACGACAAGTGGCTCTCTGACTTGTACGGCGACGATGAGCTCAAGAAGCAGCAGGCCATCGAAGCCGGCCGCGCCGTACAGGCTCAAGAACTCGCTCGGGTGGCTCGGCAGGTCCGAGACAACGAACGGCGTCTGGCTAGCCAGGTTGATGCGGTAGCAGCGCTGACGCTGCTGCAGCGCGACCTGTTCGCGCGAATCAATCCTGCGATCGTCGAGGCATACCTCGACCGGCTCATGGCAGCCGGAATCCTGCGATCGGCGCCGACCGCTGCGGGAATCGGGTTCCGGCGGCTGTCCCTCACTGGGGGCGCCACGTTCCCTCCCAGCCTAGGTGGCGGCAGTGAGGTCCATATAGCCACTAGCGGGGACGCGGTGCGCGAAGCTGAGGGAAGCATCGAAATCGGCGACACCATCACGCTCGGGCCGGGAGAGCCCGGGTTCCCAGACTTGATTGACCTGGCCGCACAGCGTTTGGCCGAAGACCTCTATCAGTCCGGAGCGGCGGCCGACCCGACCAGTCTCACCCCCTACGACCTCTACGCCTACGAGGCGACCCTGACAGAAAACGACGGCAAGCGAGCCAGTGTGTGGGCGACCCTGATCAAAGTCGATGACAGTGGCAATGCGCGGCCAGTTCGGTGGGAGGCCCTGGCCAACCTCGTGGCCACCAATCAGCACGGCACCGCACCACATCCAGCGCGCGAGAACAGCGCGGACGCGGCAGCCAACATCGTGGCGGCGGAGACTATCGCTGAGCACCGGAAGGTACGCTCCGACTGGTTCGCCCAGGCTCGCAGGGATCTGATGAACCTGCCCTTGAGCTTGACTGAGACAATCGACGATCGTGACACACGGCTAGAGCTGCGGCGGCAGCTCCAGGCCCAGACCGCGCAGCGGCTCAAAGAACTCGAACGGCTCGTGGACGTGCACCTCACCGAGCCGAAGCTCGTCGGGCGGATCCGTGTCCTAGCCGCAGCAGATATCAGCGTCAAGGCCGAGATCGATGCCGAGCTGGTTTCCATGCAGCACGTACAGCAGCTACTCGTCAACGACGGCTGGGTAGTCGAGGACGTCCACACCGAAAGCCGTGGGTACGACCTGGAAGCCCGCCGTAACAGCCAGGTCCGTCACATCGAAGTCAAGGGCGTCCTGAGCAGTGCGGCCAGCGAGGGCATCCGGATGACCGGGAACGAAGTCCTCATCGCAACCCAGCACCGCAAGGAGTACTGGCTCTACGTTGTCGACCAGTGCGCCGACGGCAAGGGGCGCTTCTTCGGTGCCTACCAGGACCCCGCGACCCTCTTCGCCGACGACATGGTCGGGAGCGCGATCTTCCGCGTTCCTGGCAGCAGCCTCAAGAACGCACCCGGGAGCAATGTATGACCCGCATGATCGAACGATGGTTCCCCTGTGCGGAGGTCAGCGCCAACAGCCGATCAGGATGGGGCAGCGGTAATGCCGAAGTCGGTGTGATGACGTGGTTTGCCAAGCGCCCCTCCGCCCAAGCCAAAGCAGCGACCATCTGCTCTCTGCTGCCGTGGCCCGACGACCCTGTCGAACAACAGCGGCTCCAGCAATTGGTCCGCGACGCTATGACGGGCCGTTACGCGAAGGCTGAGGAGATCCGGCGTGAGATCATCCGCAGCCATGGTGAAGGCGTCAGTGCCCTCGATCCCTTCAGCGGCCGCGGGATGATTCCACTTGAAGCCGCACGGCTGGGCATCAGCGCTCACGCACTGGACTACAGCCCGGTCGCTGTGCTGGCCTCCCGGCTGCTCACGGACTACCCCTGCCGGTCTTGGGATGACGAACCCGCAATCCCCTTCCAAAAGGAGGGCACCACTCTCGTAGAGACCAGGCCGCGGCTCGTGCAGGATGTCGAAGCGGTACTCAGTGAGATCGGCACACGCCACCGCGACGCGATGAAGGAGTACTACCCGCAGGTCGCGGGTCGGGATCCTTGGGGGTACCTCTGGGCAATCACTATTCCCTGCCAGGAGTGCTCGCGGTACTTTCCCCTCATCGGCCAACTCGATTTGCGCAAGGCGAGCAAGCGCAAGAGCCGCACCACGAAGGAAACCTTTCACGACCCCGGGCAGTCGTACTACATCGACACCGACAACGACAGCGGCACCTGGTCCGTAGTTGTTCACGAAGGCTCCCCAAGACGGGCACCCACACGGCAGGTTCCACCCGGTAAGAGCAAGTACGACAGCAACGGCCGCCTGGCCGTGTGCCCTTTCTGTACGCACGCGCACGACCGTCAGGTGCAGATGCGCATCTTCGAGAAGGGCCTGCAGAAGGACGCGCCACTGCTCGCCGCCGACATCGACCCAGATGTTGGCAAGTCCTATCGCCTCCTGGAGCGGGAAGAACTCGACGCCATCGAGGCCGCCGCTGTCGCCCTGCGAGAACAACCAAGATTCGGGCATTTCCTCGCCGCTGTTCCCGACGAGCGCATTCCCGATGGCAATACCTGGACCGTGCAGGCGACCGTCTATGGCGCCCGCACCTATGGCGACATGATGAACGCCCGTCAGACGCTGTCGTTCATCATGCTGGCGCAGTGCATCCGCGATATCGGCGCGGAACTAGCCAAAAACGGTAACAGCGACCATCACATCCGGGCCCTTACCGGCTACGCCGCTGCAGTACTGGCTAGGAAGATCCGACGTGCCACCCGGGGCTGCACACTTGACGTCAGCCGGGCCGGGGTCCACGACATCTTCGCCACCGAGTCCAGCCTCAACTTCTCGTTCGACTATTTCGAGGTTGGTCTGGCCGACGGTCCGGGAAGCTGGGCATCTGTGGCTGATGGCACGCTCAAGGCGCTTGAGACAACCATGCCGCTTCCGGATGCAGTCCCCTGCGAGGTGACGCGCGGCTCGGCAATTAGTCTCCCCTTCCGAGACCGCAGCATCACTGCTGTCATCACGGACCCCCCTTACGATGCGATGATCGACTACAGCGACGCGAGCGATCTGTTCTACGTTTGGATAAAACGAGCCCTCGTCGACTCCTGGCCGGAGTTGGGCATGACCGCACATGAATTCGGTGTGCAGGAGAAACGAGAAGAAATCATCGTCAAAAAGGGAGGGACGAGCAACAACGACCACCGCAACCGCCAGCACTACGACTCCTTGATTACCAAGGCGTTTGGGGAGGCGCAGCGCGTCGTCGCACACGACGGTGTCGTCACCATTGTGTTCGGCCACGGTGAACCAGAGGTCTGGCAACGGCTACTCACCGCGATCCGCGACGCTGGGCTCGTCCTCACGGGCGCATGGCCGGCCAAGACCGAGGCGGGTGGCAAGGTTGGCTTCACCAACATCGTCACAACCCTGACGATGGCGTGCCGCCCTGCCCCTTCCGGACGCCCCGTTGGCAGGAAGGGTGTCGTCGAAGCCGAGATCAAGTCGGAGATCAAGAAGCGCTACCTCGACTGGGAGCGGTGGGGTCTTGCGCCCGCGGACATGTTGATGGCAGCGGCGGGGCCCGCTATGGAAGCGGTCGGCCGCTACAGCGAGGTTCTCGATGCCAAGGGCGAGCCCGTCGACATCTACACATTCCTGCCGTTGGCGCGTGCGGCGGTCCAGGAGGCTATGGCTGTCGAGATCAACCACGAGCCATTGGATGCCTTTGACACCCGAACCAGATTCGCGCTGTGGTGGGTCAGGCTCTACGGCCGCCAGGCGCAAGCGAAGTCCGAGCTGCGCTGGCAGGCTCTCGCCTCTTCTCTCGATCTGACGGCGGTCCGTGACCTGGTGACTGATGTCGGTAAAGGCGTCCGTTTCATCACGTCTCGTGATCATATTGGTAAGATCAATAGCGACTCGGCCGTCATCGACGTAGCCTTGGCACTCGCCGCCGCGTCGGAGGAGGGGCTGCAGGCTATGGGGCAGGTACTGGTGGCCTCGGGACGCACAGGGAACGACACCCATCTGTGGTCGGCTGTCCAATTCCTGGCCGATCGGCTTCCCGCCAACGACCCGGATTCCGTCGCGCTTACCCGCGTACTGCGGACTAGGACAGGGATTAGCAACGCGGCCGAGTCGATCGCGGCGAGTAGCCGTGAGGGCGCCCTTCGCCAAGAGGTTGACGACGCTCAGCTGAGGTTGATCTGACGACGATGAGCAGCCAATGCGTATCCGTGTCTTACACACTAGGAGAACTACCGTGACGGCGAATGTGACGCCTTGGTGGAAGGCCCTAAAGCTTCGCCAAGAGATCCTCAGTGCGTCCGGGCAGATCGACGACGTGCAGATGTCGCTGTTCCGTACTGTGTACGGCAAGGGGGCAGATCGGCCGCCGTACGCTGATGCCGCGTACTACGGGGAGATCACTCACCCCACGGAGCGGCTCATCGATCTGCTCACTGAGATCGCCGTCCGCGTCGGTGGCGGCGCCGACTATCTGAAGGCACGGGCAGTCACTCGGCTTGACCAGGGCATGGGTGGCGGTAAGTCGCACGCCTGCATCGGCGCCTACCACCTGGCCGCCCACCCTGAGACCTTGCTCGGCACGGAACTCGGTCAGCAGGTCGCCAATCGGGCGCGCACCAAGATGGGGCGGGAGCTGCCCAGCGATCTCGGGCGTCCGCACGTTGTCGTCCTGCCCTGTGACCACATGACCCCAGGCGCAGGGGTGCAGGAGATTGACGGGCCGGCAAACAGCCTCTACGAGCGTTTCCTGTGGCGGCTGTTCTCCAAGGACTACTCGCTCTATGAGCGCTACCTGCCGTTCTGGAACGACAAGCACAAGATCGCCGAGGCTATCCGTGCCGTGAATCGGCCGTTGTTGCTTATTGTCGACGAGTTGCTCGATTACGTCGGCAACGGGCTTGACGGCGCGAACAAGCCCGAGTTGTCTGCCCAAGACATGGCCTTCCTGCGCGCACTACTCGACGTTGTCAACGATGTGCCGCACGTCGCAATGCTCGTCGTGATGATCGCCTCTGATGCCGACAAGTCCGCCTTGTCCAAGGCCGGTAGGGAACGTCGCGACGATCTCAACACCCTGCTCGAACGCAATGGCTTTCCTGCCACCGTCACCGAAGTGAGCGACTTCGCCGACATCCTGCGGCGACGGCTCTTCGACGCTGAGCCCGCCGCCGAGGTGGTCGAGGCTACGGCCGCGCTCTTCGAGCCCGTTCACGAGGAGAAGGCATGGGCCAAGAACGTCTGGGATGCCATCGGAGCTGACTGGCGGCACCAGTGGAAGGCCGAGGTCGCCGCCAGCTATCCCTTCCATCCCATGCTCATCAACCTCGCCAAGGAAGAATGGAGCAAGGTCACCGGGTTTCAGCGGGTCCGTTCAACCATTCGCATTTTCGCCGCCACGGTGTACGCCCTACAACAGCGCGGCAAGGCAGGTGGGTGGGTACCTGTGCTCATCGGCCCTGGCGACCTACCTCTGTCAGACAGTACGGTCCGAGAAGCGTTGCTGGGCAGCGGTCTGGTTGAGGACGACCGTACGATCGCGAATTACCGAAGCTTGGCCGAGATCGAGGTTGTCAACCACGATGGCACGGCCGGTACTGCCCGTAAGCAGGACCTTGGGCGCGACCCGGCGCCTTGGAGCGACACCAATCCGAGCGCGGCCGAGCGCGCGGCCACGTTCGTTTTCCTGGCCAGCATCGTCGGCACCTTGCGGCCTGGTCGCGGGCGCGGTGCCAGCGCGCCGGAGGTCAAGGCGGCTACCAGCGTTCCGGACGTGCGTTACACGATCACCGATGCCGATGTCGTGGTTGATGGCCTGGTCCATCCTGATCGCGGCATGAGCGCGCTCGACATCGTTCCTGGTCAGGGTAACAACAAGCCAGCCCGGTACTTCCTGTCCACCCGCTTGACCCACCGGATGCTGGTCAGCAACATCCGGCGCACCATCACCCCGGCGGAGCGGGACGAAGTCATCGCTGAATTCGCCAAGAAGATCGCCAGCAGCGGCCCGTTCCGCGACCACAAATTCATTCCCGCTGACCTCTCACGTCCTGCGGCCGATGTTCTGGCCACCGGTGGCCTGGACACCGCTTACACCACTCGGCTGTTTATCCTCGACCCCGCCCAGTTCAGTCTGCGCAACGGCATGGAGCAGACGACTATCGAGGCGCTGACCGTCGCGATGGGGCTCGGCCAGGGTGCCCAGCAACTCCCCGTACAGTGGGCCAGCAGCGCGGTATTCGCTGTGGCGAACACCCAGCGGCGCAGCCTGGCTCGCGGGATGGCGGTCGAGTACCTGGCGCGACAGCGGGCCCTGGCCGCGCCGGAAATCCAGAACGATGACGAACTCAAGGCCGTCGGGACCAAGGAACTCAGTGACGCGAAGCAGCAACTGGAGAAGTCCGTAAAGAGGGCCTACCAGCATGTCGTCTTTCTCGCTCAGCCGGACCCAAACGGGGAACGGTATCTGGATCAGTTGACGTTCGACGAGGAGAACCTCACCGCACTCGACGGCACCACCGTCTGGAAGGGGCTCGCGGACCGAGACAAGGTCTTCGACTCTGGACAATTCGGCGCCAAGGCTTTACTGCACAACCTCCGTGACCAGGACTATGGGAAGACCCTCTCCGACATTCGGGCCGCGTTCTACAGCGCCCCTCGGCTGCCGCTGCTCTACAGCGGCGACCGGGACCTTCAGCAGGCGATCTACGATGCCGTCAGCGGCGGGCTGGTAAGTATCGTGGACGGGGCCGGTGCCGAGGTCGCGGTGACCGCTCCTGGTCAGGTCAATCTCTCAAGCACCGGCCTGAGGTTGGCCAAGCCCCAACCGAAGGTGTGCTCAGAGTGCGGCCAGCCGGCCCATGAGGGCGAATGCACAGCCAAAGGCGATCCAGGAGACGACGAAACTTCGGGATCGAGTTCCCCGGGTGGATCTGGAGAAGCCGGGACCAGCGGATCCTCCGATCCCGGAGGCGGCGGCGGTGACCCGGAGCCAGCCGTCGCCAAGGATCAGCAGGTCGCCTTCTCCTTCACCAGCAATCTGCTCGCCAGCGGCGATGCCACCGATAAATTCGCCGCACTGTTCCGGGCCTTCTACATGTCGCTGGACGAACGGCAGATTAGCTATCTGCAGGGCACGATACAGATGGTGCTGCAGGCCGAGGCAGCCGGACAGCTCCGCCAGCGGCTGGAGGAGTTGGGGATCACCGCAACCTTCAAGGACATCTGAGGACCCTGTCCAGTACGCGGAGGCAGCTGTCTCCGGCACGAGAAGCGTGATCACGCGGGGAAACCAGGGGGAGATGTCGAGAGGTGAACACGCGCCCTGACCGGGATCCGTGGGGAGGTCCTGGTCAGGGCGTTGGTGTTCGCGCTACATCAACTACTGACATGGTCCTTGGCATTGTGGTGGACGGGCCGCGAGTGCCCACCTGCCCGCAGGGACTTCAAGAGGAACTCATGTCAACGGCGGGACATGTACGGGATGATCTTGCGGAGGGAGCGGGACCCTTGGGGCGTTCGCGCAGCTCACATCATATGAGCCAGCCGTACAGTCCCCGCTCTCCTAAAGCGGGTGCCGCAGGTTCGAATCCTGCCGGGGGCACCTAGTTGACCATGCAACTTGCCGTCTGACCTGGGACTTCTCCCCCGGTACGGCTTCCGCCTGTGTGCAGGTATAGGCCACCGGGAGCAGCCCTGAATCACCGTTCACGGAATATGCACGGGATGATCTTTGGGCCGTTCGGCCAGGTCAACGCAGATGGTGGGGGGTTCTCCGGCCAGGTTTCGCATCAGTCATCAGCGGCCACGAGCAGCGAGAGGACACCCGCCGCGCGGTCGATGAGGATCAGTTCGTGGAAGTCGGTGTGGACTCCGCCCCAGTCATGGAAGGCTTCGCGACCGAGGTCCTCAAGCTGATATCGGTTCGTCGCCACCGCGAGCAATAGGTAGACCTCTCGTTCCAGGCAAGCGGTCAGGGCAGGGGGAAGCGCCCCGAACTGTTCGGCCCAGCCGCGAAGGAGTTCGTTCACGCGCCCCTCATCGATGTGGACATATCGGGCTGGGGTTATGTGCCGCAGCCAGTAGGGCCCATGCCGCAGTCCTTCGGCCTCTACGCCTCCCCCTGCGTAGTCGTCTCGAAAGGCCACATGGCCGATCAACGCCGTCAACAACCAGTCGTCGCCGGGATCAGAGCGAGGCAGATCGAACCGCTTGACGTCGACCCATCGGAACGCATGCCCGGCTGGGGAGTCGAAGCGGAAGTCACGAAAGTTGATGAAGGTCTGATCTCGGTAGGCGAGGGTTTCCGGCACCTCTCAACGATAAGAGCGGCCGGGTCAACGACCCGACCGCTTGTCTTGAGACCAGCAGGGCGGAACCTTACAGCTCCAGGGCTTTAGTGATCTGCCCGTTGGCGTGCGCCCGTTGCCCCTCGATGCATTTCGCGTAGACGCGTAGGAGCACGTCAACGCCGTGCCCGGCACGCTGGGCGACCTCGGTCGGCGGGACGCCCGCGTTGAGCCACAAGGAGACCGCCGCATGCCGGAGGTCGTACGGGCGAGCCGCCAACGGGGACACGACCTGCTCGACGGTGAAGGCCAGCCGCCGACTCTCTTGCCAGACCGCGGAGTAGGCCGAGGAGGAGAAAGGCCGGCCCTTGCTCGTCCGGAAGAGCCTGCCGTCCTTCGCCGTGCCGTACGTCTCGATGTGCTCGCGGAGGATCGCGACGAGGACCGGTGGGATCGGGATCTCGCGGGTGTCGCCCTGGGCACGGTGCTTGAGACCGCGTTCGTCGTGGGTCTCCCCCGAGTTCGTCCGTCGCTTGTTCGCCTGTGGCCGCGCCTTCTCAAGCGTGATCAGGCCCCACCCCTCGGCGGGCAGGTCGCAGTTCTGCCGACGCAGCCCCGAAGCCTCTTCCGGGCGGAGGGCCGCGTAGTACATACAGGCGAACATGGCCGTCATCCGAAGGCCGCGCGTCCGGCCCACCTGCGTCACCGCGTCGAGCAGCGCCCGCGCCTGAGCCGGGTTGACCACGGTTCACGGGTCGACGGTCCCGGCGGCTTTCGGAGGCTTCCACTTCACCGCGTGCAGCGGGTTTGCCAGCGCGTTGCACGAACTGCGACCGCTGTGGGAAGCGCTGATTCGTCGGTATCCAGATATCGTGCTGGACTTGGACGGATCGCTTCGGTTCCGGCTCTACCGGCGCATGCTGGAGATCCGCGACGGGATGCTGTCACTCACCTCCGTCACGCCACACAGCGAGCGAAGATTCACGCGAAGTGGCGGCATGGGTCGCGTCCGCGCTGCAGACAAGCCACGTGGAACAGGGGCGGGGCATGCCATCCGGGATCATTCCGGGACCGGATCTCGCCGATGACATCGAGAGGGAGACCAAGTGGCTTCGGCAGGTCGCAGCGGCGTACAAGCAGGTCGCCCAGGAGAAAACCGTTTCGCCCGTGGATTGACCGAGGTATTCGCACCCGCGCACATCGTCATAGGACTACCGCCGGTGGTAGGCGCGATCACCAGCGGTCAGGCGGGCGTCGCCTGGGGTGCGCTGACCGCGGTGCTGTGCGGAGGGATTCCTCTCGGGGTGCTTCTCGTAGGCGTTCGGTCGGGACGATTCGGCGACATGCACGTCAAGGACCGTGCCCAGCGACCGAAACTGATCGGTTTGATCGTCGCTCTGGTGGTCGCCGCGCTGGCGCTGATGATCATGCTCGGCGCTCCACGCCTTATGGTCGCCGGCGCGACCGCCATGCTCTCCACGTTGGCGGTGACCGGTCCAATCACGCTCTGGTGGAAGATCAGCTTTCATACGGCGGTCGCAGCCGGCGGCGTGGTGATGCTCGCGTGGATCCTGCCCCCGCTTCCGGTCTACGCGGCCGGTGCCGTGGTGGTGGCGGCGATCGCCTGGTCCCGGATAGTCATCCGTGATCACAGCCCCGCCCAGGCCCTCGCGGGAGTGCTCGCAGGCGGAGCCGCGACGTGGCTCACGCTCGCGATCTTCCTATGATCGTGGGCGCCGATGGCTCACGCACTACCCCACGGATGTCCAGCGGTTGGATGATGCATCGTGTTCATCCCTTGGCAACGAGGCGGAGCGTACGGACACGGCGCTGTGGAAGGGGTTGGACCGCTTCGATCGTGAGCTGTCGGGCGCTAACTACCTGGTCAGAGGCGGTGTCTCCGGTTTCCCTTCTTCTCGGTCCCTCGCCGAGGCACCTAGTTGACCTTGTGATTTGCCTTCTGACCTGCGCTTACTGACAGGAGCAGGTGACAGCCCAGAGGCAGCCGAGAGCAGCGATAAGCAGCCGTAGGCCAATGATCGCAAGCCAAACGTGGCGCCGTTTCCGCACTTCGTAGGCCGTCTTGATACGGCCAACGGCAGGAGGTCACAAGCGCGGGTGTCGCCCGTTCCTCATCGGCGGCGGTTCGCCCGCAGGCGCCGGGAGCCCATAGACAGGGCTACGGCGCCGACAGTGCAAGCGATGGCGGCCAGCGGTGGCGCCCATGAATCACCGAAACCGGCAGAGTAATCCGGCTGGCTACCCGCGCTGATGTCGGCCGGCGTGAACGGCCACGGGTAGTCGTCCACGAAGACCACCAGGTTGACCACCGCCAGGGCGCCGAGGAGCGTGGCACCCGCCATCCCCGTCGGCCACCATTGCCAGGAGGCGCCGGCCGCGACCAGGACGAGCAGCGGCAGGCCACCCGCCACGAGGAAATCGAGCGGGAGCAGGTATCGCGCCTCGACTCCGATG
Organism: Sphaerimonospora mesophila; assembly: GCF_001417795.1. NCBI lineage: Bacteria > Bacillati > Actinomycetota > Actinomycetes > Streptosporangiales > Streptosporangiaceae > Sphaerimonospora > Sphaerimonospora mesophila. The sequence continues at coordinate 5,015 of NZ_BCBX01000036.1, read as the reverse complement.
AAGCGCCAGGCGAAAGAGACGATCGGCAGGTAATCGATGCCGCCGCTCTCGGTCATGGCCATCAGCAGGAACGGCACCGTCGAGACGAGCACCGCCAAGACCATCCAGGGCCACGCCCGGCGTCCGACTCGCTCTCGCCTCACCTTCTCGATCACCAGCGCATCGTACGGGACGCCGCCTTGGTGAAAGGTTGTCGAGATGACAACGCGAAAGGCCTCGGCTGCCAGGCCGGGGCCAAGGTGAAGTAGGTTGCCCTACTAACCCTGGTCGTCGGGTGGCTTGTCGGTAATCGACTGACGGCGGCTTTCCTGCGTACTCCCGATGCGTGACCACGAGGAAGGTGCCCTCATCGCAGCGGGGCAGGCGGCCCGTGGTGATCTGCTCGTCGCGGGCGTGTTCCTACCGTTCGGTGCAGATCTCACCGAGGGTGGTGGAGAAGCGGCGTGAGCGGATGGAGAACCAGCCGCGGAAGTGAGCGTGTGCGCCCATTGGGTCAGGCGGAGGTCGGCCAGCTCGTCGAGGGCGCCCAGGCGCAGGCACTCGGCGATCAGGCGTCGGGTGTGGTCGCGGATTGGCAGGGCTGCCGGGTCCTCGCCGGGCTGATGCGCCGGTCGAGAGCGGTTCGGCTGGAGTGTGATTTCGGGGTCATGGTCAGTTGGTGGCCTGGCTGTCGCGTCGGGTGGGCGGGGTTCATGGGCCCGCGGGGTGTCTTTTCTGCGTCGTCAGGGTGGGTTGTTGCTGGTCAGGTCGGCATCGGGAGCGCTTGCAGCCGGGTGATGGCGGCGACGATTTCGCCAGCCCGGGGCCAGGATCCGGCGATAGGCAGGCGGAGGCACCGGCCGCCGGAGCCGGGTGCTGCCAGTAGGATCCACCGACGACCGTCTGAACCCGGTTGGACGACCGGTGAACCCCGCGGCGGGCACGGCGCTACCTACGCATCGTGAACGAAGGAGCTGAAGGCGTGGCTCTGCGCTGGTTCCATGCGGCGGAACGCCGGTCGCCTGCCGCCGTGGCCGCAGACGCGGACCTCCTGGCCAGGGTGGCCGACGGCGACGGATCCGCGCTCCGCGAACTGTACGAACGCTACGCGCGGCCCATGTTCGCCTTCCTGTACCGCCTGGCCGGAGACCGGGGAACGGCGGAGGAGATCCTCCAGGACACTCTGCTCGCCGTCTGGCGGTCCGCGGGCACCTACCAGAACCGCTCACGCGTGAGCACCTGGCTGTTCGGCGTGGCCCGCAGGCAGGCGCACAACCGGTTACGCGGCATCCCGCCCCCGCTGCCCGCGGACCCGGCCGACGGCGCCGCCCCGGAGGCGGGCCCCGAGGAGCTTGCGGTGAGCGGCGACCAGGTGCAGCAGACCCTGAAGCGCCTGCCGCTGGCCCAGCGGGAGGTGGTCGTCCTCGCCTACCTCGACGATCTCGGCCTGAAGGAGATCGCCGAGATCCTGGACATCCCCGTAGGCACGGTGAAGAGCCGCCTGCACCACGCCCGCGCGACACTGAGGAGGTACGTCGATGCACGAATGGAGTGAATCTTCCGGCCCACCGGAGATGCCACCCGAACTGCGCGGCCTCCGGTACGGCGTTCCGGAGCCGCCCGGGCCGGAGATCGTACGAGCCGTCCTGCTGGCTTCCGCACTCGACAGGACGCCCGCGCCGCGGGAGGAGGATCCGGTGGACGCGGGAGGCGCCTGCCGGTCACGGCGGTGGCTCCCGTCGGGGCCGATCGCACGCGCGTGGACGCTTCTGACGATCGAGGCCCAGATCATGCGCAGGTCGATCTGGCTGGTGTCGGCGCTCATCATGGCGACCGGCGTGGGATTCGCTCTGCTCAGGGGCGACAGCGCCCGGCTCATGCTGTCCCTCGCCGCCCCGCTGATCGCCGGCTTCGGCGTCGCCGGTTCGTACGACCCGGGACGCGGCGGCGACACCGCAGCCGAGCTGGTGGCCACCACCCCGACATCACGCCGCGTCATCATGCTGGCGCGGATGACACTGGCCTTCGGCTACGACCTGGGACTGGCGCTGCTCGGCTCGGCCGTGGCACACGCCTACGGCTCGGCCCCGGAGGGGATGTCGGCTCTCGTCATCGCATGGCTGGGACCGATGGCGCTGCTGGCCGCGCTGAGCCTGCTGCTCGCGGTGTGCTGGCACGCCGAGGGCGCGATCGGCGTCGCGGTCGCGGTCTGGACGCTCTACGCGCTGACCTTCGTCGAGCTGCCGACCATGGACGGCATGCGCGCTTTCTGGGCCAGCAGCCCGATGACGCTCGGTCTGGCGCTCGTACTCGCCCTCGCCGCCGTGATCGCGGCGGGCAGGCGTGAACCGATCCGCTTCGGCGGCGCTACCCACCGACCGTGAAACCTCTCGATTTGTGGGCGCATGAGCTGCGCAGGACCGGACCCGCCGCGCTGGCGGGGCCCCCGGCCCTGGTGCTGCTCATGGCGCTCCTCTCCATGTTCGGGGCGTGGCTCGGCTCCCGGGAATCGACCACCGCGTTCATGCTGGCCGGCGCCCTGGAGATGGCGATGCCGCTCATCACGGGCATGGCCGCCGCCTCGTCGCTCGGCCGGGACCACGCCGTGGAGCTCCAGCTCACCCTGCCGGTGAGCTACCGCTCGACCGTGCTGCGCCGGCTGGCCGTCATGGCGGGCTGGACCGGGCTGTGCGCCGCGGCCGGCTCGGCCGTACTGACCCTGGGCGGCTGGTGGGCGCTCGTCCCGGGCGCGCCAAACGGTCTGGCGGTCCAGCTCGTCTGGCTCGCTCCCGCGTTGTGGCTGGCCGCGCTGGGCCTGCTCGCCTCGGCCGCGTTCGGCAGCGCCGTCGCCGCCACCACCACGGTCGCGTTCGTCTGGATCACCGAGCAGGTGGCCACCGAAACCCTGCAGTCGGTCCCTGCGTCCCGGCTGTTCTACCTGTTCGCCACCATGCGCGGAACGGTGCCCGGCGACTGGACCGCCAACCGGGTCGTCCTGCTGTGCACCGCGGTACCGCTCATCGCGGCCGCCTGGCCCCTGCTCGGCCGCCCCGAGCGCATCCTCGGAGGTGAGAAGGAATGATCGCCACCCTGCGCTACGAGTTCCTCATGCAGATCCGCAGGCCCATCATGTGGATCGTGTACGGGCTGACCTACATCACGCTCGTCGCCGTGTTCTGGCCCGCGTACCGGACACTGTCCTTCACCGACGACGGCGGGCACGATCCCAAACTGGCCATGCTCACGTCGGCCAAGCTCATCATGGTGCTGCTGCCGATCGTCTACGGATGCCTGATCGCCGATCGGCTCATCCGGGATCGAAGGCTCGGCGTCGCGACGATCATGGACGCCTCGCCGGCCGACCCGTTCGGCCGCCTGACCGGTAAATACCTGGGCGTATGCGCGGCGACGGCCGTACCGATCGCCTTGGCCTTCTTCGGGCGGGCCGTCGTCTACGCGATGACCGAAGGCAAGGTCGAGGCACTGGCCTGGTCGGTGGCGGTCTTCCCGACGGCCGTCCTCCCCGGACTGGCCTTCCTGGGCGCCCTCGCCCTGGCCGGGCCGCTGCTGATGCCTCCGCTGCCGTTCCGGGTGCTGTTCGTCGCCTACTGGTTCTGGGGCAACCTGATCCCGGCCGACATGATGCCCACCCTGTCGCACACGATCTTCGCGGCGTCCAATGAATACGTGGCGTACGGCCTCTTCGGTCAGACGTTCGAGGGCTTGGCCTACGGGCCGTGGCCGGATGCCGCGCTGAACGCCCTCCGCCCGGTGGCGAGCCCCGCCGTCGCCGTCCTCTGGATGGGCGTCATGGTCGCGCTCACAATCGCGATCCTCCTGATCACCCGCCTCCACGCCGCCCGATCGGAGTCCTGACATGCGCATTCAGATCTCCCAGCTGACCAAGACGTACAAGGGCGGCGTGCACGCCCTCAAAGGGATCGACCTCGACGTGCCCACCGGCATGTACGGCCTGCTCGGCTCCAATGGGGCGGGCAAGACCACGCTCATGCGGACCCTCGCCGGGCTGCTGCGGCCCACCTCCGGAACGGTTCGCCTCGGCGGCCACGACATCACCACCCAGGACGGCAGGCTCGCCGTTCAGCGCGCACTCGGCTACCTGCCCCAGGACCTCGGCGTCTACCCCGACCTCACCGCACGGCGGTTCCTCGACTACATCGCGCTGCTCAAGGGCATCGACGGGCGGTCCGACCGGCGGCGGCGGATCGGCGAGCTGCTTGAGGTCGTCGCCCTCGGCGAGCACGCCGATCGCAGGCTCAAGGGCTACTCCGGCGGGATGCTGCGCCGCGTGGGCATCGCCCAGGCGCTGCTCAACAACCCCCGTCTCCTCATCGTGGACGAGCCGACCACCGGTCTGGACCCGGAGGAGCGTATCCGTTTCCGCACGCTGCTCTCCCATCTCGCCGGGGATCGCACCGTCCTGCTCAGCACCCACATCGTGGAAGACGTGGCTCAGACCTGCCAGTCCCTCGCCGTGCTGGCCAGGGGGCGCCTGGTCTTCCAGGGCCACGTCGGCGAGCTGGTGGCACGGGCGTACCGGCAGGTGTGGACGGTGACCACCTCCGGCACGGCGCCGTCGACAGGCCGGATCGTTGCCGCGCTCCCTCACGGCGCCGGCATGCGCTACCGGGTCGTCGCCCCCGTACCGCCCGCCCCGGCCGCCGAACCCGCCGAGCCCACCCTGGAGGACGGCTACCTCGCGCTGATGGAGACCACCGCACCCGCGTGATCCCTGCCCCCTGTGCGGCCAACGGGCCGGTGGTTCCGCTCCCCGCGACGCCGCTACCGGTGCCGTCTGCGACAGATCCGTGACGGGCTTGTGGCCCGCCGGCGGGCGTGTCCCGCTCCGGACTGGCCAACACCTTCGCGCCGCTCCCGACGTCATGGCCGCCGATCGAACGCACCCGCTCCTGAGGTCAACAACCGTGCAGGGGGCTCCGCCCCCTGCACCCCGGCCCTCCAAGGAGATGACCTGACAGCTGACAGGAGTGGGCGACAAGCCGAAGTCAGGAGAG
>NZ_BCBX01000035.1:416600-455857 GCF_001417795.1 Sphaerimonospora mesophila | reverse complement strand
TGTCCACATGCCCGACAAGATGTCCCCGGCCTGCCGGGACGGGATCATGGTGGCGGTCATGAACCGGGAAAACGCCAACGTCATCACCAGCACCGGCAGCATCCGCTGCTGCCCCGGCGCGACCGGGATCCTCGGCGCGGGAAACCACAGGTCGCACTGGGTGAGCTGACCGGGCTGGTAGGTCACCCGGTCCACCGGGTCAATGCCGACGTACTCGGGTCGGATACGCGCCAGCAGTTTCTTCAACGGCCCGTCCGAGTACGGCCAGCCGATCCGCTGTGCGATCACCGGCACCGGCATCCTCGGCCAGTCCCGCAGCAGCGCCCGGATCTGCCCCTCGTAGGCATCTGCGACCGACCCGCGCCGGGCCCGCTCGTACTTCGGCGGCCGGTCAGAGGCCAACGCGGCCCGCACCGTGTTGCGGGCCACCCCCAACCGCCTGGCGATCTCCTTGATGGGCACGCCCTCTGCCCTGTGCAGACGGCGGATCTCCGCCCAGTCCTCCACTTTCAGCACCCTCCACGATCTAGGAGGGGGGTCAATTTTCGGAGTACCCCAGGGGGTCAGTTTTCAGGGTCCGGCGACAGCCCTATTGGAAAGCCTGCTGCGTTACGTCTACGTCGATCAGGCGCGGTATGAGCTGGCTAAGGCGCGGCACGAGCGCCGCAAGGCGCCAGGCGTCGTGATAGCCGTCAGGTTGACTACTTATGCGACGCCAAACGGCAGTGAAGCACCTATTGGACAGTGCTGGGAGGTCGACTTCCTCAAGCCAACGGAGCTGGCGCACGTAACGATGAACTCCTCTCGCCCCTCTCTGCCAGCCAGTTTTAAGATCCATCCGATCCTTAGTACCGTACCGCCCGGCATTGGGACCAACCCGAGGTTGACAGACGCGACAAGGTCATCACCTCGTACATCACCGAGCTGGATCGTCTGCTGGAGCCACACGGTCATAGGGTCAAAAGGCTCAAGGCCCTGCCGCCCCAGCAGGCTCGAGGGGCGTGCCCTTGCACAACTGGCGACTGGGGCGAGGTGCCGCCCTTCTGACATTAGCCGTAGAGCGGCTACACCCTACTGTCAGACGATCCACAGGGGGAGGGATCATCCAGGCATCTGGCATATAATGATGCAAAGCATGACAATCGAATAGATGTACGAATAGCGCGACGCCTCATGTTTCGTGACAGGACTATCCGAACTGTCTACTATGACGACATGACGGTGAAACGCATCAGCCCGGCAGTCCTTCACCCACTCAAGGAAGCTCTCACATTAGCTTTCTGGTACAAACCGGATCTGCGCGCATTCCTTACGTCTTCTTTGCAAACACGGGAATTGGTCTCGCAATTGGATTGGACCGATTATAAACGGTCGATCGTTGCGCAGCTTGTTGACAGCTTATACGCGAGCCAGCATCGTTATTTCGATGAACTTCTCAATCTGATCCTCGCTACAGCTGACATCACAGACCCAAGCCATCTGAAGAAGGTGGAAAATGGTGCAGCTAAATACACGGCCGCAGTAGAGGCCCTGGATAGCCTGCGAGCCGTAGTCGACCCCTACCGCAGAATGCGCAGCGAAGAGGAGGAGGCGGAGCGCAGACGGGCCAGAGACAAGGCCAAGGCGGAGACACAACGCGCAATCAACGAAAAACTAGAAGAGCTAAGGACGCTTTTCTATGAGATCCACCAGCTAGATCCTCAGCCTCGCGGGTATGCTCTAGAAAAATTCCTCAATGGACTCTTTGCGCTCTACGATATCGAAGCAAAGGCCCCCTTTAAAAAAAGGGGCGAGCAAATCGATGGAGCATTCACTTTTGAAGGAGAATATCTTCTTGAGGCGAAATGGAGAAAAAATCTATCTGCTGTTGCAGAGCTCGATTCCTTTGCGAGCAAGGTTGGACGGAAACTCGACAACACTCTGGGGCTGTTCCTGTCTATGAACGGCTTTCAGGAGACCGCGATAGAGGTCCACTCGCAGGGCCGAGCTGTCCTTATATTGATGGACGGTGCAGACCTGAACGCAGTAATAGAGGGTCGCATCTCGCTTCCTGACTTGATCCGCCGTAAGAAGCAACACGCTGCCCGCACAGGCAACGTCTTCATAAGTGCCAGCGCCCTACTGAATGAGCATTAGGGCGTCGGATCTGTCAGTTCGCGGCTCTGTGACCTGCTGCACCCTAGGTCAGGGATGGTTTCGCCTTGCTGGCTTGCCCGGGACGTGGCAGACGGGACGATCAGGCCCCACCTCAGCCACCTACGGTCTACGGCCTTGCAGCCGGGATCACCCCGGGTCGAGGCCCCCGCCGGAGGCGTCAACTCCGAAAGAGTCGAACGAGAGCGACGGCCATCACGGCGGGGATGACGACTGCTCCCACCAGGATGAGGAGAAGGCGGAGAGCGAACGGAGGATGGATCACGGCCTGCTCCTATCGACGGCCTGATCGTATGCGCGGCTCGGAGCCGGAGTAGCGGCGGGCCGGTGGTCGGCGAGGGCATCGGTTACGGCGGGTGCGCGGCGCGGTGGACGGCCCGGGGCGCCCGCCGGCCGGGACCGGCCCCCAGGCCGCACGCCCGGACGGCGGGCGGGCGGAGGGCCGGGGTACGGCGGCGCGGCGCGCCGCCGCTTGATCCTCATGAGCACAATTCGGCAGTGATGCGGGTGAGCAGAGGGCCGCGGTGTCACGGCCAGTGGTAGAACGCTCAGCATGGAGGACCGACGGGATCGGCTGAAGGCGTTGGGTGAGGTGCTGCGGCGGCTGCGCAAGAATGCGGGGCTGACGGGTAAGGAGCTGGCGGAGCGGGCCGGAGTCGTGCAGCCGACGATTTCGCGGATGGAGACCGGCCGGCTGCTGCCGAGTGCGGACGTGGTCGAGCGGGTGTCGTCGGCGTTGGGGCTTGGTGAGGACGCGCGGCGGGAGTTGGACGCGGTGATCTCGCGGGCTCGTGCTGAGGTGTCTGGTCTGTCGGGTGGGCTTGCCGGTCGAGAGGCCGCGAACGCCGCGCGGGTGCGCTCGTCCCGCTGGGTGGCGGTGTTCTCTTCGGCGATGGTTCCGGCGCTGTTGCAGACGGCGGAGTATGCGCGGCTGGCGCTGACGATCGGCCGGGATGTCGATGCGGAGGATGCGGCAAAGGCGGCGGCTGTGCGGGTGGAGGCTCAGGCTGTGCTGTTCGAGGAGGGTCGGCGGTTCGCGTTCGTGCTGACCGAGGGGGCGGTTCGTACTTGGCCGGGGTCGCCGTCGTTGATGGTGGCGCAGCTCGATCGGTTGGTCCAGGTGTCCACGTTGCCGCATGTCCGGCTCGGCGTCGTCCCGTGGAAGGTGGAGGCGCCAGCCTTTCCGCTGCACGGCTTCACGATCTATGACGGGACTGTGAGCGTGGTGGAGAGCCTGACGGGTGATCTCTCGCTGACTGATCCAGACGAGATCGGCGCTCATGAAGAGGTCTTCGAGGCGTTCGCCGGTGCTGCTGTGTATGGGGATGAGTTGCGGGGTCTGCTGGGAGAGATCGGGGCGGACTTCCGGGAGTTGGAACGCCAGGCTGGGGAGTGAGGAATTTTATTCCTCAGATTCCTTGAGCTATCCGTAGGCTGGTCATATGCTGCGGACACACGTTGTATAGACCCCTAGACAACGGAGCGTGTCTCATGTCCTCCTGGCGGATGTCCCGCTACTTCCTCGGCCGACCGGCCTCGGTCACCGAAGCCCGCCGATTCGTCACCGTCTTCCTCGGTGACTGGCCCATCGTGCCGACCGCCGAACTGATCGTGAGTGAGCTTTCCACCAACGCGATACGGCACAGCGCCTCCGGCCACTTCGGGGGCCGCTTCGCCGTCAGCATTCAGGCCGAGCCCGACCGGGTCTGGCTCGGCGTCGTCGACCAAGGCGGCCCTCACGTCCCGGCCGTCGTGCACGACTGCGCGCACCTCGACGAGCATGATGAGGAGAGCGGGCGCGGGTTGCTGCTGGTGTCCTGCCTGGCCGACTCCTGGGGCGTGTCCGGTGACGTGGCGGGCCGTACCGTCTGGGCGCTACTCAAGGTCGCCCCGAAACTGGCCGCCCCGGCGTCTGCCCCGGTCACCGCTATGTTGGGGGTGGCGTCATGCCGCTGAAGCGCTGCCTGAGCCCGCACGTTCCGCTTGCTCAGCTTGGGCATGAGCGTTTGACCTGGTTGGAGCCGCGCACCGGTGAGCGGGTCCGAGTGAAGGCCTGGACCTGCGACTGCCGGGCGACCGTCTACGAGCTGTGCACGGCGGGCGGTCAGGGCTTCATCCGCCGCACCCTCCAGCGGGAGGGCTCCCCCGAGGTACACGAGACCCACCGCTGGACCATCCCGCAGACCTACGAGATGTGGGCGGCGGTACTGTCGGGCATGGCACGGTGACCGGTGAGCCCGCGCGGAGTCCCCAACCGGCGCTCAGCGATCCGGGCCGTGGACTCAAAAACCGGCAAACCCCTCCAATCCGTTCTGTCCAGAGGGATAGACGACATTTCGTCTAGAGCCCTAGACTCAGCGGAGCACCAGCAAGGAGGAACCACCGTGCCACCCAGCGACCTTGAGCGCATCGCCGCGATCGACGATCCCTATCTGCTGCTCAGGGCCGCAACCGAACGCCTCAACGCCGCACAGCAAGAAGTCACCGAACTCGCGCGGCTGCGCCGCCGGGTCATCCAAGAACTCCATGCCCAGGGCATGTCGTATGCGCAGATCGCCGAAAAGGCCGGCCTGTCACGGGGGCGTATCCATCAGATCCGCCACACCGGCCCAGCACCCGAGGGCGCGTTCCTCGGCATCGGTGCGGTCACCGTCATCACCCCGCTACGGCACGACCCTCAAACCGGCCGCTCCGTCGTCGCGCTGGACGACATGCGGGCGGGCAAGCGACTGGAAGACCTCGCCCGGACCTTCGGCCTCACCGTCGGCACCGACAACGTAACCGTTGACGGGCACATCGATCTCAACCGGCCCGGCCTGCTCGTCATCTGCGGCCCCCGCATGTCCGATGCCATGCGCGAAGCGTACGACAGCGACCCCGCGATCCAGTGGGACCTCGACGACAAGGGCTGGACGCTCGTCGACACCCGAACCGGCCAAATGCACCGGTCCGGCACCCAGCTCGACCCGCAGCAGCCGACCGACTCGGCGTTCCTCGGACGCCTGCCCCGTCCGGACGGCAAGGGATCGTTCCTGGCCATCGCCGGCATCCACCCCAACGGCTCCCTCGGCGTCATCCACCTCTTGGCAGAAGAGATCGCCACCCTGTGGGGGCAAGTCGGCGATCAGCGGTTCTCCTGCGTGGTCGGCGTCGAATACGAGCCACAAAGCGGGGAACCTGTGCGGGCGGAACTGGCCAGTCCGCTCTACCGGCACGAGGACACCTGATGCGCGTCACCTTCGCCACCGAACCCGCCCACCACGGCCGCGACAACGAGGACTTCATCGGTGCCACCGCCGATGCGGTCGTCCTCCTCGACGGCGCCACCGCCCCCGCCGAAATCACCTCGTCCTGCTCCCACACCGTGCGGTGGTACTCCCACACCCTCGGCTCAACTCTCCTGGCGGAGCTGGCCCAAACCATCGCTCCCCTGGCCGAGCTCCTGGCCAAAGGCATCAAGCACGTCACCTCGCTGCACGACTTCACCTGCAACCTGTCCCGCGGCGACTCCCCGTCCTCCACAGTCGCCATGCTCCGCCGTATCGGTGACCGCCTGGACTGGCTGGTCCTCAGCGACTCGGTCCTCATCCTCGACACCGGTACGGCAGAGCCGATGGTGATCTGTGATGACCGGTTGGACCACATCGCCGCACCCACCCGCGCGCGGCTGCGAGCCCTTCCCGCTGGCACACCCGAGCACGCCGAAGCTCTGCGCGAGCATGTCAAGGCCATTGGCGAGTACCGCAACCGGGACGGCGGCTTCTGGGTCGCCGCAACCGACCCCCTGGTCGCAGATCGAGCCCTCACCGGCACCGTTCCCACCGATAAGGTCCGCGCCGCGGCACTCCTCAGCGACGGGGCATCCCGCCTGGTCGACTGCTTCCACCTCGCCACCTGGCGCGACGCCCTTGACATCCTCAACCAGGACGGCCCCGCCGAGCTGATCCGCCGCGTCCGTGAGGCCGAGCGCTCCGACCCCCACGGCGAACGCTGGCCACGCGGCAAGGCGTTCGATGACGCAACGGCAGTCCGGGTAACGATGTGAAGCCGGAGAAAGAGGCATGTGGCGGAACGAGGGTCAGGGATCTACGATGACCTATTCAGCGATCCGCGAAAGGTTCGTCCCGATTGACAGAGAATGCCGGGCAGGAAGTTCCCTCTGGGGAGAACGGCGATAACAGTCAACAACCCGATTCGCCTGCACCGATGCCAACGCAGCAACCACAACCCATCTACGTGGTCCTGCCCCCGACCAACAGGTTTGCAGTTGCCTCTCTGATCCTGGGGGTTATGTGGCTCTGCATGATCGGCAGCGTCCTTGCAGTGATCTTCGGACACGTAGCCCGAAACCAAGTCAAGCGGAGTGGCGAAAGGGGCGATGGCATCGCATTCGCAGGGCTTCTGCTCGGCTACATCGGCGGAGGAATCGGCCTCGTCGTATGGTTCAGCCACCCCCTCCGCGACGCCTGGGAACATCTCGCACCGTCATTTTGGCTCGGTAGATGGTGATTAACCGCTTTGAACCAAAGAGGCCCTGCATACACAAGGCCTCTTGTAGCACTCAAGCCCTTCCTGTTCATCCCCTCGACACTTCGAGGTTTGCAGGCCATCGCCCTCCGCATAGCCCCCTAGACAGTTCGTGGAGTGGCTGCCCGGCCGAACTGTCTAGGGGGTGAACAGGAGGTGATGGCGATGGCACTCCAGAGGCCCATTCCGATCAGCTTCGCCCTGCTGTTCCCGCACGGCTGCTACGTCGTGGGCGAGGTGCAGGCCGCGAAGGACTTCGACGCCAAGCGGGACACGCAGGCCAAGGACAAGGTCACCGGGCTGCCGATCTGGCAGGCGCCGGTGATGGACGCCGACCCCTCGCTGAAGGCGGCGCAGAAGACGGTGACCGTGAAGATCCTCGCCGAGGTTCAGCCGATCGTCCCGCCGTTGCTGCCGGGGCTGCCGACCGCCGCCATCCCAAGCTGATCATTCAAGGACCTCCGCGCACACCTGCGACACTTCGCACAGGACGGGGATGACGGCCTGCTCTTCATGGGGCCGGATGACGGGCTTCTATGGAACAGCAACTACAACCGCCGATTCTCAGCAAGGCGCGGGCGGATGCCGACGTTCGAAGATCCACTTTCATGATCTCCGACACACCGAAACACGCTCGCCGCGAGCACCGGGGCATCTCTCCGCGAACTGATGGACCGCATGGGCCACTCCAGCACGCGGGCCGCGATCATCTACCAGCACGCCACCGACGAACGACGGCACCAGGTGGCCAAGCAGCCCGACAGCCTCGCACGCGGACAACTCAAGAACGGATCGGGCACGCAACAGGCACGGACGCGCGAGAAAACTGAATAGTGATCACGGCCCAGGTCGGATAAATGCTTTCTGGCCTGGGCTTTTGAGTGGGTGGAGCCTAGGGGATTCGAACCCCTGACTTCCTGCTTGCAAACGAACTCAACATCGTTTCTGAGGTGCTCCGACATTGGCCTGGCCTGTTGCCTGCGCCCGCTGTTGTTCGCTGGCGTGCGCGGTCGTCCGCTCCGGTTGTCACCCAGTTAGTCACTCGGTACGGCACCGCGACGCGTCCCGTCCTGAGCTTCCCGTCTGTCGTTCGCTCATCTGGAGAGGCAGAAGGCTAGCGCGCATCCCCCGACCTCCTGTGGGCAAACGGGAGCCAGTCACGACGTCGAGGGCTCCTCGTCTTGCGTTGGTTGTGCCCTGTCCACCTTCGTCTTCTCGTGAGGTCGCTGCGAGCACCGATGTCAGCCAGAGGCGACCCCAGAATGTGAACTTCTGTGGCATCTTATGCATATGGGTAGCTACGCGAGGGTGGTTCGGACCCTTCAGCCGATCATCGTTCCGGTGTGCACGGCCCTCCAGAATGGGCTCACTGCGTCGCAGGAGATCCACTCAGACCGCAACCTCCGGAGGCGGGATGATCCATGGTTCTACGCACACGCGGCCAGACGTATCGCGGTTGAGGAGCTCAGGGAGAAGGGTCTCCAAGCGTGGAACGAAGACAACGATCGTCCCGAGCTGGGGCTATCTGGGATTCTGATGTACTTCCAGGGGCTCGCCGTAAGGGTTCTCCGGGCTTCGCTGGACGAAGCCGAGAACGTCATGATCCCAGTACCTGGGCGCTCCAAGCCTCGACAGGCGTTCTGGCGGCAGGGGAAGGGGCTGGACCAACTGCCCGGCATGGAGACGGATAACATCCTTCTCCTGTGGCATGACAAGGAGGGTGTCCTCGTTGATCCCATGCTCCTCGTCCGCCCTCTGGGAGGCGATCACCGGCGGGATAGCCTGAGGCTGGATTGGCAGGGCAAGCTCTCCCGCGGGATGGCAAGCTATCGGGCTACCGACCTCGACGAGTTCCAGCCGGACGTGGAGTACCCAGAAATGGGGGGCAAGGAGTCAGGATGATTCATGGCGAGCGTGTCAGGCAGCTGCGGGGGCTGCATGGCATGACACAAGCCGAACTCGTCAAAGAAATTCCATATCTTACACAATCACAGCTTTCGCGTATTGAGTCGGGTCTAGCGCAACCGGACGAGGAGACGGTTGCGTTACTCGCAGCCATATTCGGCGTGACAACCGAGTTGTTCAAACGTCCTCCAATTGCCGACTTGACCGCCCATTCTCCACAAATGAGGGCGCGCGGCAAATTGACGTCGAGAGATAAAGCTTCAGGACTTGAATGGGCTCGACTAATCGAAGAATTTTACCTGACACTTCAGTCCAGAGCCAAAATCATACCAACAAAGCTCACTCAATTGCATGAAGCGGCGCCACAGGAAGCTGCACAGGAAGTTCGTAGCCTTCTCGGCTTCAATCCAATAGAACCGCTACCCTATCTAATCTTGGCCATTGAGCGTATCGGGGTCACAGTACTCGGCCTTCCCTATAGAAACGATGCACTAGACGCGTTTAGCGCATGGAGAGATGACCGCCCAATAATTGCCATTTTGAGCGGCGTTCCCGGAGACAGGGTTCGGTTTAATGTTGCACACGAGCTAGGGCATCTTGTGCTGCATAGTCGAAGGCCAATCCGCTTGAGTAGCGAGATTGAGGCAGAAGCAGATCAATTTGCGGCCGCGCTCTTGACTCCCTTGCACGCTATACGGCATGAGATGCCAAAGAATCCTACGCTCAGTAGCTTGGCGATGCTGAAAACTCAATGGGGCGTATCCATAAAGAGCTTGGTGAGACGCGCCCGAGAACTAGGGGTAATTGACCAGGAGCGCGCTATTAGCCTCTACAAGCAAATCAGTGCACGAGGATGGAATCGGGCAGAGCCTGGCTATGTTGCCCAGGAGAAGCCACGCGCATTTCGCAAACTAGCCGAAATCAGCTACGGACCGGGACCAAACACAGAAAAGATGGCCACCGAAGCCTGTTGGTCCGAAGAACTAACCCTTGCAGTGCTTGAGCAGCATGCAACAGTGGAAGAACTTCCATTCCAAAGTCCTCCACGGCTCGTGCCTGTAATCAACACAAGCAAGGTGGTTGCGCTGAAACCGCAAGAGCGAAAGCGAGCATAAGCAACAGTGCCGGCCCGCGTGCTCCTCCTCGGCTGCAGATTTTTCCACGTCAGAGGCAGATACAGCGCCCTCCGTATCCGGGGTTTCCGTATGTATTACGATCTGACCGATCCCCAACGCGAGGGGTATCGACCTGCATCGAAAGTGGGGGCCAGGCGGTCAGCCTGTAGGCCGGATTCTAATTCTGTATGCTCGCTACCTGCGCGGATTCGCTCTAAACCACGAGCGACCTGCAAAAACGCTTACGTTCGTTGTCATCGCTTGCCAGCGTTTTCCGAGCGCGTGTGCCCCCGATGTGCCCCGGCCGCCGGCAGTGTCAATACCCGGCTCAATGCTTGATAACCGCTGACAGGGTGTGCCTCGGGGCCGCCCTGTCAGCGGTTATCAACTTCAGATCCGCGCCGACGAGCGCCTGCGCGCGCGGGGACGTCTCCAGGCCGTTAGGCCCAGTATCCCGATCTGAAGGGTTGCGATGACGGTCGCCTGCTCAGGACTCGCCCCACCCATATAGTGAAAGGTGATTGCAGGGCTGATCCCGATCAGAGCGCCAGTAACAAGGTGGGCGGCGAGCCTTAACAAGGACTCGGCGCTGACTGCCGGGACCTTCGTATCCGCCGTGACTTCCAACGGATCCAGCGTAATCCTCACGTTGGCAGCCGCAGCGGGTTCACTCCGGTTAGTTCTATCCAGCAGCTCGTTACTGGTCGACATCATGTGTCGCCCCTCTCCTTAAAGGGTATGGCTTCTCTCTTTCGAGAAGCGACATCACACCCATCGGAGGGACCTACTTAGTCGCGCTAGCTCGGGGCTAGCAGTTTCACGGTAGGTCTTCCGATTTGTAGGTCCTCCATCGCCTTCCTCTCTCCCTTTTTGCCTCAGGTGCTCCCTCGCTCCGCTTCGCTGCGAGCGGCCCTGAAGGAGCACCTCTTGTCGGGCATACTAGCCCATCTCCTGACTCTTGTGCGGCATATTGCCGCACATCTGCCGCACTTCGTTTGGCCTAGATGCATGACATGTGCGATGATGTGCTCTGGTGGATTACGCCCAGACGATAACCGGGGACAGTCGCGTCCGATCAATCTGACTGGTAGTTAGGGAAGCAATGAGCAACGAGACAGCAAACACGCCCCGGCAGGTGGTAGCGGAACGTATTACGGTGGGCCTTGTCGCACGGGCTGCGGAGCAGCTGCAGAGATTGCAGGATCGAACGGGCTACTCCAAGACTGACCTAGTGAACCGGGCGATTACGTTGTTGGAGTTCGTAGATGGAGAACTCGCCGAGGGGAACGAATTGCTTCTGCGGCGTAAGGAGTCTGGAGAGACCTTTGTGGTCAAGATGCTGTGATGCAGGGGCTTCACACCACCACGCCGCACCCTGTCCTGATGTCCCGTCTGCCATCGACCCGCCCCGGAGGGGCAGCGGGCCAGCGACGGAGGATCAAGCTCGGCTTTGCGTGTACATGCTCCCGGTGGCCTTCCTCGCGCGCTGGTTGTCCTGCCAGCACAGCCGGGCTTGAGCCGTAGGAGCTGGTTTGCTGGGCTTGCCCCGGGTCGTTGGCGGGCGGGACGATCAGGGCTCCCTACCTCAGCCCCTTACGGTCCTACTACCCGCGAAGTTGGCCACCCGGAGCCGGAGATCCCGGGGTTTGGGGCAGCGCCCCAAGGTCTTCTCTCGTCTCCTCTCCCGTTCCTTCTTTCGTCTTCCCCCTGTTGTCGCCAGCGTCGTCTGTGGTCTCCGTGCCTGTCTCGGCTTCTTGGGCTGCCTACGCGTGGTCTTCGTGCGTTCCCCGGTTCTCACCGGTCAGGGCGGGATTTGTTCATCGGCACTAGCGTTGTGCCGCTGTCACACCCTCGCGCCGCTTGCCGGCGCGGTGCGCGCCTGCCTCGACGGCGGGACCGGCCCGAAGAGGCCGCACGCCCGCCGGAGGGGGCGAGGCGCGCGGCCCAGTGGATCGCTTGAGGTTCGCGTGCAGTTCTGGAAGTGCGGGCCGTGACTGCTTCTTGAGGCTGCGTTGTGCCTCCCTCCCCCTCCTCGCTCCCTTCATGAGGTGCTGTCAGGGGTCAGTCAGCGTATCCACCCTTCCGCGGCTTCCCCGTACATGGCCGATCTCTGCTCGGCGGTGTCTCCCCTCTTGGGACACCGCCTCTCTTCTGGATCGTCCATCGCGTACCCCTCTTGAGACTCCCTCTTCCCTTCCCGCTCTCCTCCGGTCGGCGCGGGCTGTCCCGCCGAAGGCGGCTTGACGACGTAGGGAAACCTGTAACAGGTCAGACGAGGCGAACGCCGTCGTGCTGCCGGATCGCTGGCGCACCCTCGTGCAAAGCGTCGAGCACGCGGACAGCAAAGGCTTCCGTAACCATCTGCCGTACTTCTTCGGGCGTTGCCCAGTGGAACCGCTTGACCTCGTCATTGATCGTGAGCTGACCGCCTGTGGGTCTGCACCGGAAGACGAGGGCGACGATGCCTCGCGTCATGTTTTTGTACACCCCGGTAAGCGCCACGGGCTCCACGGTAAGGCCGGTCTCCTCTGAGACTTCGCGGCGTAGGCCCTCGGCGATTCCCTCGTTCAGTTCGAGTACGCCCCCAGGTGCCTGCCATTGGTCGTTGTCCGCTCGCTGCGTGAGCAGGACCCGGCCGCGGTCGTCAACGATGACGCCGGCGACGCTCACTGAGTGGCGTCCATCTGCAGTCATCATCTGTCACCTCCAAGGGATAGCCTGGAGCAATGATCGAAACCTGTGGATCTGACGGGAAGGGTGTACCTTCCCGAATCATCTGATCATGGTTTCGAGATAAGGCCGACGCGCCAACGTCGGTCGGGAAGGCACACCCGTGCTCACCGTAGTGCCCGAGCTGCCCGCTGACGACCACCCCCAGGCGTCCTCCTCGTTGATCGACCAGATTGTCCGCGAGGGTGCCCGTAAGATGCTCGCGGCCGCGTTGCAGGCGGAGGTCGACGCCTACATCGCCGCCTTCGCCGACCAGCGCGATGAGGCCGGCCGCCGTCTGGTCGTGCGCAACGGCTACCACGCCGAACGGGAGGTACTCACTGCGGCCGGCGCGATCTCGGTCAAGGCCCCGCGAATCAACGACAAGCGCATCGACGAGGTCACGGGCGAGCGTAAGCGTTTCTCCTCGGCGATCCTGCCCGCCTGGTGCCGTAAGAGTCCGCAGGTCACCGAGGTGCTGCCGCTGCTCTACCTGCACGGGCTGTCGTCGGGGGACTTCACCGCCGCGCTGGGACGGTTCCTCGGCACCTCGGCGGGTCTGTCGGCGTCGGTCATCACCAAGCTCACCGAGACCTGGAAGGCCGAACAGCGCACCTTCGCCGAACGTGACCTGTCCGGTGTGGACTACGTCTACCTGTGGGCCGACGGCATCCACGTCAACATCCGCCTCGAAGAACACAAGCTGTGTCTGCTGGTGATGATCGGCGTACGCGCCGACGGGCGCAAGGAGCTCGTCGCGTTGACCGATGGGTATCGGGAGTCATCCGAGTCGTGGGCCGACCTGCTACGCGATGCCAAGCGGCGCGGCATGCGGGCACCGGTGCTCGCGGTCGGGGACGGCGCTTTGGGCTTCTGGTCGGCGCTGGGCGAGGTATTTCCGCAGACCAGAGCCCAGAGGTGCTGGTTCCACAAGATCGCGAACGTGCTCGGGGCCATGCCGAAGACCGCCCACCCTGCCGCTAAGAAGCACCTGGCGGAGATCTGGAACGCCGAAGACAAAGAGCACGCTGAACGCGCGATCAAGAACTTCCAGGCTGCCTACGCCGCCAAGTACCCCAAGGCCGTCGCGAAGGTCGTCGACGACCTCGGCGAACTGCTCGCCTTCTACGACTATCCCGCGGAGCACTGGGTGCACCTGCGCACGACCAACCCCATCGAGTCCACCTTCGCCACCGTCCGGCACCGGACCAAGGTGACCAAGGGACCGGGCTCCCGCGCGGCCGGGCTGGCGATGGCCTTCAAGCTCATCGAGTCGGCGCAGAAGCGCTGGCGTGCGGTCAACGGGCCCCACCTCGTCGCCTTGGTCCGTGCAGGAGCGACGTTCGTCAACGGCAAGCTCGTCGAGCGGCCCGAGGACTCACCGGCCATCGAGGACCAGTCGATAGCCGCCTAAAAATCTTGATCCACAGGTATTGACGATTGCTCGATAGCCTGAACAGTAGTAGACGTGCGGACGAGTTGAGGAGCTGGGCATGGCCGATCATCAGATCCTTGTCCGACAGGTTGACCCGACTAGTGATCGTGCTGTGTTCCGGCAGATCGCAGACCATCTGCGTGAAGCTATCCAGAACGGCCGCTTGCATACGGGTGAGAAGCTGCCGTCTGAGGCGCAGCTGATGGAGCACTACAGCGTGGCTCGCATGACCGTCCGCCAGGCGATCCAGGAACTCAAAGCGGAGGGCCTTGCCGTCTCTGAGCACGGCCGCGGCGTGTTCGTTCGGGCTCGTCGTCCAGTGAAGCGGTTGGCGTTCGACCGTTTCGCCCGCCGCCATCGCAAGGAGGGTAAGGCCGCCTTCATCGCCGAGTCTGAGACGGTCGGGGCCAAGGCCCACGTCGACATGATCGAGGTGAAGGAGGCACCTGCTCCGGAAGACATCGCGGAACGCCTCAAAGTCCGTGCTGACGAGGCGGTAGTGGTACGGAGTCGGCGCTACTCCTTGGATGGGTCTCCCGTCGAAATGGCGACCTCCTACATCCCGGCAGAGCTGGCTCGCGGAACCCGCATCATGGACGACAATCCCGGACCGGGCGGCATCTACGCACGGATTGAGGAACAGGGCCGTCAGCTTGAGCGGTTCATTGAGGATGTCTCGACGCGCATGCCCACCCGCGAGGAGGCCCGCCTCCTGCTTCTTGAGCCGGGCGTTCCCGTCTTCCGGCTCGTCCGTACGGCTTACGACCTGGAAGGCCGCCCTGTAGAGGTCTGCGACACGATCATGTCGGGTGACGTCTACCAGCTCACTTACGAGTTGCCTGCCCATTAATGCTTGACACCTCCCTCCTGCTCCTCTATACAAGTAATAGTGCTCCTCTAGAGGAGTAGGCAACTAGAGTCCCTTCGCAGGAGGTAAAGATCATGCGCAACATCCCGGTAGACACCTCGGCCCTGTCGTTCATGGTCGCGGGCGAGGCTGAGCCGAAGATCCTCGACCGGGCTACGGGCGAGGTCAAGAAGGACCGGGAGGGCAGGGACCTGTACACGATCCCGCTGCTGCCCAAGCCGAACGACGACCGGCGTAACCCGGTGATCGTGGTCACGTTCCCCTCGCTCGACTTCCCGCAGATCCCGCAGGGCGTGCAGGTCCGTCCGGTGGGCCTGTCGGTCTTCTACTGGCAGATGAACGGCCGGTCGGGGATGGGCTTTCGCTGCGAGGCGATCCGCCCGGCCAACGAGACGCCGGCCGCCTGAGCAGACACGAGGTAGGTCCCGGGACGGCCGTTCGCCTGGCAGCTTGCGCCGCCCCGGGGTCTCCCACCAACTCACCTAAGAGAGGAAAGGAGGACTCCAGTATGACGGACTTCCTGATCCCGGCAACGCTGCT
The DNA here is from genome assembly GCF_001417795.1 of Sphaerimonospora mesophila. Classification (NCBI taxonomy): domain Bacteria; kingdom Bacillati; phylum Actinomycetota; class Actinomycetes; order Streptosporangiales; family Streptosporangiaceae; genus Sphaerimonospora; species Sphaerimonospora mesophila. Next base: position 440,604 of record NZ_BCBX01000035.1, on the reverse strand, counting down.
CGTCGGCGCTGGGGTGGCCGGTGTGCTGGTGTGGCGCAAGGTGCATCGGGTGTCGTTCTGGCTGGTGCTGGGCTTCCCAGTCAAGGCGCTGATGGTTTACGGCACGTGGCGGGCGGTCGCGTCGGGGTGCGGGCTGGCTCGGCGTCGCCGGCGCTTCCGCTGGACCTTCCCGGGCTTTCCCGGAATGGAGGGCTGAGCCGTGCTACAGCCCTTCACGCTGCAGCAGCGTCGGAAGATCCGGCGGGTGGATGTCGAGCGCGCCCCGCGGTTGGGGGTGATCCGCCCGACCGCTCTGGGGTTCCGTATCACGGTTCGGCTGCACGACGGCCAGACTCCGGAGGATTACGGGCGGGTGCTGGACAAGCTCGCGCACGCCTGGAAGGTCCACAGTGTGCGCCTGGCCTCCTGGAAGCCCGGCAAGGTCACCCTCGTCGCGACGCTGTCCGATCCCCTGGAGCGGGTCACGATTCCGGTCCTGTCCGAGGACCTGCTGCGGGTCCGGGTCGGCATGCTCGACACCGGTTCGCCGTTCGTCATCGACTTCCGCGCGGTGCCGCACTGGCTGAACGTCGGCGCGACGCAGTCCGGCAAGTCGAATCTCGCCAACGCGCTGATCGTCGGGCTGGCGCCGCAGCCGGTCGCTTTGGTCGGGTTCGACCTCAAGGGCGGGGTGGAGTTCACCCCGTATGAGGCGCGGATGTCGGCGCTTGCTACCGAGCGGGCCGAGTGCGCCGCGCTGCTGGCCGACTTGATCGGCGTCATCAAAGACCGCATGGCGCTGTGCCGGTCGCACCGGGTCAAGAACATCTGGCATCCGCGCCTACCCGAGAGCAAGCGGCCGATGCCGATCGTGGTGCTGGTGGACGAGGTCGCCGAACTGTTCCTGATGGCCGACCCGAAGTCGGAAAAGGAAGAGGTCGCCGCCGTGGCGACCCGGCTGCTGCGGCTGGCCCAGCTCGGCCGCGCCTTCGGGATCTATCTGGTGGTGTGCGGGCAAAGGGTCGGCTCCGACCTCGGCCCCGGCGTGACCGCGCTGCGCGCCCAGCTGACCGGGCGGGTCTGCCACATGGTCAACGACGAGGAAACCGCCAAGATGGCGCTCGGTGACATGGACCCCGGCGCGTTGAACGCCGCTCGGCAGATCTCCCCGAACCGTCCCGGTACCGCCGTCGTCGTCGGCGCTGAGGGCCGGTGGCGTCGGATGCGGTCGGTGCACGTCAGCGAGGAACAGGCCGAAGCCGCCGCCGCGACCTTCGCCGATCTCGCCCCCTCCTGGGCCGACCTCACCCGCGGCACGGCGGCGATCGGTGACCTGGACGTGGTGGAGCTGGAGGAGTTCACCGCCCCGGATCTCGACGACATCCCCGCCTGATCTTTCACCCCTTCGGGCCGTGGTGTGAGCCCCGGTTCACGCCAGGTCCCTACCCGACCCATGTCAAAACCCTTGCCTGAAAGGACCCTTGTCATGCGTCGCCTGCGCTCGATGCTGGCCGATTCCGGCCCGGTGATGGTGCTCGCGGTGATCGCCGCCGTGGGGTCCTTCGACCACATCAGCACCCTTGCCGCCAAGTACGGTCAGCGGGATTGGCGCTCATGGGCGGTCGCGGTCTGCATCGACCTGATGTGCGTGATGGCCGCCCGCGAGATCCAACGCGACAAGCGCACCGGCCGCCGTCGCCGTGGGCTGATCTCCTGGCCGTCGCTGGTCCTGGCCGGCGGCATCGTGCTCACACTCGCGGCCAACCTCGCAGAGGCCGACCCGTCGCCGTGGGGCTGGATCGTCGCCGCAACGCCTGCGGGTGCGTTCCTAATCGCCATGTCGATGCTCGAACGCCGCGCCGGCCACACCGAACCGATTCCGTCCGCCTGCCCGTCCTCGTCGCCGGTCGTTGACGCCGAACTGGTCACCGACCCGCCCCGGCACCACGCAGCGGCCTCGACCGGCGTCCCGGTTGAGCGTCCCGGACTGGTCACCCCTGATGAGGCACCTGCCGAACTGGCCGCGCCTCCGGCACCGCCACGCCCCGAGGTGAGTCCGGCCGTGCTCGATGACGCCCGCTACTTCGCCGACGAGTACGCCCGCCTGCACGGCGCCCCGATCACGGCTGAGGAACTGCGCCGCCGCATGCGGATCACGCCTGAGCTGGCGGCCGACCTGCTGCACCACATCACCACCCCCACCCCCATGCCTGAGACCGTCTGAAAGGACACCGATCACGATGACCACCGACCCGAGCACCCGCGCCGAGTTCATCGCCGGTCTGCGCCGCCTGGCCGCGTTCCTGGCCGACAACCCCAAAGTCCCCGTCCCGACCTACGGCGCGGAGATCTCCGTTCACGCCCAGGGCAGCGACGACGACCAGCGGGCCGCCGTGGACCGCGTCGCCGACCTGATCGGCTCCCCGGCCTCCGACGGCATCGACTACATCACCGCACGGGACTTCGGACCGATCACCTACCAGGCCGTGGCCGACTCCCGCGAGCGCATGCGCGACCTCGACGCCTGGTTCGGCTACCGCAACACCGCCGCCGCGTAGATCCGGGGCCGGCGATGTTCCTCCGCAAGCTGATCACCCGCTCCCTGCTGCTGTTCGCGCTGTTCTACCTGTTCACCCGCCCGGCCTCGGCCGCCGAGATCGTCAACCACACCATGCACGCCCTGCACGGCGCCGCTGACGGTCTCGCCGGATTCCTCACCCGCCTGAACTGATCACCCCCACTCGAAAAGGAAGGACTGAGCACCGTGACGGATTACACCCACCCCGACGTACTGACCCTCGGCGTACGCGCCGGATGGGCCGACCCCGAAACCGACCCCACCCGAATCGACTGGCCCGCCAGGCAAGCCACCGCGGCGATCCCGTTCCGCGTGATCGACGGACGCCCGGTCAACCCGTGCGAGACCACCGGCATCCGCTACGGCCGAAACCAGCTCGGGCACTGGGGCGAAGCCCTGTGCGCCGACGCGATCGTGACCGCCACCATTGCGGGCCGTCGCCGGCTGGTGATGGTCGAACGCCGCGACGGACACGGCTGGGCACTCCCCGGCGGCCACGTCGACCCCGGAGAAGACCCCGGCGCCGCCGCAATCCGCGAGCTGGAAGAAGAAACCGGCCTGATCATCCCCGGCGCGACCTGGCGGACGCTGCCCGCGCGGTACGTGCCCGACCCCCGCGCCAGCGACGAGGCATGGATGGTGACCGTCCCCGCCATCACCCACCTGGGCACCCTCCCCAACTTGCCCTCGGTGGCCGGTGCCGACGACGCCAAACGCGCCGCCTGGATCACAGCGGACACCTACCCGGCGTTGCTCGCCGACCTCGCAACCAGCTTCGGCGGTGAGGTGTTCGCCGCCCACCGGGCCATGCTGGCCGACCTGCTCACGCCCACCCCCTGCCCAGACTGCGAAGGCGAGGGCCAAGCCCTGATCGCCCAGGTGATCGGCCGTGGCCTGCGCCGCCGCACCGTCGAGCAGCACGCCGTGTGTCTGACCTGCTCGGGCGCTGGCCACACCCCGAACGGGGGCGAGGTCGCGTGACTCTCGTCGGTGCGTTCCGCTGCTGCACCTGCGGCGGTACCGGCCTGGTCAACGACGACCACGGCCAGGCCGCCACCTGCCGCGACTGCGACGGCACCGGCATCGACAACCACGACTAACCCACTGCCCAAGGGCTGATCTACACCCCGGAAGGAAGGTTATGGAGTCCGACGATTACAGCCCCGTCTCCTGGTGCGTGCTGTGCGGGTGGTTCACCGACGACCCCCGTGACACCGCCTGCGACTGCGACGACGGTATTCCCCGCTGCTAGAGACCCGGACAGTCCCAACCCCTCACCCATACGACGCCTCCACGAGAGCGGACAACGCTTGCCGGCAACCGCCGCTCTCGCGGGGCGTCCCCTTCGCCCACAAGCAAAGGAGACACCAGTATGCGCCACCTCCACCGTCTCCCGCTCCTGCCCCTGCTCGTCTCGGGCTCGCCCTGGCTCCCGCCCGGTACCGCCTCCATCTGGGTGTGCCGCTGCGGTGGCGTCAACCCCCGCACCTCGACCACGTGCGGGCGGTGCGGCCGATGACCGCCCTGTACCGCGAATGCCCGGCCTGTGACGGCTTCTGTTTCGTCGGCCGCGACGTGAACAACCGGCCCATGCCCTGCACCAAGTGCCACGCCACCGGCCGCATCTACGTCAGCGGCAAGAAGGGCTGAGCCATGAGCGTCTACCAGGTGCGCGTCACTGAGACCTACGCCCCCGGCACAGATCACCCCTGGTCGATCACCCGATCGGTCGTCTCGGCCGAGTTGTCCCCGTGCCTGGCCCCGATAACCGTCCGGCTCGGCCGCCACCGCCGCCGCGTCCGCTGCGGTGACCGCGTCCCCCACGCCAAGCAGTGCCGCAACTGCGCCCCTCGCATCGTCGTCACCGAGGTAAGGAGGATCACCGCGTGAGCGCTCCCGCTCCGCTCGCCGAGCTGGTCGGGCCGGTCATCTCCGACCTGGCCCGCCGCTCCGGCACAGACCTCACCCGCTGGTTCGCCCAAGTCGCCCGACTTGGCGGCTGCGCCGAACCTATCCGCCTCGCTGGCGAAAGTCTCACCGTCGATGCCGCCTCCGGGGAAGTCCTCGCCTCCTACTCCACAGCAGCCGAACCCCACGGCCAACTGATGGTGCGCTGCGGCAACCGGCGCGCCTCCCGCTGCCCCTCCTGCGCCGAGCTGTACCGGCGCGACACCTTCCACCTGATCCGCGCCGGTCTCCTCGGCGGGAGTAAAGGCGTTCCCGAGACCGTCCGCGCTCATCCGCGTGTGTTCGCCACCCTAACCGCACCGAGCTTCGGCCCGGTCCATCGCGGGCCGAACAAGAATGGCAACCCTCAGGTGTGCCACCCGCGCCGAAGTGGTCCGGCCTGCTTTGAGCGGCACACCGCCGACGACCCGCGCGTCGGCCAACCGCTCGACCCCGCAACCTATGACTACGTCGGGCACGTGCTGTGGAACGCCCACGCCGGGGACCTGTGGCGCCGCTTCACCATCTACCTACGTCGCCACCTCGCCGGAGCTGTCGGGCTCAGCCAGGCCGCGTTCAACCGGCAGGTCAAAGTGTCGTTTGCCAAGGTCGCCGAATACCAAGCCCGTGGCGTCGTCCACTTCCACGCCGTGATCCGCCTCGACGGCCGAACCGACAACCCTGACGACCCGCCGATCCCGCCCCCGGACTGGGCAAACGTGCAGCTCCTCGACGGAGCGATACGTTCCGCCGTTGCCGCCGTCCGGGTCAAGGGACCCGATCTCGGCCAACCCACCCGCCACCTGGGGTGGGGCGAACAGGTGGACGTACGGCTGATCGAACCGGGTGACCTCGACCAGGGCGACGGCGACGGCGGCCAGTTGACCGAACAGAAGGTCGCCGGCTACGTCGCCAAGTACGCCACCAAAGCCGCCGAAACCGCGGGCACCCTGGACCGGCGCGTCCGCTCCTATGACCTTGTCCGGCTCGCTGAGCAGGGCGTCACCGAGCATGCCGCCCGACTGATCCGTACCTGCTGGGACCTCGGCGACCCCGTCAAACATCCCGAACTGCTCGGCCTACGGCTGCGCAAGTGGGCGCACATGCTCGGCTTCCGCGGCCACTTCTCCACCCGATCCCGCGCCTACTCGACCACCATGACCGCGCTCCGGCAGGCACGGGCCGATTACCGCCAGGCCCAACTCCGCGAAACCGGCTGGGCCTTCGACCCCGACACCACGCTCGTCGTCGCACATTGGCGCTTCGCCGGCCAGGGCTACACCCCCGGCGAATCGCTACTGGCAGAACACCTGACCGACCAACCACCGAAGGAGGAACCGCTGTGACACCGCCCGTCAGCCGCCCCGTGCTCTACCGCGTTCCCGATGCCGCTCGTGTGCTTGGCCTCGGCAAGACCAAGGTCTACGAACTGATCCGCGGTAAGCGTCTGCGGTCGGTCACCGAGGGACGTACGCGGCTCATCCCGGCCGCTGCGATCGCTGAGTACCTCGTCCTGCTGGAGAAGGAAGCCGAGGAGGCCGCCTGATGACCAAGCGCCGTAGCCGTGGGGATGGCGGCCTTCACTGGGACGAAGCTCGTCAACGCTGGATCGCCTCGGTGACCGTGGGCTACACCCCGCAGGGCAAGAGGATTGTGAAGAAGGCCAGTGGCAAGACCAAGACCGAGGCCAAAACGAAGCTCAAGGAGATCATCCGCGACTATGAGGACGGTCTCGCGATCACGTCTAGTGGCTACACCGTCGCCGATGCGATCAATTATTGGTTGGAGCACGGGTTGAAGGGGCGCGACGCCGGAACGGTCACCCTCTACAAGGAGTTCGCGGAGAATCACATCATCCCGGCCCTGGGTGCCCGGAAGCTCCGGGATCTCTCAGTCGAAGATGTCGATAGGTGGCTGGCCGACAAGGCGAACGCGCTCAGCACGCGCACGCTCAAGATGCTCCACTCGATCCTGAACCGCGCGGTGAAGAACGCGATGCGCCGTGACAAGGTCAAGCGGAACGTCGTAGACCTCTGCGAGGTGCCCGAGGGTCGAGAAGGCCGGCCATCGAAGGCATTCACGCTCGACCAGGCGAACGCCGTACTGACCGCCGCGGAGCAGGCCGACGTGAGAATGTGCGCGTACATCGTTCTGTCGCTGCTCACCGGCGCCCGGACCGAAGAGCTTCGGGCGCTCATCTGGCCCCATGTCGTCACCTTCGACAAGGAACGCAAAGCGTGGCGACCAGTCGGTGACACGGGATGGGATCACGAAGAGTTCGCCGTCTACGTATGGCGTTCTGTCCGTCGCAAGGGCGACACCAAAACGGCGAAGTCTCGGCGCACTCTCAAGTTGCCCCAGAGGTGCGTAAGAGCACTGCGCGCGCTCTGGGAAGTCCAGACAAAAGAGGAGGGGGAGGCAGGCACGGAGCTTGTCTTTCGCACCAAGAACGGTACGGCGCTGAGCGCGACGAACGTCCGGCGCGACTTTCGGAAGGTTCTGCACGCGGCGGGGCTCGACAGCGAGAGGTGGACCCCGAAGGAGATGCGACACAGCTTCGTCTCGCTGCTCTCGGACTCCGGCGTGCCTATCGAAGACATCTCGCGCCTGGTGGGCCACGCCAACACGGTGGTCACAGAGACGGTCTACCGGAAGCAGCTGCGGCCCGTCCTGCTGGAGGGTGCCGAAGCCATGGACGAGATCTTCCCAGGCGAGATCAGAGCGTAGTCACTCAGTTAGTCACTCACCCCCGTCGAACGATCATCGGCGGGGGTATCTTTTTTCGAGGTGGAGCCTAGGGGATTCGAACCCCTGACTTCCTGCTTGCAAAGCAGGCGCTCTGCCAGCTGAGCTAAGGCCCCTCCGGGAACGATCCCGCGACCTGGGGAAATCGATAGATCGCAAAGCCGTCCGGCCTGTACACCGTAGCAACAGCGTACGGCCTCGCGCCACTCGACTTACCGCGACGCCGCTCGATGTCCACCATCTGGGCGATGACGGACACACGCGACGCGTCGTCAGCGGGTGGTGGGGGCGACGGCCTCGGTGCCCAGGGCCAGGGCGGGGAAGTCGGCGATGGAGTCGAGGATGTGGGTGGCGCCGCCGCTCAGCAGGCGCTCCCGACTGTGCACGCCGGTGAGCACTCCCGCGATGATCGACGCGCCCGCGCGGCTGCCGCAGAGCATGTCGCTCTCCGAGTCGCCGGCCACGGCCACCTGCCGTACGTCGTCGATCCCGCAGCGCAGCAGAGCCGTGAGGACCATGTCGGGGTACGGCCGGCCCCGCCCGGCGTCCTCCGGGCACAGGGCGAGATCCAGCCTGTCGGACCAGCCGAGGGCGCTCAGCACCCGGCCGAGGGTGGACCGGCTGAATCCGGTGATCAGCGCGATCTTAACTCCGGCGTCGCGCAGCTTTTCGAGGGCCTCGATTGTGCCGGCCAGGGGAGTGAGCCCCGCCCGTTCGATGGCGCCCTCGTAGGATCGCTCGAACGCCAGGTTCGCCGCCTGCGCCTGCACCTCGTTGTCGGGGAAAAGCCCGCGGAAAACTTCGATTTTGGGGCATCCCCGGGACCTGTGCACATGCACCATCGCCCGCGCATACGCACTGGTCCCAGGAACGATGCCCTGCGTGGCGATCGCCTCGGCGAACGCCCTTTCCACCATGCTGATGTCACCGATCGTGGTTCCCGCCAGGTCGAGGCAGGCCAGCTTCACGGGTGGCATTCCCGCGCCTTCCGCCACGATCACGCCCCATCCAGATGGTCAGTTCTCGCTACCGGTGGCCTCAGTCCACAGGTCGAGCTCGGCGCGGTCGGCCTGCACCTTACGCCAGACCAGCAACCCCCCGAGAGCGACAAGTGCGAGAACGAGCAGCTTCTTCACGGTGTGACCCCACTTCTCAACGGTCTCACCTGCCGGGTGAGACAACGCCCGGTTCTTCGGCTCCCTGCAGCCTAGCAAGTGATCGGCTGCTGACCCGGATCGCGCGGTAATCGGGTGAACCGAATGTGCCGGTCACGGATAGGCCGCCCGGCATGCCGTACGGCTTGCACTTCGGGTCGATGAGATCAGAAATGCCCAGGTCGTGTCGGTGCTAACCATCACGCCAGAGCAGGACAAATGCGATTGCAGCCCAGCTTCGGGACATTCAATCCGATCTCCGCTCTCAGCGGAAAGGATCACTGAACGGGCGCGGACAGCCGGATCGTCGTGCCGTCGGCCCCGGCGCTGACGTCGAGGTCAGCCAGGAGGTCCATCAGCCACAGCCCGCGTCCCCCGTAGTCGAACCGCGCCACGGGCTCGGGCCGCTGGAAGACCTCCGGCGGGATGCCCGGGCCGCTGTCGGTGATCTCACAGATGAGCGCGTCCGGCTCCCGCCATAATGCGATGCCGCAGGGTGGGAAGCCGTGCCTGACGGCGTTGGTGACCGCTTCATGCACCGCGAGGACGAAGTCCTCGAGCGTGATGCCGGCGAGGCCGGCCTCCCTCGCCGACCTCGTGACGAGATGCCGCACCTCGGTGACCGTGTCCCGGTCGAACTCCAAACTGAGTAGGCTGCCCGGCAAGGCCCTCACCGCCCCTCGGTTCCCCCCGGTGCGCCTTTCTGTTCAGTAAGTCCACTTACCGCCGGGCCGTGCCTGACACGCGTTTTGTGGTACCGCTTACGTCACATTCCGGTACGGCTTACGCCACATCCCCAGGCATGCCACATCCCCGGGGACGCAAACGGTCCCCGGGCACGCGCACGCTCCCCCGGACGCGTACGCGAGATCCGTGACGGGCACACGCCCACCCGTGTCACAGCTCGGCGATGAGCCGGTGCAGCATGTCCTTGGTCTCGGGAACGGACTTGGCGGCGACGCACAACCGGTCCATGACCACCAGGTAGCGGTCGACGTCCTCCCGCTTGTCCAGGTAAACGGCACTGGTGAGCTGCTCCAGGTAGACGACGTCGGGCAGGTACGCCTCCGAGAAACGCAGGATGCTGAACGGGCCGCCCGCCGCCGCGAGTCCGCCCGCGAGGAACGGCACGATCTGGAGCGTTACATTGGGCAGCGCGACCAGCTCCAGCAGACGCTCCAGCTGGGCGCGCATCACGGCCCGGCCGCCGAGCGGGCGGCGCACCACCGCCTCGTCGACGACCGCCCACAGATGCGGGGGCTCCGGCCGTGTCAGCACCGCCTGCCGCAGCATGCGCAGCCGCACCCGCCGTTCGACCTCCTCGGCCGCCGCGTCGGCGTGCCCGAGCCGTACCACGGCCCGGGCGTATTCCTCGGTCTGCAGCAGCCCGGGAACGAACTGGACCTCGTAGTTCCGGATGCCGCCGGCGGCTTCCTCCAGGCCGACGTACGTCTCGAACCAGGACGGCAGCACGTCGTCGTAGTTGTGCCACCAACCGGGGGCCTTCGCACGGGGGACGAGCGAGAGCAGGGCGTCCCGCTCGCCCTCGTCGTGCACGCCGTACATCGTGAGGAGATCGGCGACGTCACGGGTACGGAAACCGACGCGGCCGAGCTCCATCCTGCTGATCTTGGAGTGGGACGCGCGGATCTCCCGTCCCGCCTCCTCGAGCGTGATGTGGTTGCGCTCCCGCAGACGTCGAAGCTGCGCCCCCAGCATGATCCGCAGGACGGTGGGGCTCTGGCTTTGCTGTGTCGGCAGGGGATCTGGGAGGAGAGGTGTGCTTTCCGGCGAGGCGGCGATCATGTGCAGGTCCTTACGGGCACGCCGGTTACTGATGCGCGGTTCACGATACTCCGAACCCCTCGTCACGCAAGCGGTCAATCATTTTCCCTGGTAGGGACCTAATCAACGCAGGAAGTCATCGAACTCCCCCTCTTTGACCGATGTGATGAAGCCCGCAATGTCTGATATGCCGTAAATGAGGACCGGTCCGACCGGATGGCGGGAGTTCCGCATCGCCACCCGGCCGTTGGGCAGCGCGGCGAGCTCCACACAGTTGCCGTTGGGGTTGCTGTGGCGGCTCTTCCGCCACGCGGCACCCACGAGGCGGGTGGAGGGCACTCCGTTTTCGATCTTGGTCATCATGTCTCGCTTTGCCGTTAGACAGGTTCAGTAAAAAAGTTTGTGCGTCTGCACGTGCATCTGTACTTGCACAGACGCATCAATGGGAGCAGTATGACTAACTGAGTCATCCAGCCACATGGCCGACAGCTACCTCATAGGGCTCTCAATGACTGGTTATCGGGCAGACAGCGCTTCCCTCGCGGACGCCGATAGCGACGGCTGGAAACACTGGCAGATCACCCTGGAGCAGGTCTTTCCCAGCGGAACCCGCTGGCCCTGGCTTTCCCCGGAGGATCAGCCCTCAGCGGACGAACGGCGCGGCGGATTACGAGTCGCCCAGCAGGAGTTCCAGCGTGAGATCCTGGCCGCCCGTACGGCACGGCACTTCACGAGCGCCGTACTGCACGGCTGGTCGATGCCGGAGATCGTCGACGACGCGGCACTCGCGGTGTGCGAGCTGGTGGCCAATGCGGTACGGCACGGGCTCAGCCGGCCGGTGATCCCGCCCTGTCCCGTCCGGTTGCTGCTGTTCGGCTCCCGCCGCGCGCTGCTCTGCGTGGTCACCGATCCGAACGACGCGCCTCCGCTCCTGCGGGAGCCTGATTACGTGGCCGAGACGGGCCGCGGGCTGCAGGTCGTGGCGGGGGTCAGCGAGATGTGGGGCTGGACGCCGATCCACCCCCGGGGAAAGGCCGTGTGGGCGGGCTTCACGCTCGGCAGGGCACGGATGGAGACCGTCCCGCCGACCTCGCATCCCTTCCCGACCTAGGTCGTGTTTCACCTTATTCCCGCCCCGAGATTCCCACCTCGAGATTCCCACCTCGAGATTCCCACCTCGAGTCCCGGTTCCCCTGTCAGCCGATCCACGGTGATCGGACACGTGCGCAACATCATGTCTTCGGACCATTGACACGCATCCTGTCTCCACCCCACCCTCATCATTACTGATCCTGCCCATCAGGAAGGTAGGGCTCGTGACGAGGATCGACATTCCCCGCCCCGTCGGGATCTCCCTCCCCCCGCGAGACATGGTCGCGTGAGGGAGCCGTGGCGCCGCCTGCCAGTCCGCCCGCCGACACCGGCGGGAACCTCGAACACAGCAGCCCGGAACACATCGTTCTCTACGCCGACCGGCATCTCCGTGTCACGTGGTCGCCTCCGGACACGTCGGTCGCGCTGAGCGGAGAGGTCGACGTGTCCAACAGCGCCGCGCTCGCCTCGGCTCTGGCCCGGGTGCCCGATTCCGACCACGCGCTCGTCGTCGACGCCGCGGATCTGCGCTTCATCGACCTGTCGGGGCTGCGCGTGCTGCTCGACCCGGGCCTCGGCAGCGGGAATTCCGCCAAGGGCCACGGCCGGGCCGTACGGCTGCGCAACATGCCGCCGCACCTGGAGCGCCTACTGCGGCTTCTGGGCGGCGGCGGCCACGACCACCTCTGATCGATCATCTCCGGTCGCGTCAGGCATTTGGACGACCGCTAAGGTGAAGTGAGTGTGCCGGGAAGCCTGGTCGGCGAAGAGTTCGGCTCCTCGTTTCGACAAGGCGGCAAGTGACCCGCACAACCGCAATGCCGTGGGCAGGTGAACCATGCGCGCTCGTGACCTCATCACCCAGGTCCCCACGGTGATGGTGGACTCCCCGGTCATCGAGGCGGCGCGCCTCATGGTCGAGCGGGATCTGCCCGGCCTGATCGTGCTCGACGAGCGGAGGACGCCGTTCACGATCCTCCCCGGCACCCAGGTGCTCCGGCTGGCGGTGCCGGGCTACTGCCAGGACGACCCCACCCTCGCCCGGGTGATCGACGAGGCACACGCGGACGAGTTCATCCACGCGCTCGGCGACCTCACCGTGCGCCGGGCCCTGCCCGACCAGCCGCGCGAGCTCCCCGTGACCGATCCGGACGCCACGGTGCTGGAGGTGGCGGCGCTGATGGCGCGCACCCGCAGCCCGATCGTCGCCGTCGTCGACAGCGAACGGCTGCTCGGCGCGGTCACGCTCAACACGCTGATGACCCGGCTGGTCGGCACATGACGCTGGTCGTCGTACTGACGATCGCCTTGATCGGACTGTGCCGGTCACTGCTCCGTAGGGCGTTCCGGTACGCCCACGGTCGGGCCGCCGAGAGCATGCAACTCGACGAGAAGGCCGCCGTCGAGAACCCGGTGATGCTCTTACAGAGCCTGGCCGTGCTCGCTCCGGTGATGGCCGCCTTCGTGCCGCGACCCGTCCGCACTGCGAACCCTCGGTCGTGACGCTGCGCGGCGCGGGGTCGCCCGATCGTGTCCGATCTCACACAGCGGTTCCCGACGGAGACGCCCGGGTGCTGCGGTGGGCGCTCTCCCGCTCGGCGGGAACGCCACGGCGATCGGCGCCTCGGCCGACGCCGTCGGCCTCGTCCTCGTCCTCGTCCTCGCCGAGCGCGGCGGCGACCGGATCGGCTTCTGCCGGTTCACCGGGTACGGCCTGGTGGTGACCGTGATCACCGTCGCGCCGGCCGTGCCGTACCTCTGGCCGCGTTACCTGACCTGAGAGCTCGTAGAGTTCGGCGAGGGCCCGCGAACTCGGGGCGGACGAGCCCCTGGGACGGACGAGACCTCGGGGGTACAGGAGGTCGGTCGCCTTCCGGGCGTGGCGGGGAAATACCCTAGGGGGGTAGGGTGTTAGGGTGGGTATCCACGGTTGAACACCGGTTTTCCGGATAAAGAGGAGCGATTGAGATGGCGACCAGCACCTACACGATCAAGGGCATGACCTGCGGCCACTGCGTCAGCTCGGTGACCGAGGAGGTCGAGGCGGTCCCCGGCGTCACCGGCGTCAAGGTCGAGCTGGAGACCGGCCTGATGGAGGTCGTCAGCGACGGCTCCGCCGACGGCGCGGCGATCGTCGCCGCCGTCCAGGAGGCAGGCTACGAGGTGGTGAACCCATGAACGAGAACCTCGTGAAGCTGGGCGCCTACGGCGTCGGGCTGATCGTGCTCTTCGGCGCTGCCCTGGGCGCCGGCGCGGCGGCCGGTGACGTGGTCGCCGGCCCTGCGGGGCATACGGCCGACGCCGGGCATCTCCCGGCGTCCCCATCCCCCGATGATCCGTCACCGGGGGGTCACGACGCCGTCGGCGCCCACGCCACGCACGCGGAAACGGCGTCTGACCTGCCCGGTGGTCTGCAGGTGTCCCAGAACGGCTACACCCTGGTCCCCGAGACCACCGTGCTCACGCCGGGCGAACCGGTGGACTTCCGGTTCACCGTCACCGGGCCCGACGGCTCCCCGCTCACCGCGTACCAGGTCCAGCATGAGAAGAAGCTGCACTTCATCGTCGTCTCACGCGATCTCGGCGAGTTCCTGCACCTGCACCCGGAAGAGGCGGGCGACGGAGTGTGGTCGGTCGAGCTGACGCTGCCGCGCGCCGGAGCGTACCGGGCGTTCGCCGACTTCGTCCCCGAGGACGCGACCGGCCTCACGCTGGGCGTCGACCTGTTCGCGCCGGGCGATCAGACGCCCCGGCCGCTGCCGAAGCCGAGCCGTACGGCCACGGTGGACGGCTACACGGTCACGATGACCGGGACCCTCGCCTCCGGCGCCGCGGACACACTCGTCTTCGAGGTGAGCAGGGACGGCAGGCCCGTCACCGACCTGCAGCCCTACCTGGGCGCCTTCGGCCACCTGGTCGCGCTGCGCGCCGGTGACCTCGCCTACCTGCACGTGCACCCGGAAGGTACGGCGGCCGCCACCGGAAGCGATTCGACCGCCGAGCGGGTCGCGTTCCACGCGAAGGCGCCGAGCCCCGGCGACTACCGTCTGTTCCTGGACTTCAAGCACGGGGGGACCGTGCACACGGCCGCCTTCACCGTCCACGCCGAGCAGGGGTCGGCGGATCACGGCGCCGACGCCCACGAATCCGGCGACCACGAGTCCGGCGACCACGAGTCCGGCGACCACGGGCACTGACGCGGGGCACGACGCGAGAAAGGAGGGGCGATGACTTCCATCACCGACGGCAGGCCACCCGGCCCCGGCGGCACGGTCGAGCTCTCGATCAGCGGCATGACCTGCGCCTCGTGCGCCAACCGCATCGAGCGCAAGCTCAACAAGCTGGAGGGCGTGACCGCCACGGTCAACTACGCCACCGAGAAGGCGAAGGTCAGCTACCCCGAGGGTCTCGACCCCGGGCTGCTCGTCGCCGAGGTGGAGAAGGCCGGTTACCGGGCCAGGATGCCCGCGCCGCGCCGCCCCGAGCCCGTGGAGACACCGCCGCACGCCACCACGGGGACCGGGGAAATCGGCGCCGACGAGGTCCGTACGACTGAGGCGCCGGGGCTTCCCGAGCCCGAGGCCGATCAGGAGGACGAGCTCGGGCCGCTGCGGAACCGGCTGATCACCGCTGTGGCGCTGGCCGTCCCGGTGATCGCGATGGCGATGATCCCGGCGCTGCAGTTCACCAACTGGCAGTGGCTGTCGCTCACGCTCGCCGCCCCCGTCGTGGTCTACGCCGGTCTGCCGTTCCACCGGGCCGCGTGGACCAACCTGCGGCACGGCACGGCCACCATGGACACGCTCGTCTCGCTCGGCACGATCGCCGCGCTGGGCTGGTCGCTGTGGGCGCTGTTCTTCGGCACCGCCGGCACGCCGGGCATGACCCACCCGTTCGTGCTGACGATCGAGCGCACCGACGGGTCCGGCAACATCTACCTGGAGGCCGCCGCCGGGGTCACCGCGTTCATCCTCGCCGGGCGCTATTTCGAGGCGCGGTCCAAGCGCCGGGCCGGCGCCGCCCTGCGTGCCCTCATGGAGCTGGGCGCCAAGGACGTCGCCGTGCTGCGCGACGGCCGGGAGGTGCGGATCCCGACCGATCGGCTCGCGGTGGGCGATCGTTTCGTCGTACGGCCCGGCGAGAAGATCGCCACGGACGGGGTCGTCGAGGAGGGTACGTCCGCGGTCGACGCCGCCATGCTGACCGGCGAGTCGGTCCCGGTGGAGGTACGTCCCGGCGATCAGGTGACCGGAGCCACGATCAACGCCGGGGGACGGCTGGTGGTCCGCGCGACCCGGGTCGGCTCCGACACCCAGCTCGCCCGGATGGCACGCATGGTGGAGGAGGCCCAGACCGGCAAGGCCCAGGTGCAGCGGCTGGCCGACCGGATCTCCGGGGTGTTCGTGCCCATCGTGATCGCGCTGGCCGTCGGCACGCTCGGCTTCTGGCTCGGCACAGGTCAGGGCGCCGGGGCGGCGTTCACCGCGGCGGTGGCCGTACTGATCATCGCCTGCCCCTGCGCACTCGGTCTGGCCACCCCCACCGCGCTGCTGGTCGGCACGGGGCGCGGCGCTCAGCTCGGCATCCTGATCAGGGGGCCCGAGGCGCTGGAATCCACCCACGGGATCGACACCGTCGTGCTGGACAAGACCGGCACGGTGACCGAGGGCAAGATGAGGCTGGTCGAGGTCGTCACCGCCGACGGCGTCGCGGAGGAGGAGGTGCTGCGCCTGGCCGGTGCGCTGGAGCACGCCTCCGAGCACCCCATCGCCAGGGCCATCGCGCGTGGCGCGGCCAATCGGGTGGGCGACCTGCCCACACCGGAGGACTTCGCCAACGTCGAGGGCCTGGGCGTGCAGGGCGTCGTCGACGGCCACGCGGTCCTCGTCGGACGGCCTGCCCTGCTCGCCGAATGGTCCCAGCACCTGCCCGCCGACCTGGAGCGCGCGCTGCGGGCCGCCCAGGAGGCCGGCCGTACGGCTGTCGCGGTCGGCTGGGACGGCGCGGCACGCGCGATCATCGTGGTCGCCGACACCGTGAAGCAGACCAGCGCAGAGGCGATCAGGATGCTGCGCGGCCTGGGGCTGACCCCGGTGCTGCTCACCGGCGACAACGAGGCCGTGGCGAGATCGGTCGCCGCCGAGGTGGGAATCGACGAGGTGATCGCCGGGGTGCTGCCCGCCGGCAAGGTCGACGTGGTCAAGCGGCTGCAGGCCGAGGGCAGGAAGGTCGCCATGGTCGGCGACGGGATCAACGACGCGGCGGCGCTCGCGCAGGCGGATCTCGGCCTGGCCATGGGCACCGGCACCGATGTCGCGATCGAGGCCGCCGACCTCACCCTGGTCCGCGGCGACCTGCGGGTGGCGGCGGACGCGATCCGGTTGTCGCGCCGCACGCTGCGCACGATCAAGGGCAACCTGTTCTGGGCGTTCGCCTACAACGTGGCCGCGCTGCCGCTGGCCGCCGCCGGCCTGCTCAACCCGATGATCGCCGGAGCCGCGATGGCGTTCTCCAGCGTCTTCGTGGTCAGCAACAGCCTCCGGCTGCGCCGGTTCAAGTAGAACTCCCCCTTGGTGTCGTTCCGCCGGGCCCGCCCGGGGGGTTGATCGCGGTCGGTAGGCGATCACCGCCGTGGCGGGCCCGCCTCGCGTGCTCGCTCCCCTGAAATGTCGGTCGGCCTTAGTAGCGTCTGGCATGACACCGAGCAATGGGGGGACACAATGACGAACGGCGCGACTCTCAGCAGGGAGCGGGCGGACCTGCTCGCCGGTCTCGGCAAGCACCGGGGCTTTCTGCGCTACACCGTTCAGGGGCTCACCGACGAGCAGGCCGCGCAGCGGCCGACCGTCAGTGAGCTCTGTCTGGGCGGGCTGATCAAGCATGTGGCCCGCGTCGAGGATCAGTGGGCCCGATTCGCCGTCGGGGGCGCCGAGGCGATGTTCGCTGACGATGCCGACTGGGCCAGTGGGTTCCAGATGGGGCCGGGCGACACCCTTACCGGTCTGCTGGCCGAGTACGAGAAGGTCGCCGGGCGCACCGACGAGTTGGTGCGCACCCTGGACCTCGATGCCGCCCATCCGCTGCCGGAGGCGCCGTGGTTCGAGCCGGGGGCGAGCTGGACGGTGCGCCAGGTGCTGCTGCACGTCATCGCCGAGACCGCGCAGCACGCGGGGCACGCCGACATCATCCGAGAGGCGATCGACGGCCAGAAGACCATGGGCTGAGGTCCGCTCCGCAGGGCCGTACCGACGAGGGGCGCACGCTCGGGACCGGGACGCAGCCTAGGGGTTCTCCACAGATTTCGTCCGTCTGTGGAGAACATTCCGTACGGTCAGACCGGCGACGGCACCGGCGACGACGCCGCCGGCCCAGACGGCGACCAGACCGGCGATGAGGCTGCCGACGGCGTACGCGGCGGCAGACGTCCAGACCCCGCGGATCACGAGATCCACGATCTCCACGGTGAAGGTGGAGAACGTCGTATATCCACCGAGGAGGCCGACCGCGAAAAAGGGCCGGACGTACCATCTGGGCGGCCAGACGCTCAGGACGAACACCATCAGGCAGCCGAGCGCGAAGCAGCCGCTGACGTTGACGAGGAACGTCGCCCACGGGAAGGCCCCCGGCCGGACGGGAAGCGCCTGACCGACCAGGTGTCTGGCCACGCTGCCCAGGCCGCCCCCGGCGGCGATCATCGCGAGAACGCCCCAGATCCTCCGGGGCTGGGCGGTCCGCACGCGGCCGCGGACCGGCCCTCTCCCGGAGTCGGGTGCCGACGATCCGGAGGCGTCCCGCTCCGGGTCGGGAGGCGCGGTACGGACGTCCGCGTCGATCACGATGTCGTCGGGGTCGGTGTCCGGGTCGACCGGCGGATCCGCCGGCCGGTCGCTCGGCGGACGTCCGTGCATCGATCCTCCCCCCACATCCGCCTCCCTTCAGACGACCAGGGCCCTGACCTGTGTCAGGAGCCATCAGCCGTCAGCGGCGGTTCGGGCAGCGGACGGATGGTCGAGCAGACCATGCCACCGCCCCGGCGGGACCCATCACCTGATCACGAGTTTACGCGCCCGGCTCAGCGAACGGTCAAGCGAGCGCTTCAGCGCCGGGGAGTTCCTGACCGACCCGAAGACCGTGCTGGGGCGGGACCGGGAACGTCGCAGGGAAACCCAATCACTATGGACATCGACACGAGCATCTATCTGGAAATCAACGGCTTCGCCCGATCCACCCCCTGGCTGCAGGGTGTCGTATCCGCCTACGCCTGGTGGGGCGGGCTGACCGCGCTCGCGCTGCTCCTGCTCGTCGGCTGGTGGCGGGCCCGTCGGTGTTTCCATCCGCCGGGCGCGGTCGCGACCGCCGCGCTCACCGGCCTCGCCGCGGTGCTGGCCCTCGAGGTGAACCAGGAGTTGATCTCACCGATCTTCTCCCGGGTCCGCCCGTGCAACGCGATCCACCATGCGTTGGTGCTGCTCCACTGCGGACATGATTTCTCGATGCCCAGCGACCACAGCGTGATCGCGGGCGCGTTCGCCGCCGGCCTGTTTCTCCTGGATCGCAAGCTGGGCGCGCTCGCCGCCGTGCTCGCCCTGCTGGTGGCGTTCGGTCGTGTCTACGCAGGCGTGCACTATCCGACGGACGTGGTGGCCGGTCTGCTCACCGGGGCGGTCATCGCCGTGCTCGTCGTGGTCACCCTGCACGGCATCACGGCCTCACTCGCCGCCCGTCTCGCCCGGACCGCCCTCCACCCGCTGATCTCGGCCGGCATCGATCGCCGCGGCACGACCCAGCCGACCTGAGCTCCGGCCTTCCACGGGCGCGTCGGGAGGGGACCGGCGGCGTTTCCCGCGGTCCCCTCCCTCCCTCACGCTCCCACCTCCATGACCCCGGGTTCCCCCTGGCCGGTCGCGGCTCAGGCGGCGGGCGGCCCCGGCGGGAAGGGAATGGCCGCGAGGACGGGGATGAGCGACTCCTCCTCGAAGTCCAGATGCGCCTCCAACTCGACGGCCATCCGGTCCAGCTCGGCACGGAACCGGTCGGGATCCGCGGTGGTGATGTCCGCCAGCAGCCGCTCGAGTTCGCCCCGGATCCTGTCCACGGTGCGATGCTCGGCGCGCAGCCGCTCGATCGCCTCACGCAGATGCGGATGCCGCCGCTCCATCTCGGGCAGCATCTGGGCGTCCTCCCCCATGTGGTGGAACTGAAGGGACTCGCAGAAGGCCAGGCAGTGCTGTCTGAGTTGCAGGCCGAGCCCCACTCGCGGGGGATCGGCCGCCTCGGCGTCCGTACCGGTGGCGGCTGATCGCGCCGCGAAGTGCGCATCCGCCTCGGCCCGGACCCGGCGAAGCTGGTCACGCAGCCACCGGTGGATCTCGATGAGCTTGTCGGCGAGGTTGGTGATCTCTTCGGGGCCGGCCTCGGTGAAGGAGCGTTCGAGCGCTACCACCGGCAGCCGTCGCTCGACCCGGGCCTGGTAGTCCCCGTAGCCGGGTGCCACCCGCACGATCTCCTTGAACAATCGGTCACGCTCGGCGCCCTCCGCCGGGACCGCGATCGCGCCGAAGGTCTCGGTGCCGATCTCGACCTGCACCATGGGATGTCTGAGCAGGTTGTGATACCAGGCAGGGTGGCGGGGTGAACCGCCCGCCGAGGCGACGACGAGCAGCCGGTCGCCGACCCGGACGTAACCCAGTGGAGACGTCTGCTCCCTGCCCGACTTCGCCCCCACCGTCGTCAACAGCAGCAGGTCGCCTCCTGCGAAAGGCCCGCCGACGCGCCCGCCGTTGGCGCGGAACTCCTCGACGATCGGCCGGTTGAACTCGCTGATGTACGGTGCCGGCCGCGCATACGGGCCGTGCTCGTGGGCCTGGTCCTGTGCCTGGGCCTGATTCTGGTTCTGGTCCTGTGCCTGGGCCTGTGTCTGGGCCTGTGTCTGGTCCTGTGTCTGGGCCTGTGTCTGGGCCTGTGTCTGGGCCTGTGTCTGGGCCTGGTTCTGGTTCTGGTGCAGGGACAAGCGGGCACTCCTTGTGGCACGCGGTTTCGAACGGCAGACGCCGATGCCTGGTCGACGGTTCTGCCGGATCTCTTCGAGACGGGGCGCGCCGATCCGCCGCACGCGGCCGTACGGCCCGGCCCGAAGGCGAGGCGCACAGGGAGCCGTACGGAAACCCGCAGAGACGGCGGCTGATTTCAGGGAGACGCGCCCGGGGACGCATGAGCGTCGGCGGAAAGCGGCGTCGAAGGCGAGAGCGTGGCGGAAAAACGGCCACGCGGCCTACGGCGGCGTCAGACGAGGCGCGTGACGTGTGGACTCACGATGCGGCTCCCTGGAGGTAAAGGTGTCTCCATGCCCCCGACGTCCACCTGTCCGGCGGCACGCGACACAGTCCGCCATTAGACCCGAGACGACCATCGCCGTCAAGACAAGATCTTGGCCGGCCGCGCTCAGGCCAGTGGCCGTACGTCACGTAAGACCGGCCCTCGCGAAGGCTCCGGGGTCGTGAGAGGCTTCCGCGGGCGGCTCCCCCCATCACAAGGGGCGGAGATCGAGACGAGGGCGCCGGACCGTGTTCCTCAGGTGCTCACAAGGTGTTCCCAAGGTGCCCGCACGGCCCGGACAACCGGACGGTCGGGACGGTCCGGATGACGCCTCGCCGCGCGTGCTATTCGGTGTTGGCGTGGGCCCTGACGGCGGTCTCGTTGTCGATGCGCCGGCTGTCGGCGATCGTCAGGCAGACGGCGTCGAGGGCGATGTGGACGCACTGGTCGAAGAGGCTGGACAGGGGCTGACCGGTCACCGGTTCGCCTTTCCTGCGGTGCTTCGTCGCACCGGGAACGTGCAGCACGAGATCGGCCAGGGTGGCCAGTTCCGATGACGGGTCGCTGGTGACTGCGGCCGTCTCACACCGGTTGGCCCTCGCGGCCTTCATGGTCCGGACCGTGGCGGCCGTCGTTCCCGATCCCGACACCGCCACCACGACATCGCCGGGGGCGACCGCCGGGGTGCAGGTGTCGCCCACGAAGTAGGCCTGGGTTCCCAGATGCATCAGCCTCATGGCGAAGGCCCGGGCCATGAAGCCGGAGCGGCCCTCGCCCGTGACGAAGACGCGGCCATCCCGCATCGTCAGCTCGGCCATGGCCCGGATCGCGGATCGGTCGAGCCCGGCCAGCGCCGCCGTGATCTCTCCCATGATGGTGTCGACCGGGTCGCCATGAGTCGTGTCGGTCACGGCCGTGTCAGTCATCATCAGTCGCCTCTCTCAGGCTCGGGGCGGCAGGCGGCTCGGCCGTGAGCAGTCGCCGGAACTCCGCCGCGGTCGCCGCAGGGTCCGGGGCCTTGGTGATGGCCGAGCCGACGATGACGCGGAGATTCAGGTGGGAGCCGGCGAGTGCCGCCACGTCCTCCCGGCCGAGCCCGCCGGCCAGGGCGAGCCGGTGTCCCGTGGCTCGTTCGGTCAGCCGATCGAGCGCATGGTCCACGGCACCCTGCCTCTGCTGGTCCTTGCCGATGTGCGAGGCCCAGACCAGGTGGGCAGAGCCGGAGAACTCGGCCAGCAGCCCGTCGAAACGCTCGGCACCGGTGGCCAGCAGATCGACGAGGACTTCCATGCCCAGCTCATGAGCCCGGGCGGCACACGCGCGCAGGGTCTCGTCCGGCGCCAGAGCCAGCACGCTCATCGCCCGCGCCCCGGCGGCGTGGCACATCTCGACCTCGGTCACCGCGTCGTCGGCGGTCTTCGTGTCCGCCAGGACCGGGGTCGTCCCGGCGGCGGCCACGACGGCGGCGACGGCCGGCATGCCATGCGCCTTGATCAACGAGGTGCCGACTTCGATCCAATCCACATGTTCCGCGACCTCGCGGGTGAGGTCGACGGCGCGCGAAACGGAGATGCGGTCGAGCGCCACCTGTAGTCCCGTGGCCACTACCCCACCGGCCCTTCGACCAGCCGTTCCGCGACCGTGCCGCGGCGGGCCGCCATGAACTCGGTCAGCTCGGCCCGGGCCGGCATCCCGTCGCAGTCGCCGTCGCTCGTGGTGGCCATGGCCCCCACCGCGCAGGCCCGTTCCACCGCCCGCTCCTCCGGCTGACCATCGATCAGCGCGCTGACGAACCCGGCCGCGAAACCGTCGCCAGCTCCGAGGGTGTCGACCACGTCGACCACGAACGGCGGACACCGCCAGACCGTGTCGGCGGTGAACAGCAGCGCGCCGCGCGCGCCCTGCTTGATCACGACCCCGCGTACGCCACGCGACAGATAGAACCGGGCGATCTCCTCGGGTTCGCTGCTCCCGGTCAGCACGGTTCCCTCGCCGTGTCCCGGCAGGACCCAGTCGCACTGGACGGCCAGCGCGTTGATGACGTCGACCATCTCCTGGTGATCCGACCACAGAACCGGCCGGAGGTTGGGGTCGAAGCTCACCGGAATGCCCTTGCTCCGCGCCGTTTCCACGGCCTCGAACGCGCAGTCGCGAGCCGAGGGGGAGATCGCCAGGGGGATTCCGGTCGCGTGCAGGTGCCGTGCAGCCGTCAGGTATTCGACGACGTCGGGGGACGCGGCGAGCTTCGAGCCGGCGCTGCCGTTGCGGTAGTAGATGTACAACGGGTCGCGCCCGACGATCCGCTCCTTGACCTGGATGCCGGTCGCGGCCTCCCTGGTGGTGACCAGCATCGACGTGTCGACGTCGTCGGCCGCGAACCGGGCCCGGGCCGCCTTCCCGAAGAGGTCGTCGCCGACCATGCCGAGATAGCCGACCCGATGTCCCAATCGGGCCAACGCGATCGCGGTGTTCAGCTCCGACCCGGCCACCCGCCGCTCGAAGTGGGTGGCGTCGTCCAGCGGGCCGACCTGCGTGGCGAGCAGGCTGCCCAGCACTTCACCGAACGTCACGACATCCAGCGACGGCTCGGCCGCCGACCGGGGTGCGGTCATGGCCTGACCGCCCATGCCTCGATCTCGAAGAGCAGACCTCCGGCGAGCGCGACGCCGACGGTGCTCCGGGCGGGCAGCGGCTCGGGGAAGAGCTCACGATAGACCGCGTCGAACTCGGCGAAATCACCGACGTCGGTGAGGAAGCATGTCGTCTTCACGACGTGCTCGAGACCGAGACCCTCCGCTGCCAGCACCGCCTCCAGGTTGGCGATGGCCGCCCGGACCTGCGCGGCCAGGCCGTCCTTGAGCTCGCCCGTGACCGGATCGCTGCCGACCTGACCCGCCGTCACCACCATGTTCTCGAATGCGATCCCCTGTGAGTAGGAGGCGCTCGGGGCGGCGGCACCCTTGGCGACGATCTCGCGACGAGCGGACAAATCAATCACTCCATTCCGGTCATTACCTGCAGCTTATTGAAAGATGGAAACGGCGCGGCGGCAAAGTGGATTCCTGTGCATGATCTTGCTGTCCTCAGGGTGAAGAGGTGAGGAGAAACGGGTCGGTCACCCGCTTAGTGCGGCGGCCCGGCGACGGGCCATGGCATCGATGATCACCACCAGGACGAGCACGGCGCCTGTGACGGTGAACCGGTAGGAGGAGGGCATTGACAGCAGGTCCATGCCGTTGGCGATCGAGCCGATCAGGAGCGAGCCGAGGAGTGCCTGCCAGACGGTACCCACCCCGTCGAAGAGGCTGACCCCGCCGATCACGGCCCCGGCAATGGCGAGCAGCAGGAGGCTGCCCCATCCGGACGACTGGTTCACGGTGAACAGCCGGGATTCCGCCAGGATCCCCCC